>DATCNE010000001.1:0-2781 GCA_036565395.1 Dermatophilaceae bacterium
CTGCGTGAGCACGACGATCTTGAGATACCCCGAGTTCACGACGTTGCTGAGGGCGAAGTCGACCAGCCGGTAGATTCCGCCGAACGGCACGGCAGGTTTGGCACGGTCCGCGGTCAGGGGCAACAGTCGCTTGCCCTCACCGCCGGCCAGCACGATCGCTAGAACCTTCGGGTCGCCAGTCTGCTTCCTCATGGCCTGACCCTACGGGCGGGAACCGTTTCGCGGCGACCCTGGACGGGCTAGCGTTCACGCCGTGAGAGTCGACATCCTGACCAAGGAGTACCCGCCCCAGATCTATGGCGGGGCAGGCGTCCACGTGGCCGAGCTGGTGCGTGCGCTGCGCGCCCGGGGCGATGTCGATGCACGGGTTCGCTGCTTCGGGGGACCGCGCGACGAAGCGGGCACCATCGGGTATGACGATCTACCACAGTTCTCGTCCGCGAACCCGGCCATTCAGACGCTGGGTGTCGACCTGACCATGGCCGGTGACTGCGTCGGCGCCGATCTGGTCCACTCGCACACGTGGTACGCCAACATGGCCGGGCATATGGCTTCGTTGCTGAACGGCGTGCCCCATGTGGTCTCTGCCCACAGCCTGGAGCCCTTGCGTCCCTGGAAGGCCGAGCAGCTCGGCGGCGGCTACGCGGTTTCCTCGTGGGCCGAGCGGACGGCGTACGAGGCCGCCACAGCCATCATCGCGGTGAGTGCTGGGATGCGCCTGGACGTTCTGAGCAGCTATCCCTCGGTTGACCCGGCCACGGTCCACGTAGTTCACAACGGCATCGACTCCCAGCAGTGGCAACAGGATTCCAGCGCGGCGGCCCTCGACGTGGTGCGCAGGCACGGCATTGACCCAGGTCGCCCGTCAGTCATCTTCGTGGGCCGGATCACCCGCCAGAAGGGGCTGCCCTATCTGTTGCGTGCTGCCACCCAGCTGCCGCCGGAGGTCCAGCTCGTCCTCGTCGCCGGGGCTCCGGACACCCCTGAGATCTACGCGGAGGTCGATGAGCTGATCGCCGAGCTGCGAAGCAAGCGCCACGGTGTGGTGTGGATCGCTGAGATGCTGCCAAGGGTTGAGGTGATCGCATTGCTCAGCGCCGCAACGGTTTTCGCTTGCCCGTCGGTCTATGAGCCGCTGGGGATCGTCAACCTTGAAGCTATGGCGTGCGGGCTTGCGGTCGTCGCTACGGCGACCGGCGGGATCCCCGAGGTGGTCGTCCACGGTGAGACCGGGTGGCTGGTGCCGATCGAGCAGGTGACCGACGGGAGCGGGATCCCCGAGGATCCACATCGTTTCGTCTCGGACCTGGCAGCGGCACTCAACGAGGCGATCTCGGACCCGGTCCGCGCCCGCGCATGCGGCCAGGCCGGACGGGTGCGGGCGATGGAGAGCTTCTCGTGGTCCTCGATCGGCGACCAGACCATGACGGTCTACGAGTCAGCCCTGGGCTAGACGTTGGCCAGAGGTTGGCTAGAGGTCGTTGTGGCCGGGGCGTAGTCCGGCCATCCACAGGGCGGCCACGGTTGCAGCGTCTGCCATGGCCGTGTCGGCGATGGCAGAAAGGTCAGTCAGCAGTCGTCGGCGCTGTTCGGTTAGCTGGCTCGTCAGCACTTGCGACTCTGCGTGGATGGAGAGGCCCAGATCGGTGGCGACCCCGATCTGGGCGGCGGTGGCCATGACACCTTGGGCTCGACGAGGAAGTCCTGGCGGCAGGCCCCAAGCGCCAGCGGGCAGGTCATCCGCTAGCGAGCGCAGCATGGCGTTCCACGGCTTGATGTCCAGCGCATCTATCCGGGCGGTGGCCTCCAGCAGGTCTTGTCGCAACCGCAGCTCGATCTCGTTCAGGGACAACGCTTCCAGGGTGTGCGTCGCGACGGGGTCGCAGTCGTATGCCGTCCAGGTCACCTGGGCTCCCTGGTCGCCATCGGGGCCAAAGGTCTCGAGCGTCGGGACCAGGGCCCCGCCGAGGCTAGGCACGTAGACGCACTCTCCCGCATCCGTGGCCGCGGCGATCAGCTCGGGGGAACCACGCGGCATACCGGAGAGGTTGCCGGGACGGGGGAGTGCCACGAGGACTGCGCGCTCACCCATGTCACGCCACAGGACGAGGCGGTCGAGGTCGCCGATGACGTGGTCGAGGTCGGGGTGTGCCCGGTCAACGACTTCTTCGACCCGCAGCTGCCCGGCAAACGCTGCCGTCGCCCACAGCGCGAGCCGGACGGACACGGGGAGGACGGACACGGCCTCATCGTAGGTGTCGTTGCAGGAGTCGCTGACCCACTGTGGTGGGGCGGTGGCCTAGGGTCAGGCAACATGAGCGACGTCCTCGAATTCGCCGGCGTCAGCGTGGTCCGTGGTAACACCACGCTGCTCGACGACATCACGTGGGAGGTCGAGGAAGGCCAGCGGTGGGTCATTCTCGGGCCGAACGGGGCCGGCAAGACCACCCTGTTGCAGCTGGCAGCTGGTCGGATCCACCCCACGACGGGTGTCGCGGGGGTTCTGGGCGAGGTGCTTGGCGCGGTCGACGTCTTCGAGCTGCGCCCGCGAATCGGCCTGTCCAGCGCGGCGATCGCCGAAAGGCTGCCCGTTGACGAGCTGGTCAAGGATGTCGTCGTCACCGCTTCCTACGGCATCGTGGGCCGTTGGCGCGAGCGCTACGACGCGCTCGACCATGCCCGCGCCGCCTACCTGCTCGACGCACTTGGTGCGGCCCACCTGAGCGACCGGGCGTTCGGCACCCTCAGCGAGGGGGAGCGCAAGCGCGTGCAGATAGCCCG
>DATCNE010000002.1:0-2512 GCA_036565395.1 Dermatophilaceae bacterium
TATTCCCCACTGCTGCCTCCCGTAGGAGTCTGGGCCGTGTCTCAGTCCCAGTGTGGCCGATCGCCCTCTCAGGCCGGCTACCCGTCGTCGCCTTGGTGAGCCATTACCTCACCAACAAGCTGATAGGCCGCGAGTCCATCCTCCACCAATAAATCTTTCCACCCGATACAGATGCCTGTTCGAGTCGTATCCAGTATTAGCCCCGGTTTCCCGGAGTTATCCCAGAGTGAAGGGCAGGTTACTCACGTGTTACTCACCCGTTCGCCACTGATCACCTGAGAGCAAGCCCCCAAGATCACCGTTCGACTTGCATGTGTTAAGCACGCCGCCAGCGTTCGTCCTGAGCCAGGATCAAACTCTCCGTTGATGTTCAAACCCCAACACTCCCCAAAAGCAAAACTCCGAAAAGCAGAGCCCTGAAAAGCGAAAGGAAAAACAAACCCCGAAGGGTAACTGATTCCAGCTGAGCAGAACGAGTCAAACTGACTCAATTCTCATTCAACCAAAGAAAAACCCGATCCACGAAGCAACCCGAAGGCCACCCCACAAACCGAGGTCAAACTTGGCATCGATTTTTGGCACGCTGTTGAGTTCTCAAGAATCGGACACACACCAACACGCCACCTTCCGGCGTCGCATCGGGGCAACTGTTCTAACCTACCCGCCAGGCGGCCGTTCGCATAATCGGCCCCGATCCGTGGATCGGTGCGTTGTGCAGAGCCTTGGCGGGTACCCACTGTAACAGGCCGAAGCCTGTCCCACGATCCCCTTGCGGGCATCAGGTGACACCGGAGACCCGGTACCTTTTCTGTGGTCCATCCGTGTTACCGGCATGGATCCAACCCGTCTTACCGGTGTTGGTCCAACCGCGTCAACGGTGTGGTTCCAGCCCGTGGGACCGGCCACTTCGCACGGCGCTTGCGCACCTGCTGCAGTGGTGTCCGTTGCTCCCTGTCGGGCTGACCTGCAGAACTTTAGGACCTCACCCCCGAAAAACACAAATCCGCTGGTCAGGAGCTTGCCGGGCAGTCGTCCAGTCGGTCCGGCACCCCCGCGATCAGGGCGACCTGCGGGCGGCGGCCAGGGACTTCCGCCCCCGACGCACCAGCGCGACCTGACCCTGGAGGAAGTCGCCCTCGGTCAGCACAGCCTCAGGATCACTGACCTTGACGTTGTTGACGGATGCGCCACCGTCACCGATGACCCGTCGGGCGGCGTTGCGGCTCTCCACCAGGCCAGTGGCGACCAGGGCATCCACCAGGGAGTCCCCGGGTGCAACCTCTCCCCCGGGCAGCTCGGCGGTCGCGTCATGCAACGTGCGGGCGTCCAGGGCCGCTGGGTCACCCTTGCCGAACAGCGCCTCGCTGGCGGCCTGCACTGCCACCGTGGCCTGCGCCCCATGCACCAACGTCGTCACGTCAGCGGCCAAAGCCTTCTGTGCCTCTCGTTTGAAAGGTGTCTGGGCCAGCGACGCCTCCAGCACGTCGATCTCGCCCCTGGTGCGGTCGGTGAAGATCTTGAGATAGCCGATCACCGAGGCGTCCTCGACATTGATCCAGAACTGGTAGAACGCGTAGGGCGACGTCATGTCGGGGTCGAGCCAAACGGCGTTCCCTTCGGTCTTGCCGAACTTAGTCCCATCCGCCTTGGTGACCAGCGGCGTGGTGAGGACGTGCACCGAGGCGTGCTCGGCTCGATGGATCAGGTCGACGCCAGCCATCAGGTTGCCCCACTGGTCGATGCCGCCCGTCTGCAGCGTGCAGCCGTATTGGCGGTACAGCTCGAGGAAGTCGAGGCCCTGAAGGATCTGGTAGCTGAACTCGGTGTAGCTGATCCCTTGGTCGCTGTTCAGGCGTGCCGCGACAGCATCCTTCTTGATCATCGCGTTGACCCGGAAGTGCTTGCCGATGTCGCGCAGGAAGTCCAGCGCAGACATCGGCGCCGTCCAGTCGAGGTTGTTGACCATGATCGCCGGATTGTCGCCGTCGAAGGCGAGAAACGGACGCACCTGCGACTGGATCCGCGCGACCCATTCGGCCACGGTCTCCTTGGAGTTGAGGGAGCGCTCAGCCGTGGGCTTCGGGTCGCCGATCAACCCGGTGGACCCGCCCACCAGGCACAGGACCCGGTGACCTGCCCGTTGCAGATGTCGCATCGTGATCAGCTGGACGAGGTGCCCGAAGTGGAGGCTGGGCGCTGTGGGGTCGAACCCGCAGTACAACGTGATCTGCCCGTCGGCGAGTGCCTCGCGCAGCGCCGCCTCGTCGGTGGTCTGCGCCACCAAGCCTCGCCACTGCAGTTCGTCGAGGATGTCGCTCACGGCGGTTCGTTCCCTTCGCTGGCCCACACGGTCACGACACAGCCTGCCCTACGGGTCGCGGGACGGGACGGGCGGTTTCGGTGGCCGGACCGTGCCGCGCCGGTATGCCGAGACAGTCGCCTCGCCGTCGAGCCAGAACCGCCAGGGGTATGCCGTGGCTTCCCCACCGGGACCGCTCACCCCGACGCGGGG
>DATCNE010000003.1:0-2404 GCA_036565395.1 Dermatophilaceae bacterium
AAATGGCCCTTGTCATGCCGCTTCTCATTCTTATGGTCATGGGCATCATCGACTTCGGTAGGATTTTCAACGGCGAGATTCAGCTGAGCCAAGCGGCCCGCGAAGGCGCGAGGGTCGCAGCGCTGGGTTTTACTGAAGCCAACGTCATTGCTCGAACCACTGCCGCGTTGAACAATCCGGCGCTCCAGGGCGGCACAGCGGGCGTTTCGGTTGCGGTCGTCGACGCAAACGGGAATGCTGCCACGCGCTCCGCTGGTGTGACCGTGAATGTGTGCGTCACCTCGGATCCTTTGGATGTTGCAAACAACTATGCCCAAGTCACCGTCAGCATCTCTTACAAAAAGATCCTCTTTGGACCGGGGAATCTTTCGCAGAAGGCGGTCATGAAATGCTCCGGTTGACTCGTTTTCGTGAGCGTGAGGATGGCGCGATCGCCATCATCGTCGCAATGCTCTTCTTCTTCGGCGTGATGCTTGCCTTGGGAGCGTTGACGGTCGACGTCGGGAACATCAACGCCGATCGACGACAGCTGCAGAACAGTGCCGACGCAGTTGCCCTGGCAGTTGCCCAGCAATGCGCCACGACGGGTACATGCGCTCCGACTGCCACAAACCTCGGGGATCTCGCCAACGCGAACGCTGCCGATAACGCGACCGCGATCAAGCGGGTCGACAACCAGCTGCCGTTGTCGGCGCCGGTGACCACTCCGGCCTACCCAGCCATCTGCGGCAACGCAACCGGCCTCCTGCCGTGTCAGACGACGTGGATTCAGAGTATGTCGAACCTGCAGGAGTGCCCGTCGGACCCGCCCACGGGGGTCAACTATGTCCGGGTGTACGCCGAGACCAAGAACAGCGCCGGTAACAACATCCTGCCCTACTACTTTGGTGCGGCGATCACGGGCATCAGCGGCGCGAACCAGCAGGCCTGCGCAACCGTCGTCTGGGGCCCGCCTTCTGGCGCGGCCGCGCCGATCACGCTGTCGTACTGTGAGTGGGCTGCGGCAACAGGCAGTGACCCGTTGCACCCGGTGCTGGATGGAACTGGTACGTACGCCAACCCTCCCGTTGGAGCTGGGCCAGGGTACCCAGGGTATGGCGCTGCGAACCCGTGGCCCACTCCGGCTCCTCAGTTGCCTTTGCAAGGGGCCGATGGCCAAGAGATCATCATCCAGCTCCAGGGCGCGCACGCAACCACATGCTCATCGTGGAACGGCCACGACGTCCCTGGTGGTTTTGGGTACCTGAGCAGTTCCACGAGCTGCACCTCGGTGGCTCTGGTCGGCGGATGGATTAAGGTCGACACCGGTAACACGCTGCCCGGCGGGTGCCCCAGCATGTTGCCGTATTTCAACACGGTTATCTACCTGCCCGTCTTCGACTGCGTCGCGACGGGGACAGTCTCAACCCCTCCAACGGGAACCGTCACTTCGTGCGCTTCTGGGAATGGGAATAACACGTGGTACCGCATTGCGGGCTACGCGAAGTTCTATCTCAGCGGCTACGTTACGAGCGGCAGCGGCGTTCCTGACAAGAACAATGACCGTACGCAGACCGTCACCCCACAGGCACCGTGTTCTGGCAGTGACCGTTGCCTTTCGGGGTGGTTCCTCAAAGGTCTCGTCGAGACCCCCCCGGCCCCTCCGCCGCCGCCAGGCACACCGTTGCTCGGCGCGTACTCGATCGCGCTTGCTGGATAAGGGGAGCGAAGTCATGGGACGTCGAATCATTGCAGTCACGCGTCGCCTGGACCATTCGTGGCGCAAGTTCTCCGCTGATCCAACCACCGAAGTGAACTTTATGATCAAGGGGATGTGCTGATGGGTCGTCGTGTTTTCGTTGTGTTGGCTGCCGTGGTGGTGGCGTTGATTGGTGTGGTCGCGGTGGTGGTCTACGCCCAGGGGGCGGATGCGCGGGCGGTTGCTGATCAGCAGCCACAGACGGTGTATATCGCCAAGCAGCTGGTCCCGGCGGGCACCACCGCGGCCGAGGCGGTGGCAACGGGCTTGATCGTGCCGACCCAGGTCGCGGCCAAGGGGCTGCCGTTGGGCGCTTTGAGCACGGTCGACGAGGCGACGGGCAAGCTTCTGGCGCTGACCGATATCGCGCCTGGTGAGTTTGTCACGGCGAGCCGCTTTGGCACGACTCCGTTGGGACAGAAGGCGATTCAGGTGCCGGATGGGCAGGTTGCGATCTCGCTGGCGTTGTCCGACCCGGCCCGGGTGGGCGCTTTCGTGAGCCCCGGTTCCCACATCGTCATCTATGACACCTACGTGCCGCCGGTGGCGGCTGCCGGCACGACCGCCGCCGCCGCCGCGGCCGCGGCCAAACAGACCCGGGTGCTCCTGGACGACGTCCTGGTCATCGCGATGGGGTCCACGACTCTGACACCTCCTGCCGCTACC
>DATCNE010000004.1:0-1519 GCA_036565395.1 Dermatophilaceae bacterium
GCTGAGTGGTCGGCGGCCGGGTCGCGCGACAAGCGAGTAGGCCTCGTCCACGCCGTCACAAACGGGCTAGCGATTGGCACCTACTCGGCGTCCTGGATTGCCCGTCAGCGGGGCCGGCACGGCGCCGGAGCCAGGCTTGCCCTCGCCGGAGCGGCCATCTCGGGAGTCGGCGCCTACCTCGGCGGCCACCTCGCGGCAGCACGCAAGGTGAGTAGCCGCCACCCCGGCTACGTCGAGGCTCCGCTTGGGGTCTGACGCGCGCAGCCTCGTCCCTCGCAGGATGAAATGGCTGAGCCGGCTGCGTCATACCGATGCGATCAGTTCAGCCCGCTTGCCTGGTTAGCGATGGATCCCGTGGGACGATGCGAACGTCAGATCATCGCCGGCCCCGGAGGTCGAATATGGCGGACGCTGCACCCGACGACGCCGGGCGAACGAGTTACCTCCACGACGACCTAATGGTCGAGTACTACCGCCTCGCGGACACTGTGGCCAGCTTCGACCAGCGGCTCCTAACGGTGAAGAGTTGGGGCGTCACATTCTCCCTGGCGACGCTGGCCTTGGGGTTCCAGCAGGACCACTACGGCTTGTTCCTGGTCGCGGCCGCGGGCGCGCTGGGCTTCTGGCTCATTGAGGGGTCCACCAAGTCGCACCAGATTCGGTACTACCCGCGGATGGGCGACATCGAGACGCTCGCGCACGAACTTTACGGCGAGCACACAATGCAGGGCACCGCATCGTCGCCGCTGATCAACTGGGGGTGGCAAACCGCTGCGCAACGCATCTGGGGCGAGCGCTCCGCTTGGCGCAAGGCGTTGTTCAAGAGCGGCCCCGGCGGCGATCAGCGGGACCCGCGGGTGCCACAGCCGTGGGAGGACTTCAATCGCGACCCGGGTGTGAACTACTTGATCCTGCTTTGGCCGCACGTGGCGCTCCCGCACGCCATCGCTGTGGCGCTCGGACTGGTGCTGTTCGTTCTGGGCCTGATCGGCAGGTTCGGGCCAATCTGATCGGGCGCCCCGAGGATGCGTCAATCAAGCCGCGTTTCGGCGATGCGGACGACCGGACGTCTGCCGAATTTGGGATAGTCGTCAGAAGAGCTGGGGTGACGGACACCGCGCGTTGGGTCCTAGACCTGGACGAGGTTTTCGGGCTCGGGGAACGCAGCGCGCAGGCCTGGCTGTCGTCGTAGCCAGGTGGTCAGGTTCGTCAGCGGGTGGCGTAACAGCAGCCAGCCGAGCAGTACCACGGCGCCGCCGAGGACCAGCCCGCCTAGAACGTCCCAGGGGTAGTGCGCGCCGATGTACACCCGCGCGAAAGCCATCAGCGCGGCAGCCAGCGCGGCGAGTAGCCCCAGGCGGCGGTTGACCAGGAGCAGGCCGGTGGCGACCGCGCCACCCATCACGGCGTGGTCAGAGGGGAAGGAGAAGTCGGTGGTGACGTCGGCCAGCCGCAGGATCTGTGGGTGAGTGGCATAGGGCCGGGCCTCGGCGAACAGGTGCCCGACCGGCTGGTTGAG
>DATCNE010000005.1:0-6888 GCA_036565395.1 Dermatophilaceae bacterium
GGCACCCGAGGCCAGGTACTCCCTGGCGCCCGTGGCCAAGCGGCTCCAGGAGCTGCTCGGTGCTCCCGTCGCCTTCGCCACCGACACGGTGGGGGAGTCCGCCCGGTCCGCTGTCGCCGGACTGGCGGACGGGCAGGTCGCGCTGTTGGAGAACCTCCGCTTCAACGTCGGCGAGACATCCAAGGACGACGCCGTGCGTGGAGCTTTCGCTGATGAGCTTGCTTCTCTTGCAGATGTTTTCGTCAGCGACGGATTCGGCGTCGTGCACCGCAAACATGCCAGCGTGTATGACGTCGCGCAGCGACTGCCGCACGCCATCGGGGGGCTCGTCCAGGCTGAGATCGAGGTGCTCAAGCGCCTTACCGAGTCGCCCGAACGGCCGTTCGTCGTGGTGCTCGGTGGCGCCAAGGTCTCCGACAAGCTGGCCGTGATCGAGAGCTTGCTCAAGATCGCCGACACGCTGCTCATCGGCGGCGGGATGGCCTACACGTTCCTGGCCGCGCAGGGGCACGAGATTGGCAAGAGCATTCTCGAGGCCGATCGTCTGGACTTGGTGAAGGGCTATCTCGAGCAGGCCCGGGAACGCGGCGTTGAGATCGTCCTGCCGTCCGACGTGGTGGTCGCGACGGACTTCTCCGCGGAGGCAGAGCACAGGGTCGTCCCTGTCGACCAGATCCCGCCCGACATGCAGGGCCTGGACATAGGCCCGGCGACAGGGGAGACCTTCGCCGCCAAGATCGCCGATGCGCGCACCGTGTTCTGGAACGGCCCTGTGGGCGTCTTCGAGATGGCACCGTTCGCCCACGGCACCGTGGCAGTCGCGCGGGCGGTGGTCGCGGTGACCAAGACCGGTGCGCTGACGGTCATCGGCGGCGGCGACTCGGCCGCGGCAGTGCGTCAGTTCGGTTTTTCCGACGATCAGTTCGGGCACATCTCGACCGGCGGAGGTGCCAGCCTTGAGTACGTCGAGGGCAAGGTTCTCCCCGGTCTCACAGTTCTGGAGGACTGAAACCTCATGGCAACCAGCAACCGCACCCCGCTCATGGCGGGCAACTGGAAGATGAACCTCGACCATCTCCAGGCCACGCATCTGGTCCAGAAGCTTGACTGGACCCTTCGCGATGCCAAGCACGACTACGGCGCCGTCGAGGTGGCCGTTCTGGTGCCGTTCACCGACCTGCGCAGCGTCCAGACGCTGATCGAGGGCGACAAGCTCTTCCTGAAGCACGGGGCGCAGGACCTGTCGGTGCACGATTCCGGCGCATATACCGGTGAGATCTCGGGTGCGTTCCTTTCCAAGCTTGGCTGCACCTATGTCGCGGTCGGCCACAGCGAGCGTCGGCAGCACCACGCCGAGGATGACACCGTGGTGGCCGCGAAGGTCAAGGCGGCATACAGGCACGAGCTGACCCCCATCCTGTGTTGCGGCGAGGGCCTCGAGGTGCGCAAGGAGGGACGCCAGGTTGAGCACGTGCTTGCGCAGATCGACGCGGCACTGGACGGTGTCACCCCCGAGCAGGTGCGCTCGATCGTCATTGCCTATGAGCCGATCTGGGCCATCGGCACGGGTGAGGTGGCGACCCCTGCGGACGCGCAAGAGGTCTGTGCGGCGATCCGCACGAGGTTGGCCGAGCTCTTCTCCGGCGACACCGCGGATGGCATCCGCATCCTCTATGGCGGTTCGGTCAAGGCAAGCAACGTGGCCGCGATCATGGCCCAGACCGACGTCGACGGCGCACTGGTGGGTGGTGCCTCGATCGTGGCCGACGAGTTCGTGTCGATATGCCGCTACCGCGACCACATCACCGCCAGCTGAACGAGGAGCTGCGGGAGCCCCACGCTGGTGACTGTGAGTCGGGGCGTGGGGGCGAGGGCCGTCAGGTAGTGTTTGTCCTTGGCCGTGCTACGTGCGACCGACTGATGCCGAACGAGATTGGGTCTTACTTTCGTGAATGCCGTGAAGATCGGGCTGCAGGTGCTGTTGGTCGTGGGTGGACTCATCCTGACCCTCTTGGTTTTGCTGCACAAAGGCAAGGGAGGTGGCCTCTCCGAGATGTTCGGCGGGGGCATGTCCAGCACGATGAGCGGTTCGTCGGTCGCCGAACGAAACCTTGACCGGTTCACCGTTGCAGTGGGCATGGTCTGGGGTGCCGCCATCGTCGGACTCCAGCTCATCGAGCGGTTCGGCAGCTAGCCCACCCATGCCCGCCTGGCCGGGCTGACGTGAACTCCAAGGAGCAACATCGTGGCAAGTGGCAACGCGATCAGGGGTAGCCGAGTCGGCGCTGGCCCGATGGGTGAGGCCGAGCGTGGCGATGCCGCCGCTCGCGTCCACATCTCGTACTGGTGCAGCAACGGTCACGAGACATCTCCCAGTTTTGCCGAGGAGGCTGGTCTGGCCGTTCCCGAGATCTGGGACTGCCCGCGCTGTGGTCTGCCGGCCGGCCAGGACCAGGCCAACCCGCCGGCCGCGAACCACAACGCGCCGTACAAGACCCACCTGGCCTATGTGAAGGAACGCCGCAGCGAGACCGATGGTCAGGCCATCCTCGACGAGGCACTGCAGTCGCTACGTGACCGCGGACTGATCAACTAGCAGCCGCGGTCGGGTCAGCGGCTGGCCAGACGGATCAGCGGCTTGGGCACATAGGTGGCTGCGTCCTGGTCCATGAGCCACGTGGTGGACCGTATGCCGCTCACGCCGGCTGCCGGCGCCTGCATCTCGCCGGCCCCCGAGAGGGCCAGACCGACAGCGCCGGCCTTAGCCGCGCCGGAGACCAGGAACCAGACGTCGCGTGCGGCGCACAAGCTCGGGAACGTCATGGACACCCGCAGGGGTGGCGGTTTGGGTGCCCCGTGAACGCCGATCACTGAGGCCTCGCGTTCATGCAGGGCGGGGTGTTCGGGGAACAACGAGGCCACATGGGCATCCGGTCCCACGCCGAGCATCAGCACGTCGAACTCGGGGACGTCGTGCCCGCGTGGCGCGGCAGCCGCGAGCTCCTCGGCGTAGTGGGCGGCAGCCTTGTCAACATCGAGCCCGTACGGTCCGTCGGCGGCGGGCATGGCGTGCACCCGGGCAGGATCCAGGGGCACGGTGTCGAGCAGGGCCAGACGTGACTGCGTCTCGTTGCGCTCGGGGTCACCTGCCGGCAGAAAGCGTTCGTCGCCCCACCAGATGTTCAGGCGGCGCCAGTCGATGGCGTCCTTGGCCGCGGAATGACTTAGCGAGACCAACACTGCCGACCCCATGGAGCCGCCGGTGAGGACAATGTCGGCCTCTCCTCGAGAGGACTGCGCGTCCACGATGGCGGTGACCAGCCGAGCCGCTGCCGCGTCGGCCAGGACACGCTTGTCGTGATGGACAACGACCATGGGTGCGCGGCTCACGAGGGATCTTTCCCCTTTCGGGACCGAGGAGGTGTCTTCTTCTTTGTGGTGCCGTCCAACCGGGCCAGCCCCATGGTCAGGGTCTCTTCATAGATCTCGTCGGGGTCAAGCCGACGCAGCTCGTCCGCCAGACACTCGGCCAGCTCTCGTCGCCCCAAGGTGATTCGGCGGACCGGTTGCCCCGGCAGGGCTATCGTCGCCACAGCGCCATGAGGACGCACGATGTCGATGTTGCCGCTGCGGCGCTCGAGCCGCACGCTCGTCAGACCGGTGCCGGCGCTGCCACGTCCACGCGTCACCGGGCACTTGAGCGCCTGGGCCAGCCATCCGGCCATCAGGTCGACGGAGGGGGAGTCGCTGGCTCCGATGACTGTTGTTGCGATGACAGGTTCGTACGGCGACTGGTCCAGGGCCGCTGCAAGGAGGCCACGCCACAGCGTGATCCGGGTCCAGGCCAGGTCGGTGTCACCGGGCTGGTAGCTGTCCGCACGACGCTGCAGCTCCTTGCGCGGGTTGCCGACCTCGGCGGCATCGGTGATCCGCCGCTGCGCCATCTGCCCGATCGCCGATGCTGAGACGTCAGGGGGGGCTGACTTCGGCCACCAGGCGACCACGGGGGAGTCAGGAAGCAGCAACGGGACCACGACGCTGTTGCCGTGTGCGACGAGCGCTCCATGGGTTCGAAGGACGATCACCTCGCTGGCTCCCGCATCGCCTCCGACGCGGATCTGGGCATCAAGCCGGCCAGCGCCAGCTTTGGTGCCGCTGAGCAGCGCGATGATGCGGCAGGGGTGTTGGTGGCTGGCGTCATTGGCTGCTTCGATCGCCTCGTTGGCCGCCTCGGTCTCTTCGGCCACGATGATCAAGGTGAGCACCCGGCCCAGTGCCACGGCGCCCACGTCGTTGCGCAGCTTGACCAGCTTGCGGCTGACGGCCGAGGTCGTGGTGCCGGGAAGGTCGACGATCATGGCTTCCTCCAGGTGCGTCCATCGCGGCGCATCATGTCGTCGGCGCTGTCAGGGCCCCAGCCACCTGCAGGGTAGGGGTCGGGGCGCCCATGCTTGGTCCAGAAAGCCTCGATCGGGTCAAGGATCCGCCAGGCCATCTCCACCTCTTCGTGGCGGGGGAACAGCGGTGGATCACCGAGCAGAACGTCGAGGATGAGCCGCTCGTAGGCCTCGGGGCTGGACTCGGTGAAGGCGATGCCGTAGCCGAAGTCCATGGTGACGTCGCGCACCTCCATGGCTGATCCGGGCACCTTCGAGCCGAATCGCATCGTGATGCCCTCGTCGGGCTGGATGCGGATCACGATCGCGTTCTGGCCGAGCTCCTCGGTGGCGGTCTCCGTGAACGGCAGGTGCGGGGCGCGCTTGAAGACCACAGCGATCTCGGTGACGCGCTTGCCCAGGCGCTTGCCGGTGCGCAGGTAGAACGGAACTCCCGCCCAACGACGGGTATCGATCTCGAGCTTCAGCGCGGCATACGTCTCTGTGGTGGAGCTCGCTTTGACGCCGTTCTCGTCGACGTAGCCAACGACCAGCTCGCCGCCCTGCCATCCCTCGACGTACTGGCCCCGAGCGGTGGACTTTGACAGATTCCGGGGCAGTCGCACCGCCGAGAGGACCTTTTCCTTCTCGGCGCGCAGGTCGTGCGCCTGGAACGAGACCGGCTCCTCCATGGCAGTCAGTGCCAGCAGCTGGAGCAGGTGGTTCTGGATGACGTCGCGTGCAGCGCCGATGCCGTCGTAGTATCCGGCGCGGCCGGCAATCCCGATGTCCTCGGCCATCGTGATCTGGACGTGGTCGACGTAGTTGGCGTTCCACAAGGGCTCGAAGATCTGGTTGGCAAAGCGCAGCGCCAGTAGGTTCTGGACCGTCTCCTTGCCCAGGTAGTGGTCGATCCGGAAGATCGAGTCCGGGCCAAAGACTGCCCCGACGATCGCGTTCAGCTCACGGGCGCTCTTGAGGTCGTGACCGAACGGCTTCTCGAT
Source organism: Dermatophilaceae bacterium (assembly GCA_036565395.1). Taxonomy (GTDB): domain Bacteria; phylum Actinomycetota; class Actinomycetes; order Actinomycetales; family Dermatophilaceae; genus UBA4719. The sequence continues at coordinate 5,381 of DATCNE010000005.1, forward strand.
GACGACTCGACGCCACGTGCTCTCTTCGGCTTGGTTCAGCCCGCTACGGTGCAGCTGCTCGCACACGGTGGGGAAGAACTCCGGCGGGATCGAGAGGTAGAAGGCGTGGTTGCCACTTGTCCCGCGCTCTGAGTCGAGCTCTTCCACGGTCTCGCGAAGGAGGTCGAATGCCTTTGGGTCGTCGAACGTGCCTGGTACGAAACGGATTCCCTTGGCCAGGTTGAGCCACACCTCCTCACGGAAGGGGGTGCGGGCATGCGCGCGAACCGCCTCATGCACGATCTTGCAGAAGTCCTCATGCACCCAGTCGCGGCGTGCGAAACCGACCAGGCTGAAGCCGGGGGGCAGCAGTCCGCGGTTTGCCAGGTCGTAGATGGCCGGCATGATCTTCTTGGTCGCGAGATCTCCGGTGACGCCGAAGAGCACCAGGGCACAAGGCCCGGCGATCCGCGGCAGACGCTTGTCCCGGGGGTCGCGAAGCGGGTTCATCCCGTACGCAACCCTGGCGGGACTCATTGGGACTCGTTGACAAGTGTCCGGATCAGCTGTGCGAGGCCGGCATCGTGATCGGTGAGGTGCAACCGCAGCACGGGGCGACCGTGGTCGGCCAGGACCTGCGCGTCGCCGCCGGCCTGCGCAGAGATGAAGTCGCCGAACGTGAACTCCCGGCCGGGGATGGCCAGATCCTCCTGCGGCGCTGCGGTGATCTGCAGGTACACGCCGGTCGCCGGACCACCCTTGTGGTACTGCCCGGTGGAGTGCAGGAAGCGTGGGCCCCAGCCGAACGTGGTGGGACGTTTGGTGCGGCCGGCAATCACTCGGCGAGCCCCTGCCAGCGGCGCGTCGCCCAGCCTGTCGAGATAGGCCATGATCGCCACGTAGCCATGCTGCGGGTCCAGCACGGAGAACAGCGAGTCCAGCGCACTGGCGACGGTCTTGGCGTCACCCAGCCAGTCACCGCCAAGAGAGCGCACCTCGATGGCGCCATCTTTGAAGGCGGCAGGGTCGGGCTTGACGCTGGTGGCCTCGAGCAGTCCGCGAGCAGCATTCTTGGCGCTCTCCACGTCGGGCTGGTCGAACGGGTTGATCCCGAGAATCCGGCCTGCAACGGCCGTAGCGACCTCCCACAGCAACAGCTGAGCCCCCAGCGAACCGCTGACCCTGACCTCAGAACGCGACGGGTCGGTGGTGGTATCGGCGACGTCGGCGACGTCGACGAGTCGGGCCACCGTGATGTCGCCGGCCAGGGAGAGGACCTCAGGGTCGGGGTTGTCAGAGTCACCCTGCACGACGACCGGCAGGACCCCGGTGCCGTTCTTGCCGGTGCTCTCCGCGATGAGCTGCTCAGCCCAGTCGGCGAATCCCGTGATCCAGGAACGGTCGTCGACCAGGACGAGCTTGTCGCGCAACGGCTCGGTGCCAGCCATGACGGCACCTAGCCGCAGGGCGGGGTTTGCCTCGTCGTCGTCGGACAGCAGGTCGGCGACGGACTCGGCCTCGTCCAGCAG
>DATCNE010000006.1:0-3040 GCA_036565395.1 Dermatophilaceae bacterium
TCAGTGTCCGCCCGGTGGGGCAGGGTGTGGAAGGCCAGGTGACCATGGGAGGGCCGGAGATGTGAGAACGAAGCAGAAAGCCGCGCTTCTCGTCGCGCAACGCCTCGCCCGTGATCGCACCGAGGCGCACCACGACGCCCGCGCCTTGGCGATCGAGCTCGCCCGAGGCATGCCATCTACTCGATTCGATCCGATGATGGCGGGCGTTGTCCTGCAACCGGGGGAGACGGTCTACCGGCAGTTGCGAGTCTGGATCCGAGTGCAGGAAAACGGGCGATGGTTGGAAGCGAGCTACGCGGTTGCGGTCGTGACCGACCGGCGGCTGCTCTGCAGGTTCGCGACCGGGCACCTGTCCTCACTTTGGTGGAGCGGCATCGTCGGCCTCAACGTCGACCTCGTGGCCGAGCACATCGTTCTCGACTTCGGCGACGGTCAGCCAGTCAACATCTCCGGGGCGCAGGTTGCCGTTGTTGCAGTCGCTGCCATCGCCTCGATCTACGGCGCCCAGGCGATGCTCACCCACCACGCATTGGCCCCGCTACGGCGGGGAGTGTCATCACTAACGCATGGTTCCTGCTGCCCACCTGAGCACAACTGAGCCAGATAGATTTCTGCCCTTCATGGCCCGCGGCCGAGCACATGTTGACCCGGCCCACCTAGCCTCGAGATTTCATAGCGGGGCTGTATGAGTGGGTGTTGAACGGCCGAAAGGTGCCCCTGACCTGCGAAGATATGGATTGTCGAGGTCCAAAATTCGCACGTTCAAGGAGCACCTTCCAGGTGAGCAACAGTACTGGTTTCTATCCGCGCATCCAGGTCGACACGACGAACTCTGGGGCGGTGGGTCAGGCCGGTGGCGTGCTGTTGACCGAGACGATCGCCGCAGCGGGTTTGGGACCGGCACTGTCGGCGGCGCTGTCCGGTTGGCGTAAGCCGCTGGCGGTCCATGACCCGGCCAAGGTCATCCTGGACCTGGCGGTCACGTTGGCGTTGGGTGGGGACTGCCTGGCCGACATCGCGTTGCTGCGAAGCGAACCCGGTCTGTATGGGCGGGTGGCCTCGGATGCGACGGTCTCGCGAACGATCACCGCGCTGGCCGCTGACGCCCGAGCGGCGTTGGCTGCCATTGACACTGCCCGGGCGGTCGCCCGTAAGCAGGCGTGGAAGCTTGCCGGGTCGCACGGCCCGAACCATGGTGCCAGCGCCCGGGCTCCGGTGATCGTGGACCTGGATGCGACGTTGGTGGGCTCGCACTCTGAGAAGGAGCAGGCTGCCCCGACCTACAAAAAGGGCTATGGTTTCCACCCGTTGTGGTCGTTCGTCGACCACGGCCCTGCAGGCACCGGTGAACCGCTGTCGGTGCTACTGCGCCCGGGCAATGCCGGCTCAAACACCGCGACCGACCACATCGCGGTCATCAAGGCCGCTCTGGCCCAGCTGCCCTCACACCGCCCGGGCAAACGCGCCGGTCGCAAGGTCCTGATCCGTACCGACTCAGCCGGGTGCACCCACAAGGTCCTGACCTGGATGACCGGCCAGCGGTTGTCGTACTCAGTCGGATTCCCGTTGCCCCACAACACTTCCGACCTGTTGGACCTGATCCCGGCCGACGTGTGGACCCCGGCCTACGACGCCCACGACCAGATCCGCGACGGCGCGTGGGTCGCCGAGCTGACCGGCCTGCTGGACATGTCCCGGTGGCCGGAAGGGATGCGGGTGATTGTCCGCAAGGAACGGCCCCACCCCGGGGCTCAGCTGCGGATCACCGACGTCGACGGACACCGGGTCACCGCGTTCGCCACCAACACCGCCACTGGTGGCCCCGGCACTCAGCTGCCCGACCTGGAGCTGCGCCACCGCCGCCGGGCCCGGTGCGAGGACCGGATCAGGATCTCGAAGGACACCGGTCTGATGAACCTCCCTCTTCAGGGGTTTGACCAGAATAGGCTCTGGTGCGCCATCGTGGCCCTGGCCGTGGAGATCACCGCTTGGATGCAGATGCTCGCCCTGAACGGGCACCAAGCCAGGCGCTGGGAACCAAAACGGTTACGGCTACGTCTGTTCACTCTCCCGGCGACGATCGCACGCACCGGCCGGCAGGTCCGCCTCCACCTCGCGACCAAAGCCCCCTGGGTCGACCTCGTCAACGAAGGCGTCAGGCGGCTACGAGCCCTGACCGTCCCCGGGTAGGAATCACCTCACCCGTCCCAACAATCACTGCGCGACCCCCGACCACCTGGAACCGGCGCTCACCCGAGACGACACTCGGGCCACCGTCACACCCCGATGACAAAATCACCACCAGCCGGCGACCTGCAGCCGCAACGGCGCTCAATGCCCGAGGCGTGAAAGATCGAGGCTAGTGGGGCCGTGGCAGGACATAGTGATGCTTGTGACCGACGACACAATGAGGGACGGGTTGTTCTTTGCCTACCCGGGAAAGCCTGACTTGCGAGCCGAAACTCTGCGCGAGGCTGCTGACCACTTGGGGGCCGTCACGGGCGTGGAATGTGAGACATGGGAGGGACTCGACGTCGATGGGCGGTTGATCATCGGCCGGATCACTGAGGCAATCGACAGAGCAGACACACTGGTTGCCGAGGTTGGAACGCTCAACAGCAATGTTCTTTTTGAGGTGGGCTACGCACTGGCGCGCGGGAAGCACATCCGGTTGCTGATAGATGAGACGGATGCGACAGCACTCCGTCATTGGAAAGACTTCGGATTGCTGCAGTCGATCGGTCGCATAGATTATGGCGGGAGTGCAGAAATCCTCGTCCGGCGGTTGACGTCAGCTCGGCTAGGTGCCGCCTCGGAGCGCCTATGGGACGACCTCGTCCGCGATGCTCGTCCGCGGGATCCCAGGTCGGTCTTCTATTCGGGGGTACCCGTGGCATTTACCTGGGGTATTCACGGCGGTCTTCGTGAGTGTGGTTTCGAGGGTGTCGGGACAGTGAAAGGTGCCCTGACCTGGGAGGATACGGATTGTGAGATCTGTATGACTCCAAAGAAAGGACACCCTTCAGGTGCATGGTATCGG
>DATCNE010000007.1:0-2164 GCA_036565395.1 Dermatophilaceae bacterium
TCGATCTGGTGCGCAGGCTCGTGGAGTCGGCGTTTGCTGGACGAATCGAACAAGCGGGAGATCCCCGAGATTCATACGTTCGAGTCGACCTGTCAACTGGCCCCGTTGAGATGGGCGCGAGTCACGTTCACGTGCCTTGGGATTGGCATGAAGACGTCCAATCGTTTTCTCCATACGGTGAAATAGAGACGGTATTCAACGAAAAAGAGCAATGAATCGCTACCCGAGAAGTCGTTCGAGTGCCGAGTACGTCCTCGGTAGTCAGTCTTACGCTGCCATTGGAACAGGTATACATCCACTTACTTTTCTGTGGAGGACCTTGCCATGGCCACAAGACTGTCGGGCAGAACCGCCCTCGTCACTGGGGCGACCAGCAACATCGGAAGAGCGATCGCTGAACACTTCGCCGCGCAAGGGGCCGTCGTCGCCGTGAGCGGGCGAGACGCCGGCCGTGGGTCGGCGGTCGTCGATGAATCGCCCTTCGGACCCGAGCAGAGCGCAGCCATGCCACCTGGCAAAGCCTTCAGTCGACAGCCAGGGCTTGTGCCTCTCCTTCCGCTCGAACGCGACTTCTCACAACGCTATGCCGCACGCTCCGCGTCCGACATGTCGCGGCATGTCCTGTTACCCGCGCGCGTCGGCAGTGGCCAGTTTGGCCGGCGCCGAGAAGGCCGCGAACTCGTCAGCTGCTGGGCCGCCATGCAGTGAGTAGCTAGACGCCAGCGCCGGACCGTCCGTGGGCGCTGCTGGCGAATTCCGGCTGCTGACTCCCGGTCGGCGGTCCCGGTGCGCGGGGAACCGTGTCAGCTGGTGGCGCTGGTGTAGTTGCGGATGCCGACCCTCCAGACGCTGACGGCAGCAACTACCGCGACAATGGCTGCGGCGACATCGTCCTGACGTCAGACTCCGCCACTGCTGCGGGCAGGCGGATTCTGCCCGTCGACTGGCGCAGAGTCCGCAGGCGTGCCGCTCACAACGAGCCCGAGTCAGTTCGCCGCATCGGTCAGGGCATCGTCAATGGCGTCGCGCCTGCCTCCGACGATGTGGCGTGTTCACTTGCTTGTGGCGCGGATGAGTTCAATGGACTGACCTACGTCGACATGACCACCCAAGACGCAAACGTCCCGGGCTGTCCAGCAATTCGCGTCGGCCGGTGCTGCTAGTCGGCGGCGGCCAGGGTTGCTGACGTGTGAGGCGCCCCTCCGCCGCTCGGCCATCGGTTCTGCAGCTGACCGGACGGGGTCAGCTACCGGGGCGAGCGATGGCGTCGAGCCAGGAGAGGATCGCGGGTACGTCGAGTTCATGGTGCAGGCTTTCGCTGACGAGCAAGTGAACGTTGTCCACCGCTCCCCCGGCCGCATAGATCTCGCGGAGTCGCGCGATGCTGCCTGGGACGGAGTCGTTGTAGGCAGCCGAGCGGTTGTCCGGGCTCGGCGTGTCGAGCGCGCCGTAGTGCAGGGCGATCGGTGTGGGTGCGTTGAGCCTGGATCCACCACGGAAGTAGTTCATGAGAGCGGGTCGGAGCACGCGAATACCCAACGAGCCGAAGCCGATGCCCGCGACAAGCAGCTCCAGGTCGAGGATGCGCAGCGCCGCTACGAAGCCCAAGCCCAGCCATCGAGCAGCAGCTCGTCGTGGATGAGCTGGTAGGCGACATCGGCCGGAACCGGATCCTGCGCGAGGCGCGTCTTCGGCGGCGTCAGGCTTTCCCCGAGTGCGGGGTTGGCCTCGGTGATCAATGGATTGGAACTCCAGGTGGTGGACTCATGCGGGTCGGAACCGCGGTGCAGGGCCATAACCGACACTATGCCGGTACCGTCCGGGTCACGCAGCGGACTCGCGGCGGATCTGCCACTGCGAAGTCACGGCAACGCCGCCGCTGGGAGCAACGTCGGGTCGCCGGTGGCCCAGGCGAACGGGTCGGGGCCGAGTGAGCTCAACTGCTCCACCTGCTGAGCGCCCCATGAGGACAGCGGGTCCGTTCCGTCGACGTGGGCGGCGAAATCGGCCCACGGCATCCACCAGGCATCATGAACCTCGGTGGGGTGCACGGTCACCTGGGCATCGGTTGTCCTGGCGCGGTAGACAGGGCAGAGCTCGTTCTCGACGGTCCCATCGGCTGCGGTTGCCCGGTAGCGGAATGTGGGCAGGATCAGGTCCAGCT
>DATCNE010000008.1:0-3298 GCA_036565395.1 Dermatophilaceae bacterium
AACTAAAGTTAATGCCATTGGGTCTAGTCCGGCCAGGGCGGCGCGGATAGCGACGGTCTTGCCGGCGCCGACCTCGCCGGTGACCACACCCAGGGCCCCGGCAAAGTCAGGTGATGCCGAGGATTTCCAGGGATCTTGATGGATCGCGGGCGGTCCCAATGGCATTAACTTTAGTTCTGTTGAGGTAAGGGCCAGAAGATGATCTTCGTTCTGGGGATCAGCGGTGCCCTGTCTGCGGGTTTCTTGGTGCGGAAGCGGCCCCCGGGACGTTTCTGGGCCCGAGCGTAGGCGCGTGGCGGGCGCACAGGCACGAGGTGGCGCCGGTGGGTGATCTCGGCGATCAGGTCGTCGTGAAGGTCGGCGAGGTCAGCGGGGGGGAAAACGCCGCCGCGTCACTGACGCGGGCGGCGATGGCTTCCTTGGCACGGGTGAAGGAGATCCTGTCGGGGTCCAGTCCCTCCGCGGCGGCGGCGTGGCAGATCAGGGTGCGAATGGCCTGGTAGGTGCACAGCAGCGCGTAGAGCTCCTGACGGATCATGTCAGGACTTTTGGAGCGCAGGACCACGGCGGGGCCGCCGCGGATACCGGTCTCCAGCTCCGCGAATGCGGTCTCGATCTGCCAACGCTGCCCGTAGGCCTGCGCGGCCTGCTGGGCGCTCAGCTGCCCCGGGTCGAGCAGGTCGGTGACCAGACAGAAGAGCTCAGAGACGTCGTTGCCCTCCTCGGTGGTCACCGAGTACTCGATGACCCGCACGGTGATCCCCGGGATGTCCGCACCTGACTTGCCCGCCCGGCGCAGGCGCCGTGACGTATTCGGGTCGGCGATCCGGGAAATGTACGTGCCATCGTCCAGCACGGAGATCACGGGCAGGTCGATGTCGGATCGGGCACGCCACAGCACGTGAGCGCCCGTGGCCAACACCTGGGCCAACGCGCCGTGGGACAGGAAGTTTCGGTCAGCGGCCACCAGTAGACCCTCGCCCAGCAACCCGGTCAGCTCCGCGGTCAGGGTCTGCTCCCCGACAGTGATGCCCGCGCAGCGGGCACCCATCACCGCCCTGGACCCGCACTCGGCCAACGCCACGACCCGCACCTGCGGGAAAGCCCCCGCCCCGGCGCCACCACCGGGTCGCCCGAACGCGGCCGCGTTCGCCGCCGAGTCCGGCACGTCCACCGTCAACCCGTCGAAAGCGACCAACCGCAGACCCGCCACATAAGCCCAGCCGTCATCGCGGCCAGCCAACGGCCCGGCGACCCGATCCAAAAGGTCCGCCATCACCTGCCACCCCAGCCGTGAACGGGCCTTGGAGATCGCCGCGGGCGACGGCGACATCCCCACCGCCACCCGCATCCGGAAACTCTTCGCCCACCCCAGCCCCCCGACCAGCTTGGTCCACACCTGCCCGTAACTGGACTGTAAGAACACGATCATCGCCAGGTTGTAGTACACGACCAGCCGGGCCGGCAGCACGCGAATCCGCTGCTCACCCACACCGGCCGCCGCCACGACCTCATCGACCAGGCTCGGCGGGAAGACCTTCGTCAACACCCCCACAGCGATCTGACCCGGCAACCGGTCCTCGCCCAACCCCGCGATCTGCTGTCCAACACGCGCCATCCCAGAACCATAGCGCATCGACGTCTAAGTTAACGCCATTGGGCCTAGGCGGGGCCGATGATCGGCCCCTCCTGCCACCCGGTGCTCGCAGGACAGCGACGAGAGAGACTGGAACATGAAGGCAGCAACCGGACGGAGAAAGCCACACCTGGGTCGTTGACAACGGCGCCGACACTCTGCGGCCTGAAGGGCCCCAGGGCGGCAGAGCGTTCAAAGGACTGCTCGTGGGCCACGACCAGCACCTGAATCGAAGTCCAGAGGCACCAGCCCCATCGTCGAGCTGACCACAGCCGACTGTCCTCTAGCTTCAATGACTCCGTCCGGGGGCCGAGTCGGCGTCATTCTGGGTGCGCCGGGGGAGGCGTGCTGATGGTGTTCGTTACCGGCAGCGTCCACGGAACGCTACGGCTTGGCTTTGAAACCGGAGACGTTGGCACCGAGCCAGGCCAAACTGCCAGGAAGAAGGCCCTGCCACAGGCTGAGCCGGTGTCCGGCATTCTGCAGCACCGTGGCATCCACGGCCAGTGGTGGCTTTGTCGCCTTGAGGAATGCCGCACTCGAGCTCGGGGTTGAGCGACAACGGAACGGTCAGTGGCGTTAGCGGGGATGGGCTCGCCTGGGGAGGTGGCGTGTTTCATAGGTGCGCATATGAAACGCTCCACCTGACGAGGCCTATCCAGGGTGGATCGTGTTTCATAGGGCGTTTCATAGGATTGGACGTATGAAACACCCTATGAAACAATTTGGGGATGACCGATGACGATTTCGTGCGCGTGGAGGGCAACGACTGCCCTATGTCTTCCTGTGCCGCGCCGGCTGGCTCTCCGTGCCGGACCGGCCGGGGGAAAGTCGCTGTGCAGTACCACACCTCCAGGTTCCGGCTCGTGCCGTCGTTGGCCAAGTCGCTGAGCGTACCGGTCCCGCCGGTGCGCAAGCCGAGTTCGATCTGGGTCGAGCTACCGCGCCCGGTCTCGGCCTCCATCGAGGCGGCGGGGCACGTACGGATCGGGTATGCCCGCGCGTCGACCGTCCGGCAGTCGTTGGACAGCCAGCTCGACTTGCTGAAGCAGGCCGGGGTTACCCGGGTGTTCTCCGAGAAGATCTCCACCCGGGCCGTGCGCCGGCCGCAGCTTGAGCGGGCCGTGGCCCTCGCGCGTGAACTGCGGGCCTCCGGTGTCGAGGTCACCCTCGTGGTGCATGAGCACAAGCGGCTCGGGCGCGGCATCGAGCTGGCGATGCTGGCCGAGCAGCTCAAGGCCGCGGGCATCGGTTTGGAGTTCCTCACTGGGGAGCTGCAGGGATCACACGACCCTTCGGGGGTCGTGTTCACGGTGCTCGCGGCGGTGTCGGGGATGGAACGCGAGTACGTCCGTGACCGTACCCTCGAAGGCCACGAATCCGCACGGGCCCGGGGCAAGACGATCGGTGGCGCGGTAGTGACCGACGACGCGATGCTCGCCGTCGCGCTACATCTACGTGAGCAGAAGCTGAGCCTGCGAGACATCGCCGGCCGCCTGGTCATCGCCACGGGCAAGAAGAAGGGCCGGCACCCCTCGCCCGCGACCGTGCTGCGCATGCTGCGTGAGCACGACGAACGGGCCGCGCTGGCGACGGCGTCATGACCGTCGGCGGCGTTCATTGGGGGCAGCCAAGATAGGCCCATGGCCCCTTTTGCGCTTA
>DATCNE010000009.1:0-3944 GCA_036565395.1 Dermatophilaceae bacterium
TAGGCCGCAAACATGAAGGGGCCGCCCGCTCCATAGAGCTCCTGGCCGATTGCCCCGCTGGCCACCTCTCCCTCCCGCAGATCCTCAAGAGGGATGTGCCAGCTCAGGTTGTTGCGCGGCACAAACGAGTACTCCCCGGCAGCGGATGACGCTGCGCCGGACGGCAGCAATGGCGGCAGCGAGTACTGCAGGGTACGCGGTGAGTCCCGGATGAATGCCTTTACCAGGTTCGTTACATAGGCCGGCTCGTTCTGGGCGTATCGCATGTAGCTCTGAAGGCCGAGCCACGCCTCGTACTGCTCCAGCATGGCGACATAGTCCGACCAGGGCAGTGGGTTCAGGCCCATGTATGTGTGATAGCCCGATCCCTTCTTACACGTTCCGTAGGTACAGTCCCAGAGGCGGACCGCGTGAAAGAGGTTGGCCAGCGCGAGTACGGCGTACCCGCGATAGGTGGTGTCCCCCGTCATCGTGTAGAGCCTCTGCGCGGCTGCGGCTGTGAACGCCGACATGTGTGTCTCGTACGACAGGTCGAAGCCCGTGCCGGCCACATGAGCAATGGATGCTTTGGACTCATCCAGATACTGCGCCTTGCCCGTGAGCTCATACAGTCCCAGCATCAACCAGGCATACCCTCCCGCAACATCGTGTTCAACTTGCGAGCCTGATCCGTTGAGGTCACTGTAGGCAAAGTTCTGTGGAAACTCGTATCCGTTGACATGCGCCAGCTTGATTACTGCGTCCACCGATTGCAGCAGCAACGTTTTGGCTGCGCCGTCGCCAGTCTGCGCGAGTTGCAACAGTGAGATCAGGTTATTGACGAAATACCAGCTCTCTCCCCGTGCCGACGGATCGTGGGGAAGGCTGTTCATGACGGTGCCGTATACCGGGTCGTAGTACGTGGATAGATCGGCATCGAGCGTGGCGTCGAAGGGTTCTGACGTGCGGTTTCGGGCTTCGTAAGCCCTGATTCCTGCCAGCACGCCCGCCTGGGTCAGCAGCTCGGGGGCGGAGCGAGTGTCCGAGACGTATGAGCGCAGGTACTGATGCCCGTTGACGGTCACCCAATTCGATGGATCGGCGATGTCGGCCGCAGATCTGGCCGCGAGGGTCTGCCAGTCGGCGGCGGGAACGGACGGCTGAGCGACTGCCGAGTCGACGGTATCCAGCGCCCGCAGATACGCCGTGGCGATGTCTGATTCAGCGGACGGGATCGCGGGCTCGAGGTAGAGATAGCTGGAAACGACTACAGTCGTTTTCTTGTGGGGTAGCGAGCCGAGACTGTTGGGCGGCGGAACGTAGCCGAAGGAGCCCCGGGACACGCCGACCAACGACCCCTTGGTGCCGGCACGCAAATAGGGGAAGTTTGGCTGGGTCACCCCCGACCGTGTGCGGTCGAAGTACGGACCGAGCGCGGTGTAGTTCGAGAAGTACAGGATCGTGCTGCCTAATTGGGTGTTGGAGAGGAAGAGATTGTTTCCGGCGACCGGGGGTGCCGCCGCGTACTCTTTCAACGCGGCGGCAGGCGCGTGGACGAGTGTGACATCCGGACCGGGGTCTGTCGGCGCGTCCTTGCTCGGCGTGACCTTCAGCGCCAGGCCGATGAGAGCGTTACCGGATGGTTGCCCATCACTTGTTGGACTTGAAGCCGTGAGCGTGAGCTGAAATGACGCCCACGGCGCGTTGCCGGAGAGCGTCCAGTTCGTGCCGGAATGGGTAATCCTCTTGGTCGACTTGAGGAGATTTACTTTGGCGTGCCCGCCCAGCTCCCTGATCTGGAGAACTGCGCTCCCACCATGAGACACCGCGATGGTCCCGGACTTGGGGGTAAACGCCAGCATGTACGCGCCCACCCGCGCTTTGATCTTCTGATTCGCGGTAGACGCATGTCGCGATGAGGCGTCTGCTGCGGCACCAACAAGAAGAAGGACTGCAACAGCAGCAATGCGAGTTGCCGCGCGAATAATGGTGCTCCTCATGATTCCTCATCAAGTCTACGAAACTGCCCCGCTCCCCGGTCCGGCGTTGACAGGTAGCTGACGCTCGGAGCGCGCTCGACCCTGACGACTTCCGCGCCGGCTACGACGACCGACGCACACACGAAGCCGAGTGCTGGAACACCACGACGAAGCCGCCGCCGATGCGACCGGCGCGCACGAGCTGCCCACCAACGACAGCTCCTTCAGCAAACCTCGACGGCTAGCCCGTATGGAGTGCCCGGCGCCTCGCTCGTACGTTGGCGCGGGTTGCCGTCGGGCTAACGCAGAGGAAGCGGCTTCGGACGTCCTTGAAGTACACCTGATCAGGGACGACGCGCAGGAGCATCTCGAAGAGGAAACGGTTCGTCGAGGGACCAGGCGACGTCGTCTGCTTCGCGCTTCCGATGGCCGAAGATCTTCACTTCGCCAATCCGGGGTGTGCTGCCATTGCCAGGTGGAGTGCACCGAGGACGCCGGCGCGGTCGCTGAGGGCCGGCGGGACGATGAAGTGGTCGATGTTGCCGACCTCGCGAGCGAGCTCGATGTAGCCGCTCATGAGCTCCTCCACCTGAGTCCGGACGATCGGCAGAAGGCCGGGCTTCTTGACCACACCGCCGCCAAGTACAACGCGCTCCGGCGAAACCGTGAGGACGGCATTCATGATCCCGATCGCAAGGTAGCGCGCCTCGAGCGCCCAGGCGGCCTGATCATCGAGCTGTTCGGCCGGCTTGCCGTAGCGAGCGCGCAGCGCTTCGCCGGAGGCCACGCCCTCGAGGCAGTCACGATGGAACGGGCAGGAACCGGGGAACGGATCGACGGCGTGGTCATGTGGGATGAGGATGTGGCCGAACTCGGGATGCATGAGCCCGTGGACGGGTCGGCCATTGAGGACGATGCCGGCACCGATGCCCGTGCCCACCGTCATGTAGATGAAGTTCGACAGCCCCCGAGCGACGCCCCAGCGCTGCTCGGCAAGCGCTGCCGCGTTCACATCGGTGTCGAAGGCAACGGGGATGTCGAGCTCCTCGCTGAGCGCGCCGACGACGTTGGTGTTGCTCCAACCCGGTTTCGCGGTCTTTGTGATCCAGCCGAACGTCTCCGATCCGACGCGCACATCGACGGGCCCGAAGGAGCCGACGCCGAGGGCGGCAACGCGGACACTGTCGCGCTTGAAGAACTCAACGACGCGACCCAGCGTCTCGGGTGGCGTCGTCGTCGGGATGACCTCGACCTCGGTGAGATCGCCTGGGCCGGTGCCCTTGGCGCACACCCACTTCGTTCCACCGGCCTCGACGCCCCCGAACACGGCTGGATCGGATGCCGCTGGCGCGCAGTCCGGGTCGAGAGGATCGGTGAGTGTGCCCATTGCGTTGGTCGGTGTGTGGATCGCCCAGGAAGCGAGATCGAGGGGAGCCGGGACTTACACCTGGCCCGGCGTTGGTAGAAGGTTGGGGAGCAACAGCCTGAATGTGTTCTGCTGGATGGACGCGGCCAGAGCCAGCCCGATGATGGTCGCCAGCGCCGTGGCCGATGTGAATACCAGCGAACCCAGCCAGATGAGGGAAACGGTCAAGCTGGCGAGCGGCCTCGACAGCATGACCACGGCGGCGTTCCGGTAGGCGAGGAGCACGCGTGCCTCCGTCTGGGCGAGCAGCAGCGGAGCGACATACAGATGGACTCCGAGCCAGAGGAGCAGGATGAGAGCCCAGACGAAGAACAGCGGCGCGGCGACCGCGTGCAAGCTCGTAGCAGGGTTCGCGGCCTGTGTTGCGTAGAACGCCATGTTCAGCGCGCAGGTGATGGTGATTGCAGCGGCCATCAGCCACGCCCTAAGGCTCACCCTCCAGTACATGCGGAGTCCCTGCCATTGTTCGCCGAAATCCGGGGTGTGACCGCGGGCGAGCTCTCGCGCGAGCGTCTGGAGTCCCATGCATGCCGGATTGGGCAACGCACCGACCAGGAGGG
>DATCNE010000010.1:0-3612 GCA_036565395.1 Dermatophilaceae bacterium
TGCGGCCCAGACCGACGGGTACTCCTTCAGACGATCCAGAACCATTCGGGTCGCGCGGTCACGCTGTTCGCTCGGGTACTTCTTCGGCATGAGGTGCATCCTTCTCAAAAAAGGAAGCGGCATCAAACCCGGGACGGTTCACCCCTGCGAAAGGAGAGTTCTGGCGAAGCTCCAACGCCGCCCGTCCCTGAGAAGTCAGCACGTCGGCAACCGCGTCGACTCCCGCGTCGAGCACCTCTTGCCAGAGACCCAACCAGCGGCCCGTCATGCTCCGGCTCGGGTGCTGCGCCCGCAGTCGCTGCAGATTCCCACGAACCCGGGCGAGAACCCCCTCTGGGTCTTCGACCAATTCCGCCAGCACCGCCCTGTGTAACCACAACGAGCGTTCCTGATCACGGGTCAGGTTGCCCTCCCGCACGCCGGTGAGGAGCCGGTCCAGCTCGAACTGTGGGACACGACGATGTGAACCAACCCACACAAAGATCAGGTCGCCGCGGTCGCACAGATCGACGACGTGCTGACGGGACACCCCGAGCAGGCCCGCCACCTCCCCCGTGCTCAGCAACGGGGACTCGATCGACACCATGCTCATCATCGTCCGTCACAACCACCAAAAACACAACAGAGCAAATGGGTAGCCCGCCCGCTTACCGGCGTCGTGCGACCGCTGGGGTGTCTACCCAAATGACACCGCCTCGCCGCGTTTCGCTACCTGTTGCCGACCCGCATCGACGGCCGTTGGCATGTCCCGTGTCAGGTACCTGAATGAAGATCTTCAGCGGGCGAGTCAACTGGACACCCTCGACCCGAGGATCCCCACTGACCTGCTGCGTTCCCACAGCACGTTCCTTGGGTTGCCGGGACGGTGGCAACTACCGGACACAACGATGACAGCGCGTTGCGCGAGTGCGACGAATCCCGTGGCACCCGGTACAGCGAGCGTCATTCCGCCCAGAAGGACGCAGTCACATGGAGCCGTGACCGCCCCCTAATGCGTGATCCAAGGGTGACCTTCGTGGTCGCCGGCGTTCGACGACCGCGATCCGACGAGACCCACCAGGCAGGACTGCTAGTCCAGGCAGAACTCGTTGCCCTCGACGTCCTGCATCACGAGGCACGATTCGTTTTCCTCATCGGCAAGGAGCAGACGCAGGCGCCGAGCGCCGAGCGTTTCCAGTCGAGCCGCTTCAGCCTCAAGCGCAGACACTCGCTCATCGCCAGTCAGCCCCACCCCGACTCGTACGTCGAGGTGTAGCCGGTTCTTCACCGTCTTGGCCTCAGGCACCCGCTGGAAGAACAACCGTGGGCCGACCCCGTCCGGATCCTGGCAAGCCCAGTTCGAGCCCTGGCTCTCAACGGGAAGCGAGGCATCAAACGCATCCCACGAATCAGACCCCGGCGGGATCGGAGGGTCGACGTACCCGAGCACTGCCTTCCAGAACTCCGCAACGGTTCGTGGATTCGCGCAGTCGAAAGTCACCTGCACCTGCCTCACGGTCGCCATCAACCCAGAGTAGTAGTCGAGCACCCTCCGGCCGTCTCGACCCGGCACGGTGTCGCGATGGACCCAGTCGACGCACACGGGTCACCCGCCGCTCTCGCCAGGCATCTTTGGCTCGACTTGCGTGAGAACCCGTGAGCCCTTAGTGAAATTCGCGAATGGTGTCCGCTCATGCGTCGACCTGATGCACAAACCCCCGTCGTGCATCGCCCTCATCTGCCGGGACTCGCTCGAGCGCTTGTGCCGCACCCGATTGGTGCGTCCTTGCGCCGCGAGTCGGGCGGGGAACCCCTGGCCCGTTTACCGGATCTGCCGAATTGAGGACGTCAAGGATAATCGTCAGAGGCTCAACGACGTTGTCCTCGCAGGTTCGGCTCGTCGCTTTGTCACGCCGACCATCAGGGGTCTCTCGTCGGGGTTATCACCGGGTAACCGAGCTGCCGTAGGCAAGTCAGCACCTCTTGAGACTCGTGCGGGCCGAACGTCCAAAGCCGCCCGTCAACCAGATGGAACTCGATCCGCATCAGCGTGAAGAAGCGGCTGACAATCGGTCTGATGCTGGCTACTTCTCCCCGACTGACAATCCAGGGTCCCGAAATGCTTCTGGGGCCAATGCGACCGAGGCCGAAGCGGAGCCTGAACGAGAGGGCCTCGCTGGTTGCGTGCAACTCAGCCAGTGGAAATGAGACGGCTAGCAGTGGTGAGAGGTGTAGAGCGCCAACATATCGAGTCGTCATATTCGCCTATCACCACTTCCCAGTGCTGGTTGGACCGCAGTTTCGGAGGGCCATCATCTTCGGAGGGCGATCATCGTGGTCATGGTGAGCATCCTGTCAGCAGGTGATGTTGGCCAGTTTCAGTCAGCCGCCCGAGGTTGCGCTCTGGACGTCCGCACATCTATGCCGCTGTTGGGGATAGGTGAGGCGCCTAGGAATTCTGACCCAGAAGTGTCTACAACGGCTGGCATCCCACACGGAGAAGGCCCTCCCATGCTTGATCGGGGTACTCCGTCGGTACCACCGCCACTTGTGCCTTTTGGCCGGCGCTGATGCCGCTGATGATGATCCAGTTGCGGCGAAACGGGTCCGATCGCAACGTTGACCGCTTGATGGTGGTGTCGTTGCCGTTGAAGAACCATTCGCTGCCTGTCAGCCTGCCGGCAATCTCGGGGCGGGTGGTCAACCGCACCGTCGATGTCCCGATTATGAGTTCCATTGCACCTAGCGTCTTAGGGGACCAAATTCCTCCAGTTAGTCGAAGTTTCAGTCGCACACCCGTCCGGAAAGAAACGTGCTCGGTGCTGGCGGCTTCACGGACGAGCTGTTCCCGCGACGTTTTTCGCCACTGGCGAACCATGGCCACGACGAACCCGCCGACAACGAAGGCCACGAACCAGATTGGCGGTGGTGGGGATAACGAGACTATTCCCGCGACTAACATTGTCCGCCAGCCAGTGCGTTGATCTGGGCGAGCGCATAGCCGAGCGCATCGGACACACCAAGGGGCGCGTTCCTTGTCCTCCGATTCACGCCTACCCAGAACGGTCCGATCGGCCGCCGCATGCCCGACAATCGGGGGGATCTCGATGACATGGATCGAGGATCGCACGACAGTCAGCCGGGACGCGCCGGAACATCCTCATTTGCCGCTGGTCGCGCGTGCGAAGTAGCCGATGAGCGGGCACTGCTGGTGGCGGCGCCACGGGAGCTCGATTATCTACGACGTAGCTCAGCCCAATCCGGCTCCTCGGTTAGAGGAGAGCCTGCAAGACGGGTGTGATGCGCCCTCGGTACTCAACGGAGTCCCTAAGTAGCTCATCGGTGAGGAGGACGTGGTGAGGGTCGAGTTGCCAGAGCTCCTTTCCAGCGACGGGGATCACAGTGATCCGTAGCTGGAATGGCTGAGCTCGCCGGCCAAGGTTACGTTCCAGGTCAGCTACGAGCCTCGTGTGGTCGAGGCCGCGACCGCCGCGTCGCCCGCGATGGAACCGCCTTGGGTCCGGGGTTCCGATCATCAGTTCGACATGCTCCTGCTTGCGGTCACTCTCCCATTGTCGCGCGTTGTCGAAATGCCTGGCGACGACCTCCTGCAGTGCGGGGGCGGACTGCAAC
>DATCNE010000011.1:0-25778 GCA_036565395.1 Dermatophilaceae bacterium
ACAGGGTGAGCCTTGCGACGTTGTACTCCCTGAACAAGATCAGCCGGACGGCATACATCCAGCCCGGGCAGCGGATCAGAGTGCCGGCGCCCGCAGCCAGGGCACGGGCCAAGTCAGCCGCTTCCGCTGCCGTCACCACGACGATTGTCACGGTGCGCCCCGGGGACACCCTGAGCGACCTTGCCGTGCGCCACGAGGTGACAACGGCGTCGCTGCTGAAGGCCAACAACCTGTCACTGCGATCGATCCTGCAGATCGGGCAGAAGCTCAAGGTCGTGACCCCCAAGAAGGCCACCAGCAGCAACACCTTCGCCGGCCGAACGTACTCCGCCAAGATCGTCAGTGCCGCAGCCGCCAACCGCGCCTATCTGGCGCACCACAACGTGCCGAGCCGCACGCAGACCAAGGCCATGATCGTCGCCACCGCGCGCCGCCACGGGGTCGATCCCAACCTGGCGCTGGCCATCTCGTGGCAGGAGTCCGGTTGGAACCAACGCCAGGTCTCGGTCGCAAACGCCATCGGCGCGATGCAGGTGATCCCGAGCTCGGGCGTCTGGGCCTCAGAGCTGGCCGGCCGCAAGCTCAACCTGCTCAACGCCCAGGACAACATCACGGCGGGCGTCATCATCCTGCGCGCCCTGTCCCGCAGCGCGACCACCCAGAGCCAGGCGATCGCGGGCTACTACCAGGGCCTGTACTCCGTCCAGAAGAGCGGGATGTACACGGACACCAAGCACTACGTGGCCTCCGTCCTGGCCCTCTCGGTACGGGTCTAGCCAACGCACCCGTCAGCCTGCGGCAGCTCCCCGGCTGTGCCTGCAGAGATTGTCAGTTGGCGTTACATAGACTCTCCGCGTGTCTTCCGCTGGTCCCTCCTCCCTCATCGACCGTGTGCTCGATGGGCGCTACCGCGTCCTTTCGCACTTGGCTGATGGCGGGATGGCAACGGTCTACATCGCCCTCGACCAGCGTCTCGACCGCAAGGTCGCACTCAAGGTCATGCGCCCGGACCTGGCCAGGGATGAGACGTTCGTCAGCAGGTTCCGCCGTGAAGCCCGCTCCGCCGCGAAGCTGAGCCACCCGAATGTCGTGGCGGTCTATGACCAGGGCGAGGACGACGGCCACATGTTCCTGGCCATGGAGCTGGTCAACGGGCTGACGCTGCGACAGGTCATGCAGGCCGAAGGACCGCTGACCCCTCGTGCCGCCCTCGACATCCTCGACCCAGTTCTCCAGGCTCTCGGGGCAGCGCACAGTGCCGGTCTGATCCATCGCGACGTCAAGCCCGAGAACGTCATCCTGCGCGACGACGGCACCGTCAAGGTCGCCGACTTCGGCTTGGCGCGGGCGGTCGACACCGTCACCTCCACCGCCCACACCGGCGTCCTTCTCGGCACCGTCGCCTACCTCTCTCCCGAGCAGGTCGAACGAGGGATCGCCGATGCGCGCAGCGATGTCTACGCCGCTGGGCTGCTGCTGTTCGAGATGCTCACCGGGACCAAGGCGTTCATTGGCGACTCACCCATCCACGTGGCCTACCAGCACGTCCACAGCAGCGTTCCTGCGCCCTCGAGCCGGGTCAACACGGTGCCTGTCGAGCTCGATCTGCTGGTCGCCCGGGCCAGTGCCCGCGACCCGGACAACCGGCCTCGGGACGCCAACGAGATGCTTGCCGAGATGCGACAGGCTCGTCGGGGCCTCACGACCGTTGAGCTCGACCTTCGCCCTGCGGGCATCGGCGGCTCAGCCCCTGCGAGCTCGACGATCGCGCTCCCGCGCGCCGAAGCGGTCCACCCGGCAACCGCGCCACGCCGACCCTGGGTGGAACGCCTCGGTCTGCGCCGACTCCTGCCGCGCGACCTGAAAGGACGCCGACCCAACCGGCGGATGGCGCTGATCGCGCTGATCCTGCTCGCGGCCGCGACGGCGCTGTGGTTCGTCGCAGGCCCGGGCGCCACGACCACGGTGCCCACTGTCAAGGGTTTGACCACGCAGGCGGCCGAGCGTGCGCTGAACCTGGCCCACCTCACCCCCAAGGTGGTTCGGGCCTTCGACGAAACCGTCAAGGCTGGAGTGGTCATCGCCAGCGACCCCGCGACAGGGCGCGAGGTCGGTCGGGGATCCACGGTCACCTTGACCGTGTCGCAAGGATCGGAACGCTATGGCGTGCCCCCGCTGGTCGGACGCTCGCAGGCCGAGGCAGAACAGCGTCTGACCGAAGCCAGACTCACCGTCGGCAGGATCACCCAGGCGTTCAGCGAGACCATGCCACAGGGCCAAGTCGTCTCGACGTCTCCACCCGCAGGAAGCTCGGTCAAGCGTGCCACGGCCGTCGCCCTCGTGATCAGCAAAGGCCGTCAGCCGATCACGATCCTGGACTGGACCGGCAAGCCGGCCAACCAGGCATTCAAGTCACTGAGCGATGCCAAGCTCAAGGTCGACGCCACCCGGCAGGACTGGAACGACACGGTCCCCAAGGGGTCGGTGATCAGCCAGACCCCGGCAACCGGAACGCTCTTCCAAGGTGACCTGGTCACCCTGGTCGTCTCCAAGGGGCCGCAGTTCGTCGTGGTCCAAGATGTCTTCGGGCTGCAGGAGGGTGAGGCCCGTTCGATTCTCGAGGGTCTGGGCTTCATCGTGAAGGTCGAGCGGATCGCCGGTGGCTTGTTCGGCACGGTGAGGTTCCAGTCGATCCCTGCAGGAACACCGGCGCCAACGGGCTCGACCATCACGCTTTCCGTCGTCTGAAGGCCCAACACCGGTGACTTCAGCGCGTTCACGTCTCCTCGCGACGCTGTTGCTCGTGGGCATCACCGCGGTGTGGGGTTCGACCTTCTTCCTGATCCGCGACGTCGTTCGCGTGCTGCCCCCGACCGACTTCCTCGCAGTCCGCTTCACGATCGCGGCAGCTGTCATGGTGGTCGTGTTCTGGCGCTCGTTGTTGGCCCTGGGGAGGCGCGAGCTGAAGATTGGTGTCGGCCTCGGTGTTCTCTATGCCGTCGCCCAGAACCTGCAGACCGTCGGCCTGGCGCACACCGACGCCTCCCGGTCCGGCTTCATCACCGGCACCTACGTCGTGCTGACCCCGATCTTCACTGCCGTCCTGCTCCGCGACCACATACCCAGGTCAACCTGGCTCGCGGTGCTCATGGCCACTGCAGGCCTGGCGACGTTGTCCCTGAGCGGTCTGGACGCCGGCTTCGGTGGCAGCTCCGGCTTCGGGTTTGGCGAGGGCGTGACCCTGCTCGCGGCGGCCATCTACGCGCTTCACATCATCGGCCTGGGGCGCTACTCGTCACCAAAGACAGCAGCGGCTCTCTCCGCCGTGCAGATGATCACGATCGCGGCAGTGTCCTTGGTAGCGGCCGCACCAGGTGGCATCGAGCTTCCGACAGGGCGCAGCCAGTGGGCGTCAGTTCTCTACATGGCGCTGATCGCGGGCGCCGTGGCCATCTGGGCTCAGACCTGGGCACAGTCCCATCTGACTGCCACCCGCGCCGCCATCGTGATGACCCTCGAGCCGGTGTTCGCGGCCATGTTCGCGGTGGCGTTCGGCGGCGAGTCGCTGACCCTGCGGATGCTGCTCGGCGGAGCCATGGTCCTCGCCGCGATGTACACGGTGGAGCTCATCGGCCGCCGAGCTGACGCGACCGCCGAGCAGGACCCCCCGGCAGAGCTGCTCCATCACGAGCTCTAATGCGGCTGCACTCCTCGGGACGAGCCGCAGTGCCGTCGGATCAGGCCCGGAGTTCGGCCAGAACCATGAGGATGCAGAGTCCGAGGGCCACGAAGAGCACCACCGTCAGCAGGCCATCCTCTTGGTCGTTCTGATCCCCGTGGTCATCCCGGTCCTCCCGCAGCACGACCCGGGCGAGACGGGCAAGACCACGCGTTCGCATGGCTCGCCACCGGGACGACGTCACATCACTGCTCTGTTGCAGCTGTTCCATGTTCGTCGCTCCCCGTGTTCGCACCCCCCCGCCGCCCAGGGCCCACCTCAGGTCTACCAGCCAGACCGCGCTGCCGTCCGTCGGATCTCCGTGACCTACATCCCAGTTTGCCCTCGCCGGGGCGGCAGACGGCTGAGTCCAGTCGCCGACTCACTCCTGATACGAATAGCGCTCTTCACGCCATACGTCACCGGTGAAGTGATAACCCCGCTGCTCCCAGAAGCCGCGATCGGGATATCGCTGATAGTCAATGGCCCCAACCCATTTGGGGCCTTTCCAGCCATAGAGGTGCGGCAGGACGAGCCGAACCGGCCAACCATGCTCGGGAGTCAGCGGCTCACCGTCGAGGTGAGTGGCGAACAGTGCCCGTGATGACGACAGGTCCTCGAGCCGGATATTGCTGCTGTAGCCCCGCGCTG
The DNA here is from genome assembly GCA_036565395.1 of Dermatophilaceae bacterium. Classification (GTDB taxonomy): domain Bacteria; phylum Actinomycetota; class Actinomycetes; order Actinomycetales; family Dermatophilaceae; genus UBA4719. Next base: position 4,370 of record DATCNE010000011.1, read on the forward strand.
CCGAGACCAGCACGTGCTCCACGTCATCGGCCGGCGGCGCCAGCTCGATGATGGTGCGCGCGGCCACTCCGGCCCACAGCAGGTCCAGCGTCGAGTAGCGCGAGACGCAGTGGTGATCAGCCCGGACAACCGTCTGCGGCAACGATATGAGGTCCGCCCACGACACCGACAACGTCTCACCATCGCGGGTGTTGCCGCCGATTCGAAGCGACCAGGTCGCCAGGTCGATCCGGGGCACCCGTCCGTAGTGCACCGGCCGCAGCACCGGCGTCAGGCGCTGGCCCGGTGGCAAAGATCGTGGCTCGGCGAGCCCGGACGAGCTCACGATCGCTGCGCCACCTGAGGGTTCCGCGCCGCCAGGGGGATCAGGGCGTTGACCACGTTGCATGCGTAGTCCGTGTCCGCGTCGTCAACGTCGAGGTGCCAGACCATTCGCACGGACCGGTCGTTCACGGCATACATCCGCAGTCCTCTGTCACCAGCCATCGAGACGAAGTCCGCAGCAAGCCACCCCTGCTGCCCCACGTCGGCGATGACGATGTTGGTCTGGACATGTGCCGGGTCGATCACTCCCGGGAACCGGTCGGCGACCGCCTCGGAGAACGTTCTCGCGCGGGCGTGGTCATCGGCCAGACGCTCGATGTGGTGGTCCAGAGCCCACAAGCCGGCAGCCGCGAGGATCCCGGCCTGACGCATGCCACCGCCATATCGCTTGCGCCACACCCGGGCCTCGTCGATGTGCTCGCGGGACCCGGCAAGAACTGAACCAACCGGAGCCCCCAAACCTTTGCTCAGGCAGACCGAGACCGTGTCGAAGAGCTGGCCGTATGCCGAGAGCGCCACGCCCGTGGCGACATGCGCGTTCCAGAGGCGGGCACCGTCGAGGTGCATGGCCACACCCAACGGGAGTGTTGCGGCTCGAAGCGCGCTGATCGCCTCGAGCGGCTGGACCGTGCCACCGCCGAAGTTGTGGGTGTTCTCCACGACGATCGCCTTCGTCGACACTTGATAGGCGCCGGCATCGGGCGCCATCATGCGCAACGGCTCGGCCGGGTCCAGCAGGCCCCGCGGTGCCTGCCAGGAACGCGAGGTGATGCCCGAGAACACGGCAGCGGCACCCATCTCGGCCCGCAACACATGTGCCAGCTCGTCGGAGATGAGCTCCTGGCCGGGCCCGACATGCAGCCGAATGGCGAGCTGGTTGGCCATCGAGCCCGAGGGCGTGAACAGGCCGGACTCGTGGCCGAGCAGGTCGGCGATGCGATCCTCGAGGTCCCGAACGGTGGGGTCCTCGCCGTAGACGTCATCTCCGACCTCGGCGGTGACCATCGCCATCCGCATCGCAATCACTGGCTGCGTAATGGTGTCGGACCGCAGGTCGACGACGCGGTTCGTCATGCCTGGAGCATCTCTGCCACCAGGAACGCCAGCTCGAGACTCTGCTGGTGGTTCAGGCGAGGGTCGCACAGAGTCTCGTAGCGCTTCTCCAGATCGGCGTCAACGATCTCGCCGGACCCTCCCAGACACTCGGTGACGTCGTTGCCGGTCAGCTCGATGTGGATGCCGCCCGGGACCGTGCCCAGCGCGCGATGCACCTCGAAGAAGCCGCGAACCTCATCGACGACGTCATCGAACCGGCGCGTCTTGTAGCCGGACGGTGACTCGAAACCGTTGCCGTGCATGGGATCACAGATCCACGTCACCACCGCGCCGGACGCCGAGACCTTCTCCACGATGGAGGGCAGCGCCTCTCGTACCGTGCCGGCACCCATCCGCGTGATGAACGTCAACCGTCCTGGTTCGCGCTCCGGGTCGACCTTGTCGATCAGACGCAGCAGGTAGTCCGGATCGGCTGTGGGGCCTACCTTGACGCCGATGGGGTTGCGGATTCGCGAGACGAAGTCGATGTGCGCCCCGTCAAGGGCGCGGGTGCGTTCTCCCACCCAGACGAAGTGACCGGCGACGTCATACGGCAGGCCCGTGCGTGAGTCGATGCGCGTCAGAGGTCGTTCGTAGTCCAGCACCAGCGCCTCGTGGCCCGCGAAGAACTCCACCGAGCGCAGTGCGTCGAAGTCGGCCCCGCAAGCGGCCATGAACTTCATCGCCTTGTCGATGCCCCCCGCGAGGCGTTCGTAGCGCGCATTGGCTGAGTTCGCGACGAAGCCACGGTTCCAGTCGTGGACGTGGCGCAGGTCGGCGAAACCGCCCGTGGTGAATGCCCGGACAAGGTTGAGCGTCGCCGCGCTCGCGTTGTAGGCCCGCACGAGACGGTTCGGATCGGGGATGCGCGACTCAGGGGTGAATGCGAAGTCGTTGACCATGTCACCGCGGTAGGCAGGCAGAGTGACGCCGTCGCGGGTCTCGTCGTTGCTGCTCCGCGGTTTGGCGTACTGGCCGGCAATCCGGCCTACCTTGATCACCGGCATGCTCGCGCCGTAGGTCAGAACTGCCGCCATCTGCAGGATGGTCTTGATCCGGTCGCGGATGTTGTCTGCCGTGGCGGAGGCGAACGTCTCGGCGCAGTCACCACCCTGCAGGACGAACGCCTTGCCAAGAGCCGCTTCGGCCATGTGACCCTTGAGAACGTCGCACTCACCGGCGAAGACCAGCGGAGGGTAGCTCGACAGCGTGCGCACGGCCGCTGCAAGGGCCTCGGCATCGGGCCAGGTCGGTTGCTGGGCGGCAGGCAGATCACGCCAGGCATCAAGGCCGGCGAGAACGTCAGGGCTTGCCTCGGTCTTGCCTGGAGTGTTCACGCCCCAAGGGTAGTTGCGAAACTAGCCGAAGAAGACCTCAGCCTCGGTCAACCGCTCGGGTGGCACCGTCTTGAGCGTCCCGACCGCCTCGGCCAACGAGACCCGCACGATGTCGTTGCCGTGCAGCGCGACCATCTTGCCGAAGTCCTTGTCGTTGACTGCGTCAGCGGCATGCAGGCCGAACCGGGTGGACAGGACGCGGTCATATGCCGTCGGCGTGCCACCACGTTGCAGATGTCCAAGGATCACGGAGCGGGTCTCGATGCCGGTGCGCTTCTCGATCTCGCCGGCCACCCAGTCGGCGATCCCGCCAAGACGGATGTGCCCAAAGGCGTCCAGCTCGCCAGTCTTGAGAGACTCTGCGCCGCCGATCGGCAACGCGCCTTCGGAGGCCACCACGATCGGCGCCAACCCCCGGTCGAAACAGGTCTGCGCCCATGCGGCGACCTGCTCGATGTCGAACTCGCGCTCGGGCACCAGGATCACGTTGGCTCCACCAGCCATCCCTGAGTGCAGCGCGATCCAGCCGGCGTGACGGCCCATGACCTCGACAACGAGGGCGCGATGGTGGGACTGGGCGGTCGTGCGCACCCGGTCGATCGACTCGGTCGCGATCATCACGGCAGTGTCGAACCCGAAGGTGTAGTCCGTTGCTGACAAGTCATTGTCAATGGTCTTGGGCACTCCGACGACGCCGAGCCCATCGTCCGTGAGCTTCTTGGCCACCCCGAGGGTGTCCTCGCCGCCGATCGCGATCAGCGCGTCGATGCCGGCGTCCTGGATGTTCGTCCTGATCCGGTCCAGCCCACCGTCAACGCTGTAGGGGTTGGTTCGCGAGGACCCCAGGATCGTGCCGCCCTGTGCCAGGATCCCACTGACGTCTGCGAGGCCCAGGGGACGGGTCAACCCCTCAAGCGGGCCCTTCCAGCCGTCACGGAACCCCACGAACTCGTGGCCGTACGCCTGGATTCCCTTGGTCACCGCCGCCCTGATAACCGCGTTCAGTCCCGGACAATCTCCGCCGCCTGTCAACATTCCGATGCGCATGGGAATCAACTTACCGGCTCACCTCCCAGGGCTCCAATCGCTAGGGTCGCGGACATGACCTTCTCCATCGTGGCCCGTTCTGGTGATGCCTACGGCGTGGCAGTGGCCAGCAAGTTCATCGCTGTCGGGTCTGTGGTCACTGCGGCCCGGCTCGGGGTCGGCGCGATCGCGACGCAGGCGATGGCCAAGGTCTCCTACGCAGCCGACGGCCTGGCATTGCTCTCGGAGGGCGCGAGCGCTGCTCAAACGGTGGCCAGGCTCACATCCCTGGATGAGGGGCGCGATGACCGTCAGCTCGGCGTGGTCGGTGCGAGGGACCAGAGCTCGTTCACCGGCCCGGGTTGCATGGACTGGGCGGGGGGCATGAGCGGTGGCGACGCCGACAGCGGCTATGCGATCCAGGGAAACATCCTGGCCGGCGAACGGGTCGCTCTGGACATGGAACACACCTGGCTCGACAACCGCCACCTTCCGCTGGCCCCGAGGTTGATGCAGGCGCTGTTGGCCGGAGACCGCGCAGGTGGTGACAAGCGAGGACGACAGTCCGCCGCCCTGTATGCCGTGGCCCCCGACGCCGGGTATGACCACTGCGGCGTCCTGGCCGACCTGCGCGTCGACGATCACCCGGACGCGGCCCAGGAGCTGGCCCGACTGTTCGATCTGCACGATCTCTACTTCGGCCCTCCCGGCACGGTGCTGCCACTGGAGGGACCACTGGCGGACGAGGTCCGCCGGCACCTGACAGTCCTGGGGCGAAGCCAGCCAGACCTGCACGATGCCCTGGAGGACTGGGCGGGCGAGGCCAACTTCGAGATGCGGATGACCCCGAACGGCATCGACAGCCGCGTGCTCCAGGCTCTGCGTGAGGCGGACGAGTGAACCCTCAGAACCTGAGCCTTCCGAACGACACCGGGGCCGTCGGCGTGGTGCTGGCCGTCGATGCAGGCACGAGTGGCGTCACCGTGCTGCTGGTCACCGAGGAAGCCGACGTGCTGGCCCGCGGCTATGCCGAGTTCGCCCAGCACTTTCCCCGACCGGGGTGGGTCGAGCATGCCCCCGAGGAGATCTGGCAGGCCACGCTGACTGCGACACAGCTCGCCCTGGACGCCGCTCCAGACGCAGTCGTGAGAGCCGTGGGCATCACCAACCAGCGCGAGACTGCAGTCCTCTGGGACCGGCATACCTTGGCTGCGCCGCGGCGGGCGATCGTCTGGCAGGACCGGCGTACCTCCGCGATCTGTGAAAGTCTCGAGACAGCCGGGCACGGCGCGCGGGTCACCGAGCTGACCGGTCTGCGGCTCGACCCGTACTTCACCGGGACCAAGCTGGCCTGGCTGCGTGAGCATGATGCGCGCGCATGGGCCGGCGTCCGGTCCGGCCAGGTTGCCATCGGCACCGTCGACTCCTACCTCGTCGCACGGATGACCAACGGCCGCGCGCACATCACCGACGCCTCGAACGCCTCACGGACCCTGCTGTATGACGTGCAGCAAGGCTCCTGGTCCGACGAGCTGTGCGAGCTGCTGGGAGTCCCCCTCGCCGCCCTGCCGGACGTCGTGCCGAACTGGGGTCCGCTCGCCCGCACCGACCCCTCAGCCTTCCTGGGCATCGACGCCCCCATCTCGGGCATGGCCGGCGATCAGCAGGCCGCCCTCTTCGGCCAGGCATGCTTTGACGTCGGAGACGCCAAATGCACCTATGGCACCGGTTCGTTCATCCTGGTGAACACCGGAACCACGTTGCAGCGCAGCGATGCCGGGCTGTTGTCGACGGTCGCGTGGCAGAGTCCTGATGGCAGCCTGACCTACGCCCTCGAGGGCTCGATCTTCGTCACAGGCGCCGCCATCCAGTGGCTGCGCGACGGATTGCAGATCATCGGGTCCGCGGCTGAGACTGCGGCCATCGCGGGCACCGTCAGCGACTCGCAGGGAGTGGTGTTCGTGCCGGCCCTGACCGGGCTGGGCGCGCCACACTGGGATCCGCAGGCTCGGGGCTCGATCCAGGGCATCACCCGCGGCACGACAAGAGCGCACCTGGTCCGCGCGACTCTCGAGGCGATCACCTTCGAGGTGCGCGACGTGTTCAACACGATCCAGACGCCGATCCCTGTGCTGCGCGTCGACGGCGGTGCCAGCGAGAACCCGCTGCTCATGCAGCTGCAGGCCGACCAGCTGGGTGTGCCCGCCGAACGCCCCAGGATCGTGGACACCACCGGGCTGGGCGCCGCGTTCCTGGCCGGTCTCGGCACAGGCGTGTGGTCCAGCCAGCAGGAGATCGCCGCAACCTGGGCGCTGGAACGCCGCTTCGAGCCGGCTCAGGGCACGCGCAAGGCGGCCGACGCGGCATACGGCCAGTGGTTGAAGGCGGTTGAACGAAGCAAAGGCTGGGTCAGCTAGCTGGCAGCGCGCTCGTCGCCCTGAGTCGTCGGCGGATGACCTTCGTCGTCGGGTGCCGTCCCGGGCGCCCCGCCGGAGTCATCGGCGGATTCATCGGCGGATTCATCGGCGGATTCATCGGAGCCATCACCGAAGTCACCGGTATCAAGAGCGCCTCCATCGCCCTTGATGCCCTTGTCAATCCTGTCAATCCGGTCGGCGGCCTCGTGCTGCAGCTCCTTGGCCTTGGCCCTGGCTGCGGCAAGCAGACGGTCCTTCATCGACGTGGCGTACATGTCGACGTACTCCTGACGCGACAGGAGCATCAGCTCATACATGAGCTCATCGGTAATCGAGCGCAGGACGAACCGGTCGTTCTCCATGCCTTCGTAACGGGAGAAGTCCCGGGGCTTGCCGATGCGCACACCGATGCGCATGATCTTGGGGACCTTCTTGCCGGTCGGTTGCGCCTTGTCCGTGCCAATCATGGCCACCGGCAGAACCGGACACCCTGCCTCGAGCGCCATTCTGGCCACACCGACCCGCCCGCGATACAGCCGGCCGTCCGGCGAGCGGGTGCCTTCGGGATAGATGCCGAGCAGCTCGCCGCGACGCAGGACCTTGAGGCCGCTGTTGAGCGCAGCATCGCCGGCTCCCCCACCGGAGCGGTCCACCGGCAGCTGGCCGGCACCTTTGAAGAAGGCTGCGGTCGCGCGGCCCTTGACGCCCCGGCCGGTGAAGTAGTCGGCCTTGGCGAGGAAAGTGATCCGCCGCGGAAGCACCAGCGGCAAGAAGATCGAGTCCGAAAATGAGAGATGGTTGCTCGCGAAGATCGCTGCACCGTCAGCCGGGATGTTCTCCTCGCCCTCGACCCACGGGCGGTACAGGAGTCTCAGGATCGGCCCGAGAACCAGTGTCTTGAGCACCCAGTAGAACAACCCGGACCACCTCCTCCATGTGAGATATCACCCCATTGCCAATGCGTGAACTCTACGACACTATGCGTGCGTATCGCCGCGTGCGAGGATTCCCATTGAACGGCTTTCGCCGTTTTCATCGACGACTCAGGAGCGAATCCGTGACCATTCTGCCCGGAGCCGAACCGTTCAGCCACGACGGATCCAACGTCGGGGTCCTGTTGTGCCACGGCTCCACCGGTACGCCGCAGAGCCTGCGCCCATGGGGCGAGTACCTCGCCGACCGGGGCTTCACCGTGCGCCTCCCCCTCCTGCCCGGGCACGGCACCACCTGGCAGGAGATGAACCGCACCGGCTGGGAGGACTGGTACTCCTGCGTCGACGCGGCTTTCCGCGAGCTGAACGAGACCTGCGACCATGTGTTCGTCGGTGGCCTCTCGATGGGGGGCACTCTGGCGCTGAGGCTGGCCCAGGAACACGGTCCTCGCGTCAGCGGTCTGATCCTGGTCAACCCCGCCGTGAAGCTCGAGGAGCCTCTCATCAACCAGCTCCTCATCCGTCTGCTCCCGGTCCTCAAACATGTCGTGCCGTCGTTGAGCGCATTTGGCAATGACGTGAAGAAAGAAGGGGTCACCGAGCTGGCCTACACCCGCAACCCGTTGAAGGCTCTTCACTCGCTGCTGGTTGCGTGGCACTTGGTTGTTCGGGACCTTCCGGAGGTCACCCAGCCGGTGTTGCTGCTTCGCTCGACACAGGACCACATCGTCCCCGCCTCGAGCTCGGCGCTGGTCCTGTCCAGGATCTCGAGCACTGACGTGACTGAGATCCTGCTCGAGGACTCGTATCACGTTGCCACCATTGACAACGACGCTCCGCGAGTCTTTGACGAGTCCGCCAAGTTCATTGAGCGCACCACCCAGTCATGAACGACGCCGACCGCCGGCAGACGTCCGACGGTTTCGACCATGACGCGATGTTCGCCGACATCGTGGCTCACTGGAATGATGCTGCGGCGGAGCCCGCCCCGAGGCCCTCGGCCGATGAGGCACCCGGCGACGAACAAGCCGGTGCTCAGACTGCCGATCAGCCGCCCGTCGACCACCATCACTTCCGTGCTGACCCGCCTGAAACGCTGCCCACGCCTGCCCAGCCACAAGCCATCCCCGCTCCACAGGCCTGGCGGGCGCACGAGGTGGACCCCGAGTACGAGGAGCACTTCGAGCCCCCACCGATAGCCCCTCTGCCGGTCGGCGACCTGCAGTTCTGGGCCATCATCGCGGGGATGTGCGGCGGGCCCTTGCTCCTGCTGTACCTCGTGCTCTTCAACCGTGAAGCCGGCAGCGGCTGGATGCTCACGGCCATCGCGATGTCCGTCGGAGGCTTCGCCCTGCTCATCTCACGGTTGCCGCGCGATCACGAGGATGACGACGACGGCGCACGGCTTTGACCTTGGTCGGCTTCAGCCGATCGGCGGGCGGACGCCGCTTCGGGCGAGGTCCGCAGCCCCGATCAGACCCGCGTCGTTGCCCAGCTCGGCTGCGACGATGCGAGCCTCGGGCCGGTATCCGCGGCCGGTCAGCTGGCGTTTGAACGTCTCGCGCGCCGAGGCCAGCAACAGGTCACCAGCAGCGCTGAGGCCGCCGCCGATCACGAAGGTGCCGGGATCGAAAGCCGCCGCCAGGTTGGCGATGCCGAGCCCCAACCAGTTCCCGATCTCGGCCAGCAGCTCACGAGCCGTTGGGTCGCCGTCTCGGGCGGCCTGGGTGATCAACGGGCCGGTCAGATTGCCCGGAATACCCTCGGCGCGATCGAACAGGTCGCTGGCAATCGGCGAGTTGGCCGAGAACAGCGAGCGCGCTTCACGCACCAGCGCATTGCCGCTGGCGTACTGCTCCCAGCATCCGCGGTTGCCGCACTCGCAGCGGTGACCGCCCGGGACGATCTGCATGTGCCCGAACTCCCCTGCGATGCCGAAGCGACCACGCTGAACCTCACCGTTGATCAGGATGCCGCCACCGATGCCGGTGCCCAGAGTGATCATCATGAGATGGGTCTCTCCCTGCGCCGCCCCGAACTTCCACTCGGCCCACGCCGCTGCATTGGCGTCGTTGTCCACGAAGATCGGCATGGCGATGCGCTTGTGCAGGGCCTCCTGAAGCGGTTCGTGCCGCCACGACAGATGTGGGGCGAACACCACCGTCGCCCGATCTGCGGCAACGAAGCCGGCGGCACCGATCCCCACAGCGGCAACGGTCCCGGAACCGACGATCTGCATCAGCTCAGCGACGACCTCGACGATGGTGTCCTCGACGACCGAAGGGCTCTTGGAACGATGCGGAGTGTCGCGCCGTGCCCGGTGGGTGATGTTGCCATCGACGTCAACCAGACCGCCGGCCACCTTGGTGCCACCGATGTCGATGCCGATGGCGAGCTGGTCGCTCATGGGTGAGCCCGAGCGGCCAGGTCGGCCGCGCCGATCATCCCGGCGTCGTTGCCAAGACTGGCCAGGACGAACCGCGCCTCGGGCCGGTGCCCGCGGCCCGTCAGCTGGCGGCGGAAGGCGGCAACGGCGGGATCGATCAACAACCCCCCAGCCTCGGCCACACCGCCGCCCAGCACGATGAGCTCGGGGTCGAGGATGGCGGTCACCGAGGCGGCGCCCTCACCGATCCATGTGCCGAGGTCGGAGAGCAGCTCGACTGCGGCTGGATCGCCTTCGGCAGCGGCCCTGGTGACGTCTGGTCCGGTGAGCTGGTCGGGATCACCAGCGCACAGCTCACTGAGTCGGGCGGCGTGCGGTGTGCCAGAGACAACCAGCTCTCGAGCTTCTCGCACCAGAGCCGTACCGCTGGCGTACTGCTCCCAGCAGCCGCGATTGCCACAACCGCAACGGATTCCGCCTGGGACCACTCGCATGTGGCCCAGCTCGGCGGCGATGCCGAAGGCTCCGCGCAGCAGGACACCGTTGGTCACCACTCCGCCGCCGATGCCTGTGCCCACGGTGACCAACACCATGTCAGTCGTCCCGACAGCGGCGCCGAAACGGAACTCGCCCCACGCAGCGGCGTTGGCGTCGTTCTCGATGATGACAGGGAGGCCGAGTGCCGTTTCGAGGAGCTGCTTGAAAGGAAGGTCCCGCCAGGCCAGGTTCGGGGCGAAGAACACCGTCGACCCCGTCCGGTCGATGAAGGCGGCACAGGCCACCCCGACCGCGTCGATCTCGCGCTCGAAGGAGAGCTCACGGATCAGATCGGCGGACTCGCTGACGATGGCCCCGGGATCTTGGGCGGGTGTGTCCTTGCGTCCCCTCGCCAGGACCAGCCCGTTCGAGTCGATGACACAGCCGCTGATCTTGGTGCCGCCGATGTCCAGGCCGATCGTTGCTCTCAAGCGCGTCATCCTTCGTCCCCGTCGTCCACGCGAATGTCCTGGACCATGGGGCCGTCCGAAGGCATCCCGGGACCTGACCCGGTCCCCGAGCCCGGGCCGGATGTCCGCGACTGGGTTGCCATGTCCCGAAGTGTGGCCGCAACGGCCGAGGCGAAGTCGGCCAGCCGGTCCACCGTCTCGGGCCGAACCGAGCGCAGCAGCGCGAGGCCTTGGCACAACGGGCACAGCTTGCAGGCGACCGGGGTGCCGTCGTTGACGCCCCCACAGGCGCTGCAGACAGGTGGTGCGCCCGGATCTGGGTCATCGGTCGGCGCACCCACCGATGACGCTTGCTCCGGCGGTGCATCGTCAGGGCGAACGGCGTCCTCGAGAGGCGAGGGATGCTCCGGGTCCGGTGACGCGGGGTCCTGAGCCGGCCCACCGGCATACGGGCTGGGGTCATAGGCGGTGGTGGTGGAGTGCGCCATCGCGGCGACGGCCGAGATCAGCCTTGCTGCCTCTTCGGCAACCGTGCCGATCGAGGTCTGGGGTTGCTCAGTCATCGACAGGCCACACTCTCTCGTCGGGCATGAAGCGCACGCGAAGGGTGGCGCCCCTCACCGTCGCGCCCATGACAATGCACCGACGCAGGACACTGGGAAGCGACAGCACCCGACGATGATCACCCACCGCCACGAGCAGCTCGTCACCGCGTCGTTTGAGGTCCACTTCGGCCGCCGTCACCAATGGCAGGGGCAACGTCAGGAGATATCCCTCGTCGTCGGGCTGCACTGTCATTCCAAGTACAGGCGCCAGCGTCAGGACATCGCGAATCTCACCCGTGCGAGCCTGCGCCAGCGCTGCGAGCGCGTCCACGCCCACAGGTTCGTGCGGAAGGTAGGGGGTGATCACGATCGGCAACGGCTCGAAGGAGTGTCGGACCTCGGACAGGCCTCGCTGCTGGGCTTGGTTCCAGCCGGCCAGCCACGCGGTGTCGGCCGACTCCTGGTCTGTGTGGGGGAAGACCCGGTTGACCATGACCTGGTCAACCGCAAAGCCATAGAGCCGCAAGGAGGTCAGCGTCCGCCGCGACTCGGCAATGACCACGCGCTCTGGGGTGAGGACCAGACGAACGGAGGTTGTCTCTGCGGTGAGGATCGACCGAATGTCCTGCAGGGTCTCGCGCCACCGACGCAAGGACTCCATCACCTGCAGCTCCGGCAGTGGGAGCCCGGCTGCTGCTGCGGCCGCGGGGCGCAGCCTGCGCAAGAGACCCCGCTGCGCCGGCATCAGCCTGTCGAGGTGCCAGGCCAGCGCCTCGGGCAGCGCCAACAACCGCAACGTCTCCGCGGTCGGCGCGCAGTCGACGATGACCAGGTCCCACGGACCCGACTCGACCTGAGCTCGCAGCTCGAGCAGCGCGACGATCTCGTCCGCGCCCGGGAGCTCGGTCATCTCCTCGGCGACGACCGGATCGACACCGACCGAGTTGAGCACGGTCAGGAGGTAGTCCTGGACCGACCGCCAGGATCGTCGGACGTTGTGAGCCGCACTCAGCTGCAAGGCGTACAGGCCGGGCTCGACCTCGACCACAGGGTCGACGGCTGGGTCGGGGTGGTCGGCCGCCATCGACAGATCGACACCGAGGGCGTCGCCGAGCGAGTGGGCCGCGTCGGTCGACATGACCAATGTCTTGATGCCCTGGCGTGCGGCTTGCACGGCGGTCGCGGCGGCGGTCGTCGTCTTGCCGACACCGCCCTTGCCGGTGAACAGAATGACCCTCACGAGATCCCCCGGCCCCGGCTCAGGCCTCGACCCTCTTCTTGAGCGCCTTCAGCGCAGTGTCGATGATGACCCTCTCGGCCTTGCGCTTCAGCATGCCCAGCATGGGAATCTTGACGTCCACCGACAGTCGATAGGTGACGAGCGTGTCGGTGCCGCTGGCCTCAAGGGTGTAGGACCCATTCATCGCCTTGAGCACCTGTGCGCTGACCAAGGTCCACGAGACCACCCCCGTGCCGTCTTCGGCCACGTCCCAGTCGTACTCCAGGACGTACGTGTCCTTGATGGCACCGGCGTCCAGCGTGAACTCGACCTGGTCAGCCCATCCGTCGCCGTCCTCCGAGAGCACCGCGACCTTCCTGACCTCGGCTGCCCATTCGGGATAGCTGTCGAAATCAGCAATGACGTCGAGGACCGCACCAGGTGCGGCGTTGATGACGGTGCTGGACTCAGTGCGATCGGCCATGCACGGAAGGTTACCTTGGCCTCGTTGACGAGCACGCCGGACGCGTGTGGGCGGCTCAGGACGTATTCTTCTCCGCAGGGCGTCCGTCCAGGGGAAACGACCAGCGAGACCGGTCATGAGCATTCTGTCCAGGACTTCTTATCGCTCAGGGTGTGTTCTCGCACGATCGCGTCCCATTCGCGTGCTCGCACCATTTCCGCATGATCACGTTCCATTGACGTGCTCGTATGACCGAGTCTCAAAGGAGACTGCGTGAAGAACATGACGGTTCCCGCGCTCGTGACCCCACAGGTCGCGGGCAACTTGTCGGACCTCCCCGTCCGCAACGGCCGCACCCGACCTCACGACGTGGCATTCTCCACACCGTCGGCGGGCGCCTGGACCGACATCACGAACGCCGAGTTCCTCGCTGACGTCCACGCCCTCGCCAAAGGTCTGATGGCGGCAGGGATCGGCCTCGGGGAACGTGTCGCGATCATGAGCAAGACGCGCTATGAGTGGACCCTGGCTGATTTCGCCGTGTGGACCGCCGGCGCGGTCTCGGTGCCGATCTATGAGACGTCCTCGGCCGAGCAGGTCAGCTGGATCATCAGCGACTCAGGATGCGCCGCCGTCATCCTGGAGACGCCGACCCACGCCCGGACGCTTGCCGCGGTGCATCCGAACCAGTCGGATCTTCGTCACGTCTGGCAGATCGACGACGGAGGGCTCGACGAGCTCAAGGCGGCTGGTTGCGAGATCACTGACGAGGCCCTGGAGACCCGCCGCGGTCATGCCAGTCGCGCGGACGTCGCCACGGTGATCTACACGTCGGGCACCACTGGCCGCCCCAAGGGTTGCCAGCTCACCCACGACAACTTCATGTCCCTGGCCAAGAACACCGTTGAGAGCATGAAGGTGGTCGTCTCCGCGCCGGGCGCATCCACGCTGTTGTTCCTGCCTCTGGCGCATGTGTTCGCACGGTTCGTCGAGGTTGTCTGCGTCCAGGCCGGGGTCCGGATGGGGCACACCGCTGATATCAAGAACCTGCTCGCCGACTTCGGCACCTTCTCCCCGACCTTCATCCTGTCGGTGCCGCGCGTCTTCGAGAAGATCTACAACTCCTCGGAGCAGAAGGCTGCTGCTGAGGGCAAGGCCAGGATCTTCACGACGGCGGCCGCGACGGCCATCGCCTGGAGCACCGCGCACGATGACGGCAAGCCGGGCGCACTGCTCAACGCCAAGCACGCCGTGTTCGACAAGCTCGTCTACAGCAAGCTGCGGGCTGCCATGGGCGGCAAGGTCGCGTATGCCGTCTCGGGTGGTGCTCCGTTGGGCACCCGTCTGGGCCACTTCTACCGAGGGATCGGGCTCACCGTGCTCGAAGGCTACGGACTGACCGAGACCACGGCGCCAGCGACTCTCAACACCCCTGAGCTGATCAAGATCGGCACCGTGGGTCCGCCCCTTCCGGGGGTCTCCATCCAGATCGCCGACGACGGAGAGATCCTGGTCAAGGGCAACAGCGTCTTCTCGGCATACCGCAACAACGAGAACGCAACCAACGACGCCATCGTGGACGGGTGGTTCCATACGGGCGACATCGGAGAGCTGGACAACGATGGGTTCCTGCGGATCACCGGTCGCAAGAAGGAGCTCCTGATCACTGCCGGAGGCAAGAACGTCGCCCCTGCGGTCCTTGAGGACCGCCTGCGGGCTCATCCTCTGGTGTCACAGTGCATCGTGGTCGGCGACCAGAAGCCCTTCATCGGCGCGCTGCTCACCCTTGACGCCGAGATGCTCCCCGCCTGGGCCAGGAACAACGGCCTCCAGGGTCTCTCCCTGGATGAAGCCCGCACCAACGAGGTCGTCCGCGCGGAGATCCAGAAGGCAGTCGACGGGGCCAACGAAGCCGTGAGCAGGGCAGAGTCGATTCGCAAGTTCACGGTCCTTTCCGGCGACTTCACCGAGGACAACGGCTATCTGACTCCGTCGCTGAAGCTCAAGCGCAACGCAGTGATGAAGGACTATGCGCCCGACGTTGAAGCGTTGTACGCCGGCCCCAGGGAGTGACCGTCCGGCCGCTGACCCGCCAGCGCCTCATCCCTATGCACGCGCAAGGGTCGTCATATAGCGCTCCCAGCCGGTGACGAACTGCGCCTGGGTGACTCCAAAGCTGGCGGGGAACGCCTGCGCGGCAATGGCACCGGGGTCGAGCCCCACCGCCTTGTCAGGGCTCCGTCCCCCGGCCATCGAGCGGTAGAAGGCGACGACCTTTGCCTGGCCGTAGAGATCGACCAGATGACATACCGCAAGCCAGGAGGCGGAGTAGAACGGCGCAATCGTCGTCTTCGCCGGATCGAAATCGGCCTCGGTGGGCAGCGCCTTGGGGCCCTTGCCCTGACGCACGAGAACG
Source organism: Dermatophilaceae bacterium (assembly GCA_036565395.1). Classification (GTDB taxonomy): domain Bacteria; phylum Actinomycetota; class Actinomycetes; order Actinomycetales; family Dermatophilaceae; genus UBA4719. Next base: position 19,477 of record DATCNE010000011.1, read on the forward strand.
AGCAGATCGGCGGCCACGCGTGCACGCGGAAGGTCGAGACCGGAGTACCCCACGTAGTCGGCCATTCCTTCGGACAACCAGATCGGCACCGACCGGATGGTGGAGGAACGGGCTGCGACGTGTGTCAGCTCATGGGTGATGACCACGCGCCGTCCGATGGGCTGCAAGGCCGTGAATGCCTTGGGATTGATGACAACCCGGTCCCCCTGCGCCCGCTGGCTCGGGTCGATCACGCCCTGGGTGATCGCTGCCACCTGATCGAGCCCCCTGTCGGAGGAACGGAACAGCAGACTCGCGAACTCCTTCGTGGTGGACGGCGTCACGATCACCACGTGAGCGTTCCAGTCCTTGCCCCACACCCCAGTGACCCGGCGAACGGCCGAGTCGACGGTCGTGCTGTAGTCGCGCATCCGGGTCTCGGGGGCATTGCCGATCACGATGCCGGACCGGCCCTCGATCACCTTCATGTGTGGCAGGTCCCACATCTGCATGGCTGCGACGCCGTCGGTGTCGGTGTCGTCCGCGAGTCGCCAACCACCTGGTCGTTGCACCAGCGTGTATGTCGCGTCGAAAGAGCGTGGGGCCTGGTCGTATCCGGCCAGCGAGTACGTCCCTGGGGCCTTGAGCACCCATGCCTTGGGCCCCACCCGCTGGGCGCGCTCCTCGGCGAGGGGGGTAGCCAGACCTACGGTGCCATAGGAGAACTCGCCGAGAGGCAGCTTGAGGAGATTGTCGAAGACCGTGGACTGACGCCCTCGAAACGCCGAGGCGGGAACGTCCACCGTGGCCATCCAGGCGCTCTTGTTCCGGGTCTTCACGGCCGTTGCTCGGGCCGACAGCAGATCCTGGGCGGCCGCCATACGGGCGCTCTGCTCGTCCACCTTCGGCACCGATGACGCGGCCCGGTCGGTGATGTCATTGCCAGGCAACGCAAAGGGGACGACGTGTGTCACACGGCCGTTGCCGAGGCGCAGGTCAAGGTTGCCGCTCAGCTGTCCCGCGACGGCGGCGACGAGGCCGACGCACAGCGCGATCGCGGCGACACGCCTGCCCTTGGTCATCGTGTCATCGTAGTTGGGACGCTGCGCTCGTCGTTTCGCCTCTGCGCGCGGCATGTCGGTGCTTTGGCTCAGCCGACGTCGTCGGCAGAACCCCAGTGCTCCATGGGCGACATGGGCTCGTGTCGCGCGAACAGACCGGCCGCGGCATCGGCGCTGGCCATCCCGGCACCGACGAACATCGACACCACCCTGCGCTCCGCGCCGTCGAGCGGGAGCTCAACGGCGCCGGGCGCAAGCAGTACCGAGACCACGCAGTCGTCACACCGATGGGCGCGCACCGGACATGTGTTGCAGTCGACGATCATCACTGGGCCTCCTGATCCAGCTCGTGGGCGGACCAGCCTGGGTGCCGCACCGTGTGAGGAACGCTAGGTCGACGGTCTGACAGCCCAACGGACCGCTTTCCCCAACCACCATCGCCTGCCGCGGCAGCGCGCCTGTCGGGGCTTGTCGGCGGCAGCACCTAACGTCCTGTGACATGAAGGGATTGCAGGGCACGCTCGACGAGCTCGGCACCCCTCTGTCAGAAGTCACCTTTGTCGTCGTCGACCTCGAGACGACAGGCGGCAGTCCCGCCGGCGCACACATCACCGAGGTCGGCGCGGTCAAGATCCGTGGTGGCGAGGTGATCGGCGAGTTCCAGACCCTGGTCAACCCGGCCGAGCCGATCCCCGCCTTCATCTCGGTCCTGACCGGCATCACCAACCAGATGGTCGCCGACTCGCCACGGATCGGCAGCGTGTTCCCCGCTTTTCTCGAGTTCGCCGGCGACAGCGTGCTGGTCGCTCACAATGCGCCCTTCGACATCTCCTTCCTCAAGGCTGCAGCCGTGATCACCGGTCACACCTGGCCTCCCTTTCATGTGGTCGACACGGCCCATCTGGCTCGACAGCTGGTCACCAAGGACGAGGCCGCGAACCGCAAGCTCGGCACGCTGGCGCGGTTGTTCGGCGCCGCGACAACCCCGGATCACCGCGCCCTGCACGATGCCCGCGCCACGGTCGACGTTCTTCATGGACTGATCTCACGCGTGGGTGGCCTCGGCGTCGTGACTCTCGAAGAGCTCAGCACGTTCTCTTCGCGGGTTACCTCGGCCCAGCGCCGCAAGCGTCATCTGGCCGAGGGCCTGCCCTCCGCGCCGGGCGTCTACATGTTCAAGGACAGCCAGGGACATGTCCTCTATGTGGGCACCTCCCAAGACATCCGGCGCCGGGTCCGCACCTACTTCACGGCCTCGGAACAGCGCACCAGGATGGCCGAGATGGTCGGGGTCGCCGCCTGCGTGACTCCGGTCGTCTGCGAGACCACCTTGGAGGCACAGGTCCGCGAGCTTCGCCTGATCGCTCAACACAAACCGCGCTACAACCGTCGTTCCAAGAACCCCGAGCGAGCGCCGTGGGTCAAGCTCACCGTCGAGCCCTTTCCGCGGCTGAGCATCGTCCGCAAGGTCATCGCTGACGGCGCCCGATACTTCGGTCCCTTCAGCTCACACCTGGGTGCCGAGTCAGCCATCGCCGCTGTCCACGAAGTGCTTCCGCTACGCCAGTGCACCAAACGGCTGCCGGCCAGCGGCAGCTCCGTTGGCTGTGCGCTCGCCGAGATGGGGCGCTGTGGCGGGCCGTGCATGGGCAACGAGAGCGTCGAGGACTACGCCATGGTCGTCGAGCAAGCCGCCCAGATGATCGCGGGTGACTCACGCGGGGTCGTCGGAGCCCTGTGCCAACGGATGAGCGGCCTCTCGGGTGAGGAACGGTATGAGGACGCCGGCGCGGTCCGTGACCGGATGCTGCACCTGGTGCGGGCTGCAGCACGGGCTCAACGCATCGCGCCACTGGCCAACAGCGCCGAGATCGTCGCGGCACGCCCGGCCCTCAAGGGTGGTTGGGAGATCATCTGCGTCCGGTTCGGCAGGCTGGCGGGCACCGCTGTGTCACCCCCGGGCGCTGATCCTCGCCCCTATGTCGAGGCGCTGGGGGCAAGCGCCGAGAACGTTGAGCCCGTGCCGGGACCGGCCCCCTCGGCCTCGGCGGAGGAGACCGAGAAGGTACTGCGCTGGCTGGAGTCCGCCGGCGTCCGCCTGGTCACAGTCGACGGTGAGTGGACCTGTCCCGTGCACGGGGCCGGCGCAGCCCGCGCAGCGCTGGATCCCGACGCCACGGCGTACCGCGATGTCGTGGGCTTCGACGAGCCGACGGGGCCGGGGCTCCGCCATCGCCCGGCCGCCGTGGCGCTCGCGCTTTCCGAGACGCTGGACGCACGTGCGACGCCCGTGATGCCCACGACGTTCTGTGCTGCGGGCTAGGGTGGGGCCGTGATTTCCGCAATCGTCTTGATCAGCGCTGAGGTCGACCGTATTCCCGAGGTCGCGGTCGCGATCGCCGAGATCAACGGCGTCAGCGAGGTCTACTCCGTCACCGGGGACGTCGACCTCATCGCCATCGTGCGCGTCCGCCAGCATGAGGAGCTCGCCGACGTGATCGCCGACCAGCTCAACAAGGTCAGCGGGGTTCTCGGCACCCAGACCCATATCGCCTTCCGGACGTATTCCAAGCATGACCTCGAGGCCGCCTTCAGCCTCGGCCTGGACGACGCCTGAGCCTCGCGCCGCCTGCGGTCAGCTCTTCGTCGCGGCGATCCATCGCTGCAGCACGGACGTTGCGCCACCGTCATCGATGGCGGCGGCGGCACGGTCCATCGCGGTCCGAAGCGCTGCCACGAAGTCAGCCGGGTGCTCTCCCCGGTCTGGCGTCGTCAGCGCCAAGGCAATGCCGGCATTGAGCACCACGGCATCCCGAATGGGCCCGACGGCCCCGCCGAACACATCGCGAACGACCTGGGCGTTGTATGCCGCGTCGCCCCCCCGCAGCGTCTCCAGAGGGTGCAGGTCGAGTCCGACCGACCTGGGATCCACTTCGTATTCGCGGATCGCACCGTTGCGCACCCACCAGACCGTCGAGGTCGTGGAGATGGTCAGCTCGTCGAGGCCGTCGTCCCCACGGAAGACGGCAGCGTCCTTGCCCCGCCCCGCAAACACCCCGGCCATCAGCGGTGCCATCCTGGCATCCGCGACACCCACGGCGGCATACGTCGGCTGAGCCGGGTTGGTGAGTGGCCCGAGGAAGTTGAAGGCCGTGGCGATGCCCAGGTCGCGACGCGCTGAAGCCGCGTGCCGCATCGCGGGATGGAACGCCTGAGCAAAGCAGAAGGTGATGCCTGTCTTCTCGACGACTGCGGCAACGTCCGAGGGATGCAGCGCCAGGTTGATGCCAAGGGCCTCGAGAACATCGGCGGAACCCGATGACGAGGACGCAGACCGGTTGCCGTGCTTGACGACTCGCACGCCACTGGCGGCGGCCACGAGCGAGGCCATGGTCGAGATGTTGACCGTGTGCGCGCGATCGCCGCCAGTGCCGACAATGTCCAGCGTCGTCCCGGCCACCTCGATCCGACTCGCGTGCGCAAGCATCATGTCGGCCAGTCCGCGCATCTCCTCAACGGTCTCTCCCTTGGCGCGCAAAGCCATGAGAAAGCCAGCCACCTGCACTGCGCTCGCATCGCCACTCATGATCTGGTTCATCGCCCACCCAGACTCGATGGCGCCAAGGTGATGTCCGGACAGCAGCTCAGTGAAGATCGTCGGCCAGGTCATGCCGCCGCCTGACGCATCGGCCGCCATCGTCTAGGCGCTGGTCGTCGGGGCGCCGACCGTGCGACCCAGCTCGGCAACCGCGCCGGCAACGGCGATGGGGTCGAGCGGGTGGGGCACAGCCAGATCGGCCTGTGACCAGGCTGCCAGCCAGCCGTCCTGCGGTCGTCCGGTCAGGACCAGCACCGGCGGGCAGCTGAAGATCTCGCTCTTCAGCTGACGGCACAGGCCGAGACCACCGACGGGCGCCGCCTCACCATCCAGAACCAGCAGATCGAAATCTCCGGTCTCAACCGCCTCGATCACGGCCGCGGCAGTGGCGCACTCGAGCCAGGTGGTCACCTCAACGTCCCGCGCCGGCCGACGACCGACCGCAATGCGCACGGCGTCACGCGTGGCGATGTCGTCGCTGTAGAGCAATACCGACAACTGGTGTGCGGCCCCCGGCGAGGTCGAGTCGGCTGGAGCAGCTGGCGTCACGTGCGAAGCGGTCATGAGCCTGATGCTACCGGTGCCTGTTTGCGGGAAAGGCCATACCCATGCACGTCTGTTGATGCAATCGGAGCCCGAATAAGGCAATAATGGCGCCTGTGTCGACCACAGCAGTAGTTCACTCAAGCCCCCCGAGCCCCCCCTCGGGGCCAATCCCCGGCCATGGCCCGGTGACCCGCCCCAACATGGTCTCGGTCGGCACCATCGTCTGGCTGGCCAGCGAGCTGATGTTCTTCGCAGGGCTCTTCGCCATGTACTTCACGATCCGTTCGGTGTCTCCCGGGCTCTGGCGCGAGAAGACGGACCTTCTCAACGTCCAGTACGCGACGATCAACACTCTGGTGCTGGTTGTCTCGTCGGTCTGGTGCCAGCTCGGCGTGTTCAAGGCCGAGCACGGGCAACCGGCCCGAACCGGCTCGCTCCTCCAGGTCAAGGCCTGGGGCATGCGCGAGTGGTACGTCCTGGCCTACATCTTTGGCTCGCTCTTCATCGCCGGCCAGGTGTATGAGTACGCCAACCTGGTCCACCACGGTGTGACAATCTCCTCCGACGCGTACGGCTCGGTCTTCTACCTCACCACCGGATTCCACGGTCTGCACGTCACCGGCGGGCTGATCGCGTTCTTGCTGATCATCGGCCGGACCTTCACGACCCGTCGCTACACTCACGCACAGGCCACCGGCGCGGTCGTCACGTCGTACTACTGGCACTTCGTCGATGTCGTCTGGATTGCCCTGTTCTCCACGATCTACCTGCTCAAGTGATGCACGCCTTCGTCACCGACGTCCGCACCGAAGACAGGAACCTCCTGTGAAAGCACTGGCCGCCCGTCGCCGTCATCCGGCCGCGCTCCTGCTCGTCCTGCTGCTCGCGCTCGTGGCCACCGGGGGGCTGTACTCCCTCCTGGCCCCCAAACCCGCGCAGGCCTCAGTCGCTGCAGCAGATGACGTGGCCGGCGGCAGGAAGCTCTTCCTGGCCAACTGCGCCACCTGCCATGGCCTCAATGCCGAGGGCAGCAAGACGGTCCCCAGCCTGGCCGGGGTGGGTGCCGCAGCGGTCGACTTCCAGGTCGGCACCGGCCGTATGCCGCTTGCCGGGCCGGG
>DATCNE010000012.1:0-1586 GCA_036565395.1 Dermatophilaceae bacterium
CTTGAACCTCGGCAACCTCGGGCCGGTCTCCGAGGGGATGTTCATCTGGGTCTTCGGTCTCGCTCTCGTGATTGCTGCCGCCGTCTGGCTCGGCGCCAAGGCCGCGTGAGCTGATGCGAAGCCCCTGCCACGACATGCCACTCCACGACCCGGAACACCTTGACCCCGAACACCATGACCCCGAACACCATGACCCGGAACAGAAGCTCCGTGAGTCGATGCACTGCGAATCGATGGGATCGACTTCACGATGAACGAGAACCAGACAGAGCCCATCGAGCCCCGCGCCAGCCAGCCGGGCAGCGCGGTGGAGCTCGGCGACGGTCGCCTCGAGGGCGCGGGCGGCATACCCCAGCGTTTCAGCAATCCCGGACTGGCCGCGCACGTGCACCGTTCAGCGGACCTCGACGAGGGTGCCGCCCGTCGCGCCGAGCGTCAGGTCGCGACCCTCTTCGGTATCTCGATGGTGGCCACGGTCATCTTCCTGGTGGCCTACTTCACGATTGATCTGGACTCCTACCGGTTCATCCCCGGCATCGGCCAGGCGAACATGTCCAACGTCGTCCTAGGCGTCAGCCTTGGTTTGAGCCTGCTCTGCATCGGCCTAGGGGCGGTTCACTGGGCCAAGACCCTGATGCCCGACACCGAGGTCGTCGAGGACCGGCACCCGCAGCGGTCCTCCGACGTGGCGCGCGGCGAGGCGGTCGAGACGACCATGGCCGGGGGCGCGGCCTCGCAGCTTGCCCGCCGACCGCTGATCAAGTACACGCTCGGTGGCGCTCTTGGTCTCTTCGCGCTTCCGCTCGTGGTCCAGCTGGCCGGCAGCCTCGGCCCACTCCCCCAGGCTGAGCTGTCAACAACGTTCTGGCGCAGGGGAATGCGGCTGATGCGCGACCCCGAGATGACGCCCATCAAGGCGTCGGACGTCACCATCGGATCGGTCTTTCACGTCTTGCCTGAGGGCATCGACAAGTCTGCGCATGTGCTCGAGGAGAAGGGCAAGGCTGCGGTCCTGGTCATGAGACTGAACCCCGACGACATCCTGGTCGCCAAGGAGGGCAACTGGGGCCACGACGGTATCGTCGCCTACTCCAAGATCTGCACCCACGTGGGATGTCCCGTGGGGCTCTATGAACAGCAGACCCACCACCTGTTGTGCCCTTGTCACCAGTCGACCTTCGACGTGACCAGAGACTGCGAGGTCATCTTTGGCCCGGCGCACCGGCCGTTGCCGCAGCTGAAGATCAGCGTTGACACCGACGGCTACCTGGTGGCCGATGCACCGTTCCTCGAACCGGTCGGCCCGAGCTTCTGGGAGCGCGGATGAGCACCGCAGCCACCCCGAAGGGCGCCGCAGGTCTGCGCGCCGAGGACGTCAAGGCTGAGTCAGCGGGAGGCCCGATGGCCAAGGCGGGCGGCCTTGCCGGGTGGGTGGATGACCGCACCGGCGCCGCCAAGCCGCTGAGCTACCTGCTCAAGAAGGTCTTCCCCGACCACTGGTCCTTCATGCTCGGCGAGATCGCGATGTTCTCGCTGATCATCCTGCTGGTCACCGGAACGTTCCTGACCTTCTGGTTCATCCCGAG
>DATCNE010000013.1:0-15745 GCA_036565395.1 Dermatophilaceae bacterium
GGCGCCCTGGAAGAGACGAAGGTCCGAACCAACGCGAACCAACGCTAAGCCGCCGGCAACCATCGACAGGCTGTCCCATAATCCGAACCGGCTACGGGCACGCGTGAAAGCCGTGTTCCCAACTCAGGCTGGCGCTGACCGGGTCTTCGTTTGAGGATCCCGCTACGGAACGACGAGAACCAGGTTTGTGCGAGGTCGGCGCAGCCTCCGCGCGTGAGGTTGTCCCGGGTCTCGTGGAAATTGAGTGGCGGTCCCCCGCCTGACACCGCCGTTGAGGTAGGTGTTGGGCATCCGCCAAGACACCACCAAGAAGGGGACCACCGTGAACAACAAGTACCAGAACAACACGCCAAAGACGAGTACCCAACCGGGGCTCGCCGTGCCCGATGCCGTGACCATCGCGATGGGTGAGATCGCCGATGACATGCGCGAGGGTCTGCTCGCCCTCGCGGTCGGCGCCGGACTGCAGGTGATGGCCGCCCTGATGGAGGCCGACGTGGCCGCGGTGTGCGGGCCTCGCGGCAAACACGACCCCGGGCGCGCTGCGGTGCGCCACGGCAGTGAGCGTGGGTCGGTCACCCTGGGCGGGCGCCGGATCGGCGTCGAGCGGCCGCTGATGCGGATGCGTGCGGCCGGCGGCGGTGAGGTGCCCGTGCCGGCCTACGAACTGTTCAGCCGCAGCGAGATCCTGGGCCGGATGGCGATGGGCAAGATGCTCGGCGGCCTGTCGAGCCGCCGTTATGCGGTCGGACTCGAACCGGTCGGTGAGAACGTCGAGCGTGCCGCTTCGGCCACGAGCAAGTCGGCGGTCTCACGGCGTTTCGTGGCGATGACCGAGACCGCCCTGGCCGAGCTGCTCGCCGCACCGCTGGGGAACCTGGACCTGGTGGCGTTGATGATCGACGGCGTCCACTTCGGTGAGCACCTGTGCGTTGTGGCTCTGGGGATCGGCATCGACGGCACCAAGCATCCCCTCGGACTGGTCGAAGGCAGCACCGAGAACACCACCGTGGTCACCGAGCTGCTCACCGATCTACGGGGACGGGGACTGGACACGACCCGTCCGATCCTGGTCGGCATCGACGGTGGCAAGGCGCTACACGCCGGCATCATGCAAGTCTTTGACCACCCGGTGATCCAACGCTGCCAGATGCAATATGCCGACCTCCGGATTATGCCGAGGTGGATGGGAAATCCGTTACAGGGCAGGGATTTCCTGCTGACGAGGTCGGCATAATCCGATGACAGCGATGGCGGCTCTGCGACGGCTCGACCCCGATCATGCCTGCCCGGCACGCAAGGCCCATCCCTGCATCCGGTGCGTCTTCCGTGTGACAGCACCCAACACGATGACGGACGAAGCCCCAGTCGATCTCATCCGACGCGGATCGGACAGGCCGGCTGAGGTTGAGGATTATGCCGACCTTCCTGCCGCGAAATCATTGCCCTGCAAGGAAATCCGCGTACACATCGGCATAATCCGGAGGTCGGCATAATGCATCTTATGCCGACGTCGGCATAAAGTTCACAAGCTGCGAAACGTCGCCGACAAGCTGCCCGATGACCTCGCCGCGACGGTGACGAAGAAGATGCGGGCCGCCTACCATGCCCCTTCGGCGATCATCGCCGAAGCCCAACTTAAAGCGCTGGCAAGGGAATTGGAGCACACCCACCCCGGCGCTGCGGGCAGCCCGCGCGAAGGCCTGGCCGAGACGTTGCGTCCTGCGCCTGGGCGTGTCACCTCCCCTGGCTCGCACCCTACGCAGCACCAACAGCATCGAGTCGATGATCTCGATCTGCCGCAACCACTCGGCCAACGTGAAGAACTGGCAGAACGGCAACATGGCCCTGCGCTGGTGTGCCGCCGGCTTGGTCGGGGCCGGCAAGCAGTTCCGCCGCGTCAACGGCCACATGCACCTACCAGCACTGAGAATCGCGCTCGACCAGCACGTCGCCGAGCAGACTGTCGGTACCGTCGGTCATGATGAATCCGTGATCGCCGCCTGACGATCATCAGGACCGCCACCGAAGTTCCACGACGGGCGGGACAACCTCCGCTTCCCGGACCTGTCCGCTCTGTTTGCACCAAGCCACGATCTCACCCGGCCGGCCGACCCGTGGCTGAGGCAGCGGTAACGTCCCCAGCAGGATGACTCTAAAGCGATGCTCGCAGCAGTCCGGGATTGGCGATCGTCTGGAGGACAGCAGCCAGATGACGGATCGCCGGGCTCTGGCTCATGGTTCGGCGCCAGATCAGCTGGATGTTTCGGGTAGGAACCGGGTCGACGACGCGAACCGCCACGACCGACTCGGGAAGCAACGGCCTGCCCAGCCTGGGGAGAAGCCCTACTGCCACGCCCTGCTCCACCAAGGCGATGTGGGTGGCGAACTCGCTGTCATAGAAGGGGATGTGGGGGTCGGCCCCGATATCGGCGAACATCCGGATCAACCAGTCGTGGCAGATGCTTCCGGTGGTGGTGCTCACCCAACGCTCGTCCACCAGATCCCGTGGCGTGACCTCGCTCCGACTCGCCAGCCTGTGACTGCGGTGCAGCAGGACATCGGCCACATCCACGCACAGGTCCAGAGTCTGGATGTGCGCAGGGATGCGCAGCGGCTGGGTGTTCCAGTTGTGGACAACGGCGAGGTCCACCTGACCGGTGGCCACGAGATCGACCGAGACCCACGGATCATTCTCGACGAACGTCACCGTCACCGCAGAATCGGCGGCCTCGAGCTCGGCAAGCATCGGGGCGAGCAGGCCGCGGCATGCAGTCGAATGCGCTGAGATCCTCACTGCCCCTGAAGGCTTGCCGCCCTCGGCCTGCACCCCGGCCTCCAGGAGCTCGACCTGGGCCAGGAGGGAGGCGCCCTGTTCGGCCAGGCGCCGGCCGTGCTCCGTGAGCATGATGCCCCGGCCGAACTTCTCCAGCGACGGAAGGCCGAAGTGCTTGTCGAGTCTCTTGATCTGCTGGGAGATCGCCGAAGGGCTGTAGCCCAGGGCCTGTGCCGCACCTACCACGGACCCGTGGACGTCGATGGCCTTCAGCGAGCGAAGTGCGACAAGATCAATCATGAAGCGACTCTACATAGTAGAACCATGAAACGTTCGCTGGTAGTTCCGGGTCTGGGCTGACAGTGTTGGCGACATGAAGCCCAAAGACACCGCCTTGGCCATCCTTGTGGCGATTATCTGGGGCTCCAACTTCGTGGTCATCGACGCCGGCCTGGCCGACATCCCCCCGCTGCTGTTCACCGCAATGCGGTTCGTTCTCGTTGCACTCCCGGCCGTGTTCCTCGTCCGCCCCCCGGGAATCGGGTGGAGGAACGTGGTCCTCATCGGAGTGTTCATGTCCGTCGGCCAGTTCTCGCTCGTCTACCTCGCACTGCACCTCGGAATGCCGCCCGGCCTCACCTCCCTGGTCCTGCAAGCCCAGGTGCTGCTCACAGTTCTGCTCTCCTCGGCCTTCCTGGGCGAAAAGCCCTCTCGCAAACAGCTTCTGGGCGTCGGGGTCGGAGTCATCGGCATGATCATCGTCGCGGTTGGGCACAGCGCCATCGCCCCGATCCTGCCCCTGATCCTGGTACTCGGTGCAGCCCTGTCGTGGTCCATCGGCAACGTTCTGGCCCGCAAGGTCCGGGCCCGTTCAGGCCTTTCACTGGTGGTCTGGTCGGGCCTGGTCGTCCCGGTGCCGCTGCTGCTGCTCTCGCTGGTCGTTGAGGGACCCGACGCCATCGGCAGCGCACTGGGGCACCTATCCCCGATGGCCATCGCCAGCACCATGTTCACGGCATACATCTCTTCCCTGTTGGGCTACGGGATCTGGAACACCCTGCTGGTCAGGTACCCCGTGAGTCGTGTAACGCCCTTCGCCCTGCTGGTCCCAGTCGCAGGACTCCTCGCGGCATGGATCGCCCAGGGCGAGATCCCTACCCCCGTCGAGGCCGTCGGCGGAGGACTGCTCCTGGCAGGAGTCGCGATCACAACCCTTCGACGCAGGACGCAGCCTGCATCACATGACGCGGGAGGGCGCACATACACGCGCCAGAGCCACAGCAGTATGCCGGCCACGGCCAGCCCCAGCGCCAGCATCAGTGAGTCGCTGGGTCACCATGGCGCCAGCTCAGCCCACGTCCTGCGAGGGACCGCCCGCGTGACTGCGGATGGCCTGAATGCGTCCGAGAAGCCTCGCGCAACAGTTCCGTAAAGCGAACGGCTCTCGGAATTTGCGGGTGAGCCAGCGCGGCCTCGGCCAAGGGCAGGGCCGCCCGGTCGGCGCTCGGGGAACCCATGAGGCTGAGGGTGTCCGCGGCGTGGCGACGGACATCCGCGCTGGGACCACTGCGCAGGGCATCGACGAGCACGGGGACCGCCGCCTCCCCGAACTCCGCGAGCGCCACGGTCAGCGAGTTGCGGTGTTCGGAGTCCCCGCGGGACAGCTGTCCGACCAGCGCTGGGACGACCGACGGGTTGTGCGTCTGCGCTGCCGCCCAGTACGCGTGGGAGGCGACGGCGTCCACCTCGTCACCGATCAGCGGAACCAGCCGATCGGCATCCTCGTAGCGGCCCATCTTGCTCAGCACGTGCATGGCCTGCATACGGGCCAGCCACCGCGTGCTCGACAAAGCCTGGTGCAGGTAAGGCATGGCGTCGTCCGCGATCCGCAGGACCGCCCACGTGAGGGTCTCGCGGATGAAGAACTCCCGCTCGAGCCCCAGCCGCTCTACCAGTGCCGACGCGGCCTCGGCGGCGTGCCGCCGGCAGAGTTCCATCGCCGAGCGCAGCCGAACCACCGGGTCGATGTCGCCGAGCAGATCGATCTCCCACTGCATGTACTCCGGTCGCTGTTCGGTCTTGTGATTCATCTTGTCCACCTCCGTCTATTGACGCTAGGACCTCACACAGCGAGAGGTTCAAGTGGGAATCGGAACCCGTTGAGACGAGGCCCTGTTCTGGCCCTCCCGGCCGGGGCCGCGTCGGGTTCGTGACAGGTGGGGCCGTTCACCTTCCACACCGCGTTGATCCAGGGGACACTGGGTCGTCTTGGCATCAACCTAAGGTTCTCGCGGCCGAGTTCATCCAGGACATCGAGCCACCAGCCCGATCCTGACGCCACGGTCGGATGTCCCGCCATGAAGGAGCCCCCATGAGTCATTCCGTCCCCGCCGCGAACGTCCCTGAAGGCACCGTCACCGGCGTCGAAGAGTACGCCGTCGGCAACAACGGCGAATACTTCGCTGTCGGTCGCAAATGCCGGCACCTGCGCGCCGACCTCGCAGGCGGCAGCATCGACGCAGAGGGCTGCCTCGTGTGCCCCTGGCACGGGTCAAAGTACGACGTGAGCACAGGGCATATGGTCCTCGGCCCGCAAGGGATCTTCGCCAAGATCCCCGGCCTGGGCGCCAGCTTCATGGCCCTGACCCGGGTGATTCCACTGAAGCGAGGCACGATCGAACAGCGCGGCACTTCCCTCTACATCGACTGATCGCCCGATCGTCAGGGTGGACTTGGGAGGCGACGAGGCGACGCACGCGTCTGAGGGTGCGCCGCTGATGGTGGGCAGTGCTTTGTTGCGGGCGCCGGGGCGCTGGAAAGTTCTGAGCGTTTGCCAGGACCGGGCCACGTCAACATCGGCCCGCGAGACGATCCTGCCGCGGGACGAGCACCCCCAAACTGCGCAGGCACAATGAGGATGTGCACTTGACCGTTCTCGATGGGCTCCCGGCAGATCACGAGGCTGCCGTCCGCGTCTGGAACGCCGCTAACGTCGCCAGGCTCCTACCCCCCAGCGTTGACCGCGTGGCCCGGATCTGGGAGAAGCTCGGTCAGCCAGAGGCATGTTTGGTCATCGGCCACCTCGACGCGGACAGGGACGTGGTGGCGATGGCACTGGCTGAAGCCGGTCGCGCGGAGCACGGGGCTGGAGCGCTCATCCCCGGCTATGGCCACGTGTCCATGGTCTTTGTCCACCCCGATGTGTGGGGACGCGGTGTGGGCCGCCAGCTGCTGCAGGGACTTCACGAGCGGGCATCCGAAAGAGGATGGAGCCGCACGACGCTGTGGACCCGGGCGTCGAACGCGCGCGCTCGACGCCTGTACGAAGGCCAGGGATATCGAAGGTCAGGCCATGAAACGACCCTTGGCAGCGGTGATCCCATCCTCCAGCTCGAGCGTCAAGCATCCTGACCTGCGACGTTCGGCGGAGGCGACTTGGGCAGATGCGAACTCAGGTCGGCGGCACCACCACAGCAACACTTGCAGCGGTGGATCCACATGCAGTCCTCGCAGCCGGGTGCGGGCGGGTCAGTTCCTCGAGCAGCTCGAGCACGTGGCGGTAGGGCTCGCCGGTCGCCCGGGTCATGCCCAGCTCGCACGTTCGGTTGCATGAGGCGTGTGCACTGGCACCCATGGCTGCGACGTCCGCCGCCTGCTCGCGGGTGGCCGACGCGGTGAGCTCGGGGTGCAGCATCCCGCGGTCGCCGGCAAAGGCGCAGCAGCCCCAGCGCTCGGGGATCTGCACTCGTTCGGCCACGGACCGGGCCACGGTCATGAGTGTCTCGTTGATGCCCAACCGGGTGGACGAGCAGGTCGGGTGCAGGGCCAGCGACGCGAGCTTGGCGTGGTCTGGCAGCGTGGGCAGGATGTGCGTCACCGTGAACTCGACCGAGTCGATGATGGTCATCGGCTTGTCGGAGGGGTCGGTCTCGATGGTGTGCCGCAGCCCCTCGGTGCAGGACGATGCGTCGCACACGATGGGTAATACGCCGTCGCGGGTCGCTACGTGCAGCGCCGCCAGCGTTTTGCGATGCATGGCGGCCTCACCAGGCACGAGTCCCTTCGACGACCACGGCGTACCGCAGCACAGGTCATCGATGCCCGGCGGCACGAGCAGTGTGATGCCGGCGCGCTGGCAGAGCAGCTCGAAGCTCTTCTGGATGCCGGGCGAGGCGTCAACGGCGGGTCCGAACATCGTCCCGACGCAGGCCGGGAAGTAGACGGCCTGCGTCTCGGCGGTCGGGGCCGGGCGCTTGCGGGCGCTGCCGCCGCCGGGGAGCTCGGCCGAGTACAGGGGCATGGTGTCGTTCCCGAGCACGGTCCGCGCGAGCTTGTCCGGTGCGAGCACGACGCTGATAGGGACCTTGCGGACTCCGCTCAATGCGAGACCGGCACCGCGGGTGACGGTGCTCCAGTGTTTCGCCGCGGTGCCCCAGACCGCGTTGGTGGCCGGACCGGCGTTGCTGCGGCGGAACCGCTTGACCAGTGTTGCGGTGTTGATGTTGACCGGACAGGCTGTCTGGCACAGTCCGTCGACGGCGCACGTGTGGACGGAGCCGTACTCCCAGTCCTTCTCGAGCTCCTCGGCCAGGGCGTGGTCGCCGTCGAGCTCGGCCTGTTCGATGGCCCGCAGCGTGACGATCCGCTGCCGCGGGGTGAGGGTGAGGTTCCGGCTCGGGCAGACGGGTTCGCAGTACCCGCACGAGACGCACCGGTCCACTTCCTCGGCGACTGGCTGAGCTGTCTTGATGTGGCGCAGGTGCGCCTTGGGGTCGTCGTCCATGAGGACGCCGGGATTGAGCATGCCCGCGGGGTCAAAGAGCTTCTTGACCTGTCGCATGACGTCATACAATTCGTCGCCGTACTGACGGCGCACGTACGGAGCCATCACCCGGCCGGTTCCGTGCTCGGCCTTCAGGGAGCCACCCTCGCCCAGAACCACATCCACCATGTCCTCGGTGAAGGCGCTGTACCGGTCCAGCTCTTCCTTGGCGGCGAAGCCGTCGGTGAGCATGAAATGGATGTTGCCGTCCTTGGCGTGGCCGAAGATGACGCTGTTGCGGTAGCCGTACTTGTCGAAGAGCTTGATGAGCTCGACGCAGGTGCGTCCGAGCACGGGGACCGGAACGACGACGTCTTCCAGCAACGCGGTGGTGCCCTGCTTGCGGGCCCCGGCCACGGCGGCATATAGCCCCTTGCGCAGGTGCCACAGCTGGGCGCGGGCCGCGGCGTCGGCGCTGAAGGCCGCAGGTGCGCTGAGCGGCAGGCGGCTCGACAGGTCGACGCCGGCATGCTGCAGCTCGGCTAGCCGCTCCGCGCTGTCCGCGTGGTACTCGACCAGGAGGGCGGCGTGGTCGCGCACCGAGAGATCAAGGATCACCGGTGGTCTGCCCGGAAGTGCCTGGCCCACCTTCAGGGACAGTGCGTCCATCAGCTCGAGGGTGGCCGCTCCGGTCTCCACGAGCGCGGGAAGTGCGGTGTTGGCCGCCTCGAGGTCCGCGAACACCAGCAGCCCCGTCGTCACGTGGGTGAGCAGCGGGATGGTCCGGAACACCGCGTCCGCCACGAATCCGAGAGTCCCCTCGCTGCCCACGATGAGGTGGGCCAGGATGTCCGCCGGCCGCTCGAAGTCCAGGAGCGAGTTGACTCCGTAGCCCATGGTGTTCTTCATGGAGAACTGGTGCTCGATGGTCGCCACCGAGGCGGGATTGCCACGCACCCGGCGGGACAGTCGAAGCAGGCCCTCGTGGAGCTCCGGCTCGAGGGTGCGCAGGCGCTCGTCGGCATCGGCAGCGCCGGTGTCGACTACCGTGCCGCTGGGTAGCACCACGGTCAGGGACTCCAGCGTCTTGTACGTGTTGTTGACGGTTCCGCAGGCCATACCCGACGAGTTGTTGGCCACGACGCCGCCGATCGTGCAGGCACCCTCGCTGGCCGGATCCGGGCCGAACTTGCGGCCGTAGGGGGCAAGCCGCGCGTTCAGCGCCCGCACGGTGACGCCGGGCTGGACCCGGACACGGGCGCCGCCATCAAGGACCTCGATGTCCTTGAAGTTGCGACGGACATCCACCAGAACCCCGTCCGTGAGGGCCTGGCCGCTGAGACTGGTGCCGCCGGAGCGAAAGGTCAACGGAACCCCCTGAACTGCGCTGGCCTGCAGCAGGCGGCCCACCTCGGCGGCGTTGCCCGCAACCACCACCGCCTGCGGGATCAGGAGGAAGTGGGAAGCGTCGTGGGCGCCTGCGTGAAGATCCAGAGCACGGGTCTTGACCTGTGCCGGATCCGCCACGGAGGCACGCAACGCGCCGAGCATGCTGTCTGGAGCGAAGCTCACGGTGCCGTCCGAACCATCCGTGGGCACACGAGCGGATCGGTGAATAGCCTCAACATCAGGGCCTCCCGAAGGGGTGTCTGTCATGAGAGCGTGCCGAATGGTGCACGCGTGCTTGTTGTCGGCTTCGTGTCCGGGTGGAAGGCGGGCAGGGTCGAGGGCGTCCATGGCCCTCGACCCCTGCTCGTCGTCGTGCTCGCCGTGCTAGCCGTGCGCTCCGGCAAGCACGGCTTGGCGAGGGATCGTCAGGGCAGCATCCAGGACAGGACAGGCGTTGACTGCAGATAGACGATCACGCACATGAAGAACAGGAAGCCCAGGCTCCATGCGATGACCTTGCGGAAGATGTCGCCTTCCTTGCCGGACAGCCCGACAGCGGCAGCGGCGATCGCGAGGTTCTGGGGCGAGACCATCTTGCCGAGCACCCCTCCGGAGGAATTGGCTGCTGCCATCAGCGCCGGACTGAGTCCGGCCTTGTTGGCCGCGGATACCTGCAATGCGCCGAACAGGGAGTTCGAGGAGGTATCCGAGCCGGTGACCGCCACGCCGATCCATCCCAGGATCGGGGAGAGGATCGCGAACGCGGCGCCAGCGCCGGCCATCCAGAGGCCCAACGTGGACGTCTGGCCCGAGGCGTTCATGACATAGGCAAGTCCGAGGACCGCCATGACCGTGACGATCGCGAACTTGAGCTGGACGTAGGTGGCGAGATAGGCCTTGAGAGCCTTGGCCGGGGCAATGCCGAGGAACGGAATCGTGATCAGCCCGGCAATCACCAAGAGGCTGCCCCCCGACGCCAGCCAGTTGAGCTTGAATGTCGGGATGGTCGAGGGTTTGCCCGAGGCGCTCTGCAGATCCAGACCCGGCCACTGGAACGCCACTGTGGGAGACGCGAGGGCGTCCCGGATGAACGGGATCTGGCTGAGGCTGAACACCACGATGATGACCAGGTATGGCGCGTAGGCCTTGAAGACCTCGCTGGGGCTGTCATGGATGTTGCGGTCGCGGGCTGCCAGCTCGGCGGCGGTGCCGGTGGCCTGCCCAATCGGGTAGCCCGAGCTGCCGACCGCCGCGGTGTCCACGCCGCCAGAGCGGCCGGGCGCTGAGCCAACGCGCGAACCGTGCGACGCGCCCACCACGATCGCGTCGGCGCCGACCTCGGGCGCCTCCACGTAAGAGCCGGCCGGTCGCCATACGCGAAGCAACAGCATCACCGACGCCGCCGCCACGAGCGAGGCGACGATGTCGGTGAGCTGGGTCGACACGAAGTTGGAGGTCACGAACTGGGCGATGGCGAACGTGAAGCCAACGGTCAGCGTCGCCGGGAGGGTGACCCGGACGCCGCGCCACCCGTCGATGATGAAGACGAGGGCCATCGGCACGAAGAGCGCGAGCAGCGGAGTCTGCCGACCCACGATCTGGGACAGCGTGTGCTCGGGCAGGCCGCTCACCTTGGCGAGCGTGGTGATCGGCACGGCGAGGGCCCCGAAGGCCACCGGCGCGGTGTTCGCGACAAGGGCAACGACCGCGGCCTTGATCGGCTTGATCCCCAGGGCCAGCAGCATGACACTGGTGATGGCGACCGGGGTGCCGAAGCCAGCAAGCGCCTCCAACAGTCCACCGAAGCAGAAGGCGATGATGACCGCCTGGATCCGCTGGTCGTCACTGACCTTGGCGAATGACCGCCTCAGGACGTCGAAGTGCCCCGTCACCACGGTCATGTTGTAGATCCAGATGGCATTGATGACGATGAACAGGATCGGGAAGAACCCGAAGGCAGCGCCCTCGGTGCTCGCCATGAGGGCCTGGCCGGCCGGCATGCCGTACGCGAAGATGGCCACGACCAGGGAGACCGCCAGCGACGCCAGCGCTGCCTTCCAAGCGGTCATCTTGAGCACGCCGAGCAGGATGAACAGGGTGAGCAGGGGAAGCATGGCGAGGACCGCAGTCAGAAAGAGCGATCCCCCCACGGCGTCGAGAACTGGGCGATACATGCGTTACCTCGCGTCGCTAAAAGGAATATGCGGCAATGGTCTTACCAAACCATTGGGTTGACCATAATGGTGATGTACGCCACTGTCCAGCGTTTTCGGCAACAATCTTCGATGGACCGCTGGAAGCGGCATGGTCGGCCTAGGCGGTTGGCGACTCGACCAGGACGACGCGCAAGGTCCGAGGGCCGTGCACGCCATGGACCCGGATGAGCTCGATATCAACGGTGGCGCTGGGACCGCTGACCCAGGTGAGCGGGCGCCCGGCGCTCACTGACGGGCCTAGTCTCGCGACTGCCTCCGGGACGTCGCCGACGATCTGGTCCGCGGTGAGGACGCACACGTGCAGATCCGGGACCAGCGTCAGTGCCCGCCGGCCCTGGCCTTCGGTGTGGTCGAGCACAATCGTCCCGGTGACCGCGATTCCCACCACGGCGCTGGTGACGACGGCGTCGACCCCGTCGAGGTCACTGGAGCTCAACGCCGGCTCGTCCATGACGATGTCGATGCCGTCAGGAAGCCACGCGGCGTTGAACCCGGCTGGGACGACAACTCTGGCAGCGCCGTCAAGGCTCCTGAGGACAGCTGCCGCGACTCCGTCGGGGCCGGTTCGGATCACCGTGGCCTGGTAGTCCTCGACGCGCTCCACGAACATGCCCACCGGGTCAGCCAGCTTCACGACGTGGGCGTAGTCGCGGCGTATCGGGTGATCATTGGGCGCGACCTGCGCGGACTGAATCCGGCGCAGGATCTCCTCGCGTGCTTTCATTTCTGGTCCGTTCCTTTGCCAGGTGGGCTGCTTGTGGACCCGGCGTCCTTGCGGCCACCGTCGGTGCGCGCCCACCATCCACGGAATGACTCTCGCGGAGGTGCGGGACAGTCCCGGGCATCGGTCCAGCGGCTCATCGGCCGCGGCATCCGCCCGATCATGCCCTGCTTCCAGAGCACCCGGCTCGAGAGCCCGGCGGCCTTCTGAAGCAGCCCCAGCCTCCAGCCTCCCCCGAGCAGCCAGGATGCTCCCTTCATCGTGATCAGCAGCGTTCCCGGCACTCCTCCCCGATGGGAGTCCACGACCTGCTCGCGCAGGTGGACCAGCACCTCGGGGATGTCGATGCGGACCGGGCAGACCTCGTAGCAGACACCGCACAGGCTGGATGCGAAAGGCAGTGAGTCGATCTGTTTGGACGTGCCGACGCCCTTCAGCATCGGTGTCAGGATCGCCCCGATCGGACCGGGATAGATCGACCCGTAGGCATGCCCACCGACCCGCTCATAGACCGGGCAGACATTGAGGCAGGCCGAGCAGCGGATGCAGCGAAGGGCCTGGCGGCCCACCTCGTCGGCCAGCACCTTGGTGCGGAAGTTGTCGAGCAGGACGATGTGCACCTCCTGCGGTCCGTCACCGGGGGTGACCCCGGTCCAGGTGGACGTGTAGGGGTTCATTCGCTCGCCGGTAGCGGAGCGGGGGAGCAGCTGGAGGAACACCTCGAGGTCCGCCCAGGTCGGCACGATCTTCTCGATCCCCACCACGGAGATGAGCACCTCGGGCAAGGTGAGACACATCCGCCCATTGCCCTCGCTCTCCACGACCACCAGCGTGCCGGTGTCCGCGACCATGAAGTTGGCACCGGAAACGGCGACCTTGGCACGCAGGAACTTCTCCCGAAGGTGCTTGCGGGCCGCCCCGGCCAGCTCGGCCGGCTCGTCGGACAGGTCGGCCGCGGCCGGCATACCGACCTTGCCCATCTCGCGCAGGAAGATCTCGCGCACCTCGGAGCGGTTGCGGTGGATGGCCGGCACCAGGATGTGGCTGGGCAGGTCATGGCCGAGCTGGACGATCAGCTCGGCCAGGTCGGTCTCCCAGACGGAGATCCCGGCCTCCTCCATGGCGACGTTGAGCTCGATCTCGCCGGTCGCCATCGACTTGACCTTGACCACCTCGTCGACCTCGTGGCGGCGAGCGATGCCGATCACGATCCGATTGGCCTCCGCGGCGTCCCGGGCCCAGTGGACGGTGGCTCCGGCCTTGGTCAGCGACTCCTCGAGCTGCTCGAGGTAGCGACCCAGGTTGGCTGTCACGTCGTCCTTGATGTCGGCGCCGGCCACCCGCAGCTCCTCCCAGTCCGGGAGCTCGGCGGTGACACGCGCGCGCTTGGTGCGGATGGTGTGCGTCGCGTGATGCATGTTGCCGCGCAGCTGGCTGTCAGCCAGCGCCGTCTTGGCTGCGATCGGGAAGGGCGGGATACCCAGGAACGTCTTCGTCTGGATCATGGGCGCGCTTGTCATGTGTCAGCCTCCGTCGAGGCCAGGATCTCGGCCAGGTGCATCACGCGAATCCCCGCCTGTTGCCGGGTCAGCAGGCCGGCTATGTGCATGAGGCACGAGTTGTCCCCGGCGACGAGCACCTCGGCGCCGCTCTCGCGAACGTGGCGGGCCTTGTCCGAGCCCATCGCCACCGACACGTCCGGGTTCTTCAGCGAGAACGTGCCACCGAACCCGCAGCACTCCTCGGCCGCCGGCAGGTCAACCATCGTGATCCCGCGCACCGCCCGAAGGAGCCGCTCGGGCCGGTCCCCAACGCGAAGCAGTCGGGTGGAGTGACAGGTGGGGTGCATGGTGACGCGGTGCGGGAAGTAGGCCCCCACGTCCTCCTTGCCGAGCACGTCGACAAGAAACTCGCTGAGCTCATAGACCCGCGGCGCGAGCCTGTCGACCGCACTCATCAACGCGCGGTCGCCGGAGCGTGCCGCGACGATCTTGTGCTGCTCGCGTGCCGAAGCGACACAGGAGCCGGATGGGGCGACCACGGCGTCATAACCTGCGAATGCGTCCACGAACGTGCGCACGACCGGTATCGCCTCGCGGACATACCCGGAGTTGACGTGCATCTGGCCGCAGCAGGTCTGAGCCGTCGGGAACTCGACCTCCACGCCGAGACGGTTCAGCAGTCGAACAGTCGCCTGACCAGTTTGCGGGAACATCGTGTCGTTCAGACAGGTCACGAACAGCGCCACCTTCACGGCAACATCCGCGAGGAGACGCCGAGCGCGGTAAAGTCCGGTCGGTACACGAGGATCATCGGTCTCCGATCATATGGTCTTACCAAATCGTTGGGTTGACCTTAGTGTTAGAATTGCCTAGTGTCGAGGGCTTTCGGCAACGACCTTTTGATGGACCTTGGGGGCAACATGGCCAACATGACCAGAAGTCTGCCGGACGTGGCTGCATCTGGGCGCGAACGAGCCAGTCGAACCGGCGAGTGGGCGCCTGTGTCGCGAGTGCGGACCTACGAGCTGGTCCTGGATCGCATCGAGGCGCAGATAGTCAGCGGCGCCCTCCGGGCCGGCGAGAAGCTGCCACCGGAGCGAGAGCTTGCCGAGATGCTCGGCGTGAGCCGCCCGGCCGTCCGGGAGGCGCTGCGCGTTCTCGAGGCGCAGGGAGCCGTGCGCTCACAGGTCGGTAACGGTCCCGACTCAGGTACGACGATCGATCGCGTCCCCAGCGGCGCATTGACTCGGCTCCTGCGTCTACACGTGGCTCTGGGGTCCTTCCCGCTGGAGGACGTCGTCGACACGCGGGTCGCCCTCGAGAGGTCCAGCGTGGTCCTGGCCTGTCGCAACGCTCGGCCGCAGGACCTTGCGCGCATGCGGGCAGCCCTCGTGGCAATGGACGATTCAGAGGTCGACCGGGAAACGTTCAATCAGCTCGATACCGACTTCCATGTCGCGCTCGCCGATGCAGGCGGCAACCGCCTCATGTCCGACGTGACACGCGCAATCCGCGAGTCGGTGCGGGCGCCGATCCTGACCGCCATGACCGCGATGCCGGAGACCGGCAAGCGCGGCTGGCCCCGCATTCTGAACGGCCTGCGAGCCGACCACCACGCGATCTTCACTGCTGTCGAAGCTGGCCAGGCCGAGCAGGCAGCCGACCTGCTGGAATCCCATATCCGCGGCTTCTCCAGCCACATGACCAACCCGCACTGACGGGTTCGTCGTCACGGCACGTCAGGGCATGCGCTCGTATGCCGGGAGGGTGAGGAACTCGGCGAAGTCGTCGGCGATGGCGACGTCGACGAAGGTGGCGCGCGCCTGCGCGTAGTCACCGGGCTCGCCGTGCAGCTTGGCGATCTCTTCGTCGACGATGCGGTCGACCAGCTCGCGGGTCACGACCTCAGCGGTATCGGCGAGCACGATGTCGTTGTGCAGCCACTGCCACACCTGCGAGCGCGAGATCTCGGCGGTGGCTGCGTCCTCCATCAGGTTGAAGATCGCCACGGCTCCGGTGCCCTGCAACCAGGATGCGAGGTACTGGATGCCCACGCTGATGTTGTTGCGGAGCCCGGCCTCAGTCACGTCACCGGGTGTCGCGGCGACGTCCAGCAGGTCTTCGGCCGTGACATGAACGTCCTCGCGAAGCTTGTCAAGCTGGTTGGGTCGCTCTCCGAGCACTGTGGTGAACGCCGCCTTGCACACCTCGACCATGCCGGGGTGCGCGACCCAGGATCCGTCGAAACCGGCTCCTGCCTCGCGGGCCTTGTCCTCTTCGACCTTGGCGAACGCGGCCTCGTTGACTTCGGGGTCCTTGCTGGGGATGAAGGCGGCCATGCCGCCGATGGCGTGGGCGCCGTGCTTGTGGCAGGACCGC
>DATCNE010000014.1:0-20004 GCA_036565395.1 Dermatophilaceae bacterium
GCTCGCCTGATGCAGGGACTGATCGTGGACTGGGGCGGCGTTCTCACCATGCCGATCCACAGCGCCATCGCGAGCTGGCTCAAGGTCACCGGTGTCGACCGTGACCACTATGGGGCCGTGGTGCGCCGTTGGGTCGAGCCCGCCCCAGGTGACAGCTCTCCCGTCCATCGGCTCGAGCGTGGAGAGCTCGCCGTCGAGGAGTTCGAGCACCTGCTCTCGGCAGCGCTGGCGCAGGAAGGCTCCGCCGTCGAGGCACAGGGCCTGGTCGGCCAGATGTTCGCCGACCTGGCGATCTACGAGGACTCGATGACCTCGATGGTGACGCGCGCGCATGCGGCGGGGGTCCGCACCGCCCTGTTGTCCAACTCGTGGGGCAACGACTACGACCGCACCGACTGGGACGAGATGTTCGACACGGTCGTCATCTCCGGCGAGGTCGGCATGCGCAAGCCTGAACGCGAGATCTTCGACCTCGCCCTCGATCGCATCGGCTTGCCGGCAGCCGAATGTGTCTTCATCGATGACGTCCCGGACAACATCGAGGCGGCAGTCGAGGCAGGGCTCGTCGGCATCGTGCACCGCACCTTTGACGAGACGGCCAGCGAGCTCGCCGCTCTGTTCCCGGGCGCCGGCTGGATCCATCAGCGGATCCACTGAACCACTACGTCGGCTGCAGCTCGACGTCGATCCCGGGCGCGTCAGCGATCCTTCATCGCTGCCGATGCGTCGTATCCGTCACGGTTGGGATCTTGGGCGGCTTCGTCTGACACGATGAGTGCGTGTCCGACCGGCTGACCTCCCTTGATGCGTCCTTCCTCTATCTGGAGGAGTCGACGACACCCATGCATGTGGGCTCGGTCATGGTCTTCCAGCCACCGGACCAAGGATTCGACTACGACCGTCTGGTCTCGTTGATCACCAACCGGATTGCCTTCGTGCCCCGCTACCGGCAGCGAGTCCGCGAGGTCCCGGGGCGTCTTGCCAACCCGGTGTGGGTCGACGACGTGGACTTTGACATCACCTATCACGTCCGGCGTTCGGCATTGCCACGTCCGGGCAGTGACGACCAGCTGCAGGAGTTCGTCGCGCGGGTCCAGCCCAAACGGCTTGACCGTGGCAGACCGCTGTGGGAGGTGTACCTCGTCGAAGGGCTTGCCGAGGGCCGCTTCGCGCTCGTGACCAAGACCCACCAGGCCCTCGTGGACGGCATCAACGCCGTCGACATCGCCCACGTCATCGTTGACGGCCTCTCCGACCGGGAGGAGCCCGTCAACGACACGTGGCGTCCTGCCCGCGCGCCCAGCGACGTCGAGCTCATCACGGCGGCGCTCGCGGAGGCTGTCCAGCGTCCCAGCCAGATCGTCGACAACGTGCGTGGCGGCATCGCCGATGTCAAAGCTGTTGGTGGACGGTTGTTTTCGGCGGTCGGGGCTGTCGTCTCGACCGTTGCACGCACCGCGGCCCGACCGGCACCGATCAGCCCCCTCAACGTCGAGATCGGCGAGGCGCGGCGCTACGTCATGGTCGGAACCGACCTGGAGGACTATCGCAAGGTCCGCAACCGGCTTGCGCTTGGCCGCTACGCCGACGACGTGACGATCAATGATGTTGTCCTCGCAACGGTCTCGGGAGCGCTGCGGTCCTGGCTGCTTACGCGCGGCGAAGCGGTCCACAGTGCGACAACCGTCCGCGCGATGGTGCCCGTCAGCGTCTACGACACCGATGACGCCACGCGGCTCGGCAACCGCGTCACCGCATGCTTCGTGGATCTTCCGGTGGGAGAGCCCAGCGCGTCGATGCGACTGCACCAGATCGCGTTCGCCATGCGCCAGCA
Source organism: Dermatophilaceae bacterium (assembly GCA_036565395.1). Classification (GTDB taxonomy): domain Bacteria; phylum Actinomycetota; class Actinomycetes; order Actinomycetales; family Dermatophilaceae; genus UBA4719. Next base: position 1,835 of record DATCNE010000014.1, read on the forward strand.
GATGGAGGGCGGGCAGGCCGTCGGCGCCGAATCCCTTGCCGGGCTGGCCGGATTCGCCTCTCCGACGCTGCACTCCCTCGGGGCTCGACTTGGCATGGCGATGTCGCGCCGGCTGTTCAACGTCATCATCACCAACGTTCCTGGCCCGCAACAACCCCTGTATGCCGGCGACGCCCTGATGCTCTCCACCTATCCCGTGATGCCGCTGGCTCGCTGGCAGGCGGTGTCGATCGGGCTGACGTCCTACGACGGCGGCGTGTACTACGGGCTGAACGGTGACCGTGCGACCATGCCCGACCTGGACGTCCTCGGCCAGTGCCTGGTCGACTCGCTGGCTGAGCTGGTCGAGAGCAGGGACGCCAGCCGGGGCTCACACCGATGACTGGCGCACCCCGTCGGGGGCTGGTGCTCGGCGGCGGCGGCGTTCTGGGCGCGGCATGGATGGTCGGTGCCCTCCAGGCTCTCCAGGACGAGACGGGGGCCGACGTGCGTGAGTTCGAGGCCTTCGTCGGCACCTCTGCGGGCTCGGTACTGGTCGCCCTGCTGGGTGCCGGTGTCAGCGTCGAAGATCTCGTCACCCACGAGCGCGACGGTCAGCTCGAGACGGGGCCGTTGGCGGGTTTCCATTTCGACTATGAGACCGCCAGCGGCGGCGACCGGCCGATTCGTCCACGCCCGGGGATGGGTTCGCGGGAGCTTCTGCTTCGCAACGCTCGTCAGCTGCGCCAGCTACCGCCGACGACCGTCTTGGCCGCCTTCCTGCCTGAGGGTCGCGGCAACCTGGCCGCGGTCGGAGCCTTGGTCGCGCACGTTGTCCCGGACGGTTGGGTCGCCCGCGACGGCGTGACAGTGGTGGCCCTCGACTACGACACCGGCGAGCGGATGCCCTTCGGGAGACCTGGTGCCCGACCGGCTGCACTGCGCGACGCGGTGATGGCGTCGTGTGCCATCCCGGGGTGGTACCAACCCGTGCGGATCGGAGAGCACCGCTTCATCGACGGCGGTGCCTGGTCCTCGACCAACCTCGACCTGCTCGCAGGTCAGGGTCTCGACGAGGTCTTCGTGCTCGCCCCGCAGGTCACCTTCGACGCTGACGCACCCACACAGTGGGCCACCCGGCTTGAGCGGCAGTGGCGCGCCCGGGTGACCCGCAGGGTCATCCGCGAGGTGGCCACCGTTCATCATCAGGGCACCGAGGTCACCGTGCTCGGCCCCGGGCATGCGGATCTCGAGGCCTTTGGTGGCAACCTGATGGATGTCTCGCGTCGGCCCCTGGTCATCGAGACCTCGCTGCGCACATCCGCCCGTGCCCTGCGCGACCCTGCTCCACTGCCTGACGGCAACGACTACCGGGATGTCGGATGACCTTGACACGGATCTACATACCTCTCAACGCCGCGGGGCTGCGCCGTCTGGATGCCGACCGCGCCGTCACCGGAGCGCCGTTTCTCGCCTATGCCGTCACCGACGCCGTGTGCGCCTCGGCCCCGGCTGCAGGCCAGGACGAGTGGGAGTACTCCGCCCTCAGTGATGCCGTCCTTCGCTCCGCGGTGCTCCTCAGTCCTGGCGAGAAGCGTCGCCTCGTGGCTGCGGCCGATGTGGAGCAAGAGCTGGTGGGCCCGGCGGTGCCAAGCGACTCCGGTGACTTCATCGAGGACTCTGCGGTCCTGATCCTGGATTCTGTTGCGCTGAATCGGATTGCGTCCTTCCATGTGGACGCCGACGAGGCATCTGAGGACGACGAGCTGCTGTGGTACGACGTCACGGAGCTCCCCGTCATACTCGCCCTCCTGTGACGCGTGGCACCATGTGCGGTGACCTCAACGCCGAGAGACCTCCAAGGAGATGTTCGCCGCAATGGACGCCGTAACCCGGGTTCCCGCCCCCATCAACGAGCCAGTTCTCGACTACGCGCCGGGCAGTCCCGAACGCGCTGAGCTCGAGGTGGCTCTCGCCCAGCTGGGCAGCACACGCATGGACCTGCCGCACACGATCGGCGGCAAGCGGGTCACCGGCACGGGCAAGAAGATCGACGTGCGTCAGCCGCACGCCCACAAGAAAGTCCTCGGGACGATGCACGAGGCGACCGCGACCGAGGCCGAGGCTGCGATCGCTGCGGCCACCGCGGCAGCACCCGCCTGGCGTGCCCTGTCCTTCGACGACCGCGCGGCCGTCCTGCTGAAGGCGGCCGACCTGCTCGCCGGGCCATGGCGGGCAAGGATTGTCGCCGCGACGATGCTGGGCCAGTCCAAGACCTGCTACCAGGCCGAGATCGACGCCGCCTGCGAGCTGATCGACTTCTGGCGCTTCAACGTGCATTTCGCGCGGGAGATCCTTGCTGACCAGCCTCAGGCGAACTCCAAGGGCATCTGGAACCGCATCGACTACCGCCCGCTCGAGGGCTTCGTCTACGCGATCACGCCGTTCAACTTCACGGCCATCGCGGGCAACCTGCCGACCGCCCCCGCACTCATGGGAAACACCGTCGTCTGGAAGCCGTCGTCCAGCCAGCAGCTCGCAGCCCAGCTGACGATGGAGCTGCTCGAAGAGGCCGGGATGCCGCCCGGCGTCATCAACATGGTGACCGGTCACGGCGTCGACGTCTCTCCGGTGGTGCTGACCTCCCCGGACCTGGCCGGTATCCACTTCACCGGCTCGACCGCGCTCTTCCAGACCCTGTGGCAGCAGGTGGGCGCCAACCTCAAGAACTACAAGACCTATCCCCGACTGGTCGGCGAAACCGGCGGCAAGGACTTCATCCTGGCTCACCCCTCTGCCGACCCGGATGTGTTGCGAACGGCCATGATTCGCGGCGCGTTCGAGTATCAGGGCCAGAAGTGTTCCGCGGCCTCGCGAGCCTATGTGCCGCGCAGTCTGTGGAAGGTCATCAAGGATGACCTCGCCCGGACCACCAACGGTCTCGGCCAGGGCGACGTCACTGACTTCTCCAACTTCATGGGCGCTGTCATTGACGACCGCGCGTTCGGCAAGCACCGCGCCGTGATCGACAAGGCCCACGCCGACAAGGGTGTCAAGGTCGTTGCCGGTGGCACGTATGACGACTCGGTCGGCTACTTCATCCGCCCGACCGTCCTGGAGATCGCCGACCCCGCCGACGAGGCGTTCAGCACCGAGTACTTCGGACCCATCCTGGCAGTCCACGTCTTTGCCGACCGTGACTACGACAAGGTGCTCGACCAGATGGAGTCGATCGCGCCCTACGCGCTGACCGGTTCGATCATGGCCCAGGACCGCGCTGTCATCGCCGACGCCGAGGAGCGCCTGCGGTTTGCGGCCGGCAACTTCTACATCAACGACAAGCCCACGGGCGCGGTCGTCGGCCAGCAGCCCTTCGGCGGCGGCCGCGCGTCGGGTACCAACGACAAGGCCGGCTCGCCGCTGAACCTCATGCGTTGGACCAGCGCGCGCTCCATCAAGGAGACGTTCGTGGCGGCGAAGACCCACGAGTACCCGCACATGCGCTGACCCGCCCTTTGCTCAGTTCAGGCCGGTTTGCTCACTTCAGACCGCTCCGGAGCCCGATTTCGGCGGCAGAAACCGGCCTGAACTGAGCAAACCGATTCTCACTCCCTTGTCGCCAGCCACAGCATTCGGCTGGCTCCGCGGTCGCTCCGATCCTCGCTCCGCTCGATTCTCACTCCCTTGTCGCCAGCCAAGCCTGCCCGATCTCCCGCTCAACGTTGATCGCCGACTCGATCGCAGGTGCCGCGGCTTTCTCGATCTTGCCGCCGATCAGCGGGATCCTGGCCCTGAGGTCACCCATGACCGTCTCGACCGAGCCGCGACCGTTCGGAGCCAGCGAAAGGGTCCCGTCGAGGTCGATGGGCGCCCCCGCGATGTCGACGGTGATCACTCCCTGGCGAGCTCCGTCCCTGCCTGCCGGCCCCCAGTCCTGGGTCTCGGTGACCGCCATCGTGGCGCCGACCAGGCTCTGGACGAAGGAGGGGAAGTCGGCTGTGGGCAGCTCGCGGCTGCTGACGATGACGGTGCGTTCGCCGAAGGCGCTGATGGACACCGTGTGGTTGAGGGCGCCGGTAGCGACGCACTTGCGCCTCTGGAAGATCTCGTCGGCAATCATGGCGAACACCTCGTGGGGTGTCGCGGCGTAGTCGAGGCTTGCGCTGATCTTCATCGCCACAATCTAAGGTGTGGCCGGCGGTTGGGCTAAGGCCTGGGACAGCGATGTCGAGAGCGATGTCATCTGGCGCGCAAGTCGGCCTCGGGCGCGACCGACATGCGCCGTGGCCAGGTCCACCCTGGCCTGGACCACGGGCACCTGGCTGCACCGCCGCTCGGACTCCTGCGCGCTGGCCGGCCCCCACGGCTCGATGACCCGGGTCCCGTCCAGGAGCAGCCCGGCGCTGTGGACGCGCAGCTCGGCTCGTCGTCCGAGCTCGTGGCCCTCGGCGAGGTCCGTCGCGTAGCGCTGGAGGGCTTCCCCAGCCTTGTCCAGCACGTCGGCGGTCGCTCGAAGGGTCTCCCACGAGGCGACGATGGCGGGTCTGGCGGCATCGGCCCCAGGCCCCTTCCACACGATCAGCTCACCGATCGCGTCCTCGAGCGAAAGCGCGTGCTGGCGTAGCCGTGAGGCCTCGCGGCGCATGCCACCGCCGACCCGCGAGCAGGAGACATGGTCGCCGTAAACCAGGCTCGCGGTCATGCGCCTTCTAGCTCGCGTGAGGAATCGGCGAGGCATTCTGACAGCGCGCTCAGCGTGCCGGCAGCCTGGTTGACCAGGTCGTCAACCGCACGTTGGGCCGTTGCATCACCGGTGTCGCCGTAGTGCGCCAGCAGCTCGTGGGAGGCATCGAGTGCCGCGATGCTCGACCGGGCCAGCGCCGTGGCCACGACATCGAGCCAGGTCGGGTCGAGACGGTGTTCGGCGGGCATGCGGACAGCCTATGGCCGGGCGGCGAACGCCTCCGGGTTACGCACAGCCCGGTTGGGGCATGCCGGCCATGGTGGCCATGACCCGCACAGCCCGCCCCGAGGGCCATGACCCGCACCGCCCGCCCAGAAGGCTTCATTCGCACAGGGATAGGCTCGGCGACGGTGCACAAAGGCGTGCATCACGGCATTCTTGGATAAGGATCTCAGTCATGTCTGCGTCGCTCGAACAGTCCCGTTCTCAGGTCATCCACTCCGCTGCAGAGCTGGCAGATGAGGCCGGCGGCGAGACGCTCGAACCGTTCCTGCGCCACTACTACCGGCACGTTGCCACCGAGGACCTGGTGGCGCGCAGACCCGAGGATCTCGTGGGAGCAGCCTTGTCCCACAAGGCGACTGCCGCGCACCGTCCGGTCGGTACGGCCAACGTGAACGTCTTCACGCCGACGGTTGAGGAGCAGGGCTGGTCCTGCGATCACACGGTCATCCAGATCGTCACCGACGACATGCCCTTCATCGTGGACTCGGTCACTGTTGAGCTCGCGCGACAGGAGCGGGTCGTTCACCTCGTCATCCACCCCCAGCTCGTCGTTCGCCGCGACGCAGCCGGCGAGCTCGAGGACATCCTCGGCGTCGATGCGATGACCGAATCCGAGTTCGGCGCCGGCGTCGAGTCCTGGATACACGTCGAGATCGACCGCCAGGGCGGAGACGCCGAGCGGGAGGCGCTGGCACAGGGCCTGCGACGGGTTCTCTCGGACGTGCGTGAGTCGGTCGAGGACTGGCCGAAGATGAAGGCCGAGTGCCAGCAGATCGCGGCTGAGCTCGAGGCCGGCCCGCCGACGGGGGTTGACCCCGAGGAGACTGCCCACGCCCAGCGTCTGTTGTCGTGGCTGGCCGACGGTCACTTCACGTTCCTCGGCTTTCGCGAATACGTCCTCGAGCGCCAGGACGACGAGGACGTGCTGCGCGCGCTGCCCGGAACGGGCCTGGGCATCCTGCGCTACGACCAGCAGCAGTCGGGCAGCTTCAGTCGGATGAGCGCCGCGGCGCGGGCCAAGGCCCGCGAGCCGCATCTTCTGATCATCACCAAGGCGAACTCACGCGCGACCGTTCACCGGTCGAAGTATCTGGACTACGTCGGCATCAAGGTGTTTGACGCAAACGGCGAGGTCACGGGAGAGAAGCGCTTCCTCGGGTTGTTCACATCGACCGCCTACACCGAGTCGGTGCTGCGCGTCCCGATCATCGACACCAAGGTTCGCAAGGTCCTGGCGGCAAGCGGATTCACCGCTAACAGCCACTCTGGCAAGGACCTGCTGGAGGTGCTCGAGACCTATCCGCGTGACGAGCTCTTCCAGACCAGCGAGGACGAGCTGTACGAGCTGGCGACCGCGGTGCTGCATCTCCAGGAACGCCGCAAGAGCCAGCTGTTCCTTCGCAAGGACGAGTACGGCCGGTTCGTGTCCTGCCTGATCTACATCCCCCGGGATCGCTACACCACCGCCGTCCGACTGAAGATGGAGTCGATCCTGCGCATCGCTTTCCACGGCGCCAACGTGGACTACACGACGCGGGTGTCCGACTCGGTGCTGGCCCGGCTGCACTTCGTGGTCCGGGTGGCGCCTGGCCAGGTGATCCCGGACGTCGACGAGCGCGATCTGCAACAGCAGCTGATCGATGCCACCCGAACGTGGGACGAGGACCTGGCCGAGGTCGCCCTCAGCGACTACGGCGAGGAGGGGGCAGCTCGTCTCGTCGGGCTCTATGGCAAGGCCTTCCCTGAGGCCTACAAGGAGGACTTCAGCGCGCGGGATGCGATGGCCGACCTTCGCCACATCGAGGCCCTCGACAGTGAGGACGCTCTCCGCCTGAACCTCTATCACGAGCCTGGCAGCTCCTCGGCGGAACGTCGCTTCAAGCTGTATCGACGCGGCCCCCTTTCGCTGACCTCGGTCCTGCCGCTGTTCAGCCATTTCGGGCTGGAGGTCGCCGATGAGCGTCCCTACCAGATCCACCGCTCTGATGACGTGGGGGTGCACGTCTACGACTTCGGGCTCAGGGGCGCCGGACCCCAAACGTGGGTCGGGAGCGGCCGCGGGGGACTTCGGGAGCTGTTCCAGGACGCCTTTGCCGCCGTCTGGGACGGCCGTGCCGAGAGCGACGGTTTCAACGCGCTGGTCCTCGGCGGTGAGCTGACCTGGCGGCAGGTCGTGATCCTTCGGGCCGTCGCCAAGTACCTCCGTCAGACGGGGTCGACGTTCAGCAAGGACTACGTCGAAGCGGCGATGGTCTCGAACGTCTCCATCTCGGCAATGCTGGTGTCACTGTTCGAGACGCGGTTCGACCCTGAGTACGGCGAGGGCGCCGCTGGCGACGGACGCGAGGCCGCCGAGACGACGATCGCCGATGCGATCTACGCCGCCCTCGAGGAGGTCCCCAGCCTCGACCACGACCGGATCATCCGCGCTTTCCTCGGCGTCATCATGGCCACGCTGCGCACGAACTACTTCCAGCGCGCGGTGAGCGCGGGCGTGAGCGACCCCGCCCTTGCCGGTGTTGCCTCGTCCGCCGGCGATGCGGCATACAAGTCGTATGTCTCCTTCAAGCTGGACCCGAAGAAGGTCCCGGACCTACCTGCCCCGCGGCCGATGTACGAGATCTGGGTCTACAGCCCTCGGTTCGAGGGCGTGCATCTGCGCTTCGGCAAGGTTGCCCGCGGCGGTCTGCGCTGGAGTGATCGGCGCGAGGACTTCCGCACCGAGGTCCTCGGCCTGGTCAAGGCGCAGATGGTCAAGAACGCCGTCATCGTGCCGACGGGCTCCAAGGGTGGGTTCTTTCCCAAAGCCCTGCCGGATCCGGCCCTCGACCGTGACGCATGGTTGGCCGAAGGCATCGCGTCCTACAAGCTGTTCGTCTCGGCGCTGCTGGACGTGACCGACAACCTCATCGGCACCGCGGTGATCCCACCGCCCTCGGTCGTGCGTCTTGACGGCGACGACCCCTACCTGGTCGTCGCGGCGGACAAGGGCACCGCCACGTTCTCCGACATCGCCAACGCGGTCGCCAGGTCCTACGGCTACTGGCTTGACGATGCGTTCGCCTCCGGAGGTTCGGACGGCTACGACCACAAGGTCATGGCCATCACTGCGCGTGGGGCGTGGGAGTCGGTCAAGCGCCACTTCCGGGAGATGGGTGTTGACACCCAGACGACCGACTTCACGGTGGTGGGCATCGGTGACATGACCGGTGACGTGTTCGGCAACGGCATGCTGCTCTCCGAGCACATCCGTCTGGTCGCCGCCTTCGACCACCGCCACATCTTCCTGGACCCCAATCCCGACTCGGCCACGTCGTTCCCCGAGCGCAAGCGGCTGTTCGAGCTGCCGCGATCGTCGTGGGCGGACTATGACCGCACGCTGATCAGCGAAGGCGGCGGTGTCTTCCCGCGATCGGCCAAGTCGGTGCCGATCAGCCAGCAGGTCGCCGTCGCGCTGGGCCTGCCCAAGGGCACCACGGCGATGACACCTGCCCAGCTGATGAAGTCCATCCTGACCGCTCCCGTCGACCTGCTCTGGAACGGCGGTATCGGCACCTACGTCAAGGCGTCCGCCGAGGTCAACGCCGAGGTCGGGGACCGAGCCAATGACGCCGTCCGGGTCGACGGAAAGGCCTTGCGCGCCAGGGTCGTATCCGAAGGCGGCAACCTCGGCTTCACCCAGCTCGGTCGTGTCGAAGCCGCTTTGGCCGGCGTGCACATCAATACCGATGCCATCGACAACTCCGCGGGCGTGGACACCTCGGACCACGAGGTCAACATCAAGATCCTGTTGACGGCCATGACGCGTGAGGGCGACATGACGCTGGAGCAGCGCAACCAGCTGCTGGTCTCGATGACCGACGACATCGCGCGTCAGGTCCTGCGTGACAACTATGAGCAGAATGCCCTGCTCGGCAATGCTCGCGCCCAGGAGCACACGATGCTGGCCGTGCACGAGCGTTTCATGCACTGGCTGGAAGAGCACGGCGACCTTGACCGGGCGCTGGAGTTCCTGCCCAGCGACAGTGATCTCGACGTACGCCACGCGGCAGGGCAGGGTCTGAAGAGCCCGGAGTTCTCGGTGCTCGTGGCATATGCCAAGCTCGCGCTCAAGAAGGACCTGCTGTCCAGCGCGTTGCCCGACGAGCCCTGGTTCCAGGCGACTCTGACCAAGTACTTCCCCAACCCCATCCGCGAGAAGTACCAGGACAAGCTGGCCAGCCATCCGCTGCGGCGCGAGATCATCACCAACGCCGTGGTCAACTCGATGGTCAACCGGGGTGGCATCACGTTTGCCTTCCGGGCGTCGGAGGAGACGGGGGCCACGCCGGAGCAGGTGACCCGCGCTTTCGTGGTGTGCCGCGAGGTCTTCAACATGGTCGGCTACATCGCCAGCATCGAGGAGCTCGACAACGTCGTGTCCACCGAGACGCAGACGGCGCTGTACCTCGAGTTCCGACGGCTGCTCGACCGATCGGTGCGGTGGTTCCTCCAGAACCGTCCGTCCACCCTCGCCGTTGCAGCCGAGGTCGAACGCTTCAGCGCGGTGGTCGCCGAGCTGAGCCCCCAGATGCCCACGCTGTTGCTGGGCGATGAGCGCAAGCGTCTCGAGCGTCGTGCCAAAGAGCTCGAAAAGCTTGGCGCCCCAGCGCAGATGGCCCTTCGCGCGGCGAGCCTGCTGGACCAGTTCTCGCTCCTGGACGTCGTGGAGATCAGCGTGGACACCGGGCGTGAGTCGTCCGAGGTTGCGCCGGTCTACTTTGCCGCCTCCGAGCAGTTCGGCATCGACGCGATGCTGTCCAGAGTGACCAGGCTGCCCCGCGACGACCGGTGGGACGCGTTGGCTCGGGGTGCCCTGCGCGACGACCTGTATGCCGTGTTGGAGTCCCTGGCCAAGTCGGTGCTGGACAGCACCAACGCCGGCTCCACCCCCAGGGAACGCATCGCGGCCTGGTCCGAGGCCAATGCCGACTCCCTGCTCAGGACCCGTGCGGCGCTCTCTGGGATGGAACGGCTGGAGAATCCCGGTATCGCGGCCCTCTCGGTGGCATTGCGCACCTTGCGCGGAGTCATCCGCAGCGGGGCGGCGACCATCTGATCGCACTAGGCTCAGCGCTGTGCCGACCCTGAGCGACGTGCTGCGCGACCAGACCGACCTGGGCGCCGTCGATGTCGAGTGGTTGCACCTGCTCGTGGGTGACTGGCAGCTGCTCTCGGACCTGTCCTTCGCGGACCTGGTCCTGTGGGTTCCGGCGAAGGGCGGCGGTTGGTACGCAGCCGCCCATATCCGACCGACGACCGGTCCCATGGTCTTCTTCGAGGACGTCGTCGGCCGGCGGCTGGACCGGGGACGTCGCCCGGCGCTGGACCAGGCCTTCGCCGACCTGCGGATCGTCAGAGAACGCGATCCCGACTGGCGTGACCACATGCCGATCCGCGAGGAAGCCATCCCCGTCGTGAGCGAAGGACGCGCTATCGCGGTGCTCACCCGGCATACGAACCTGGCCACGATGCGCACCCCCAGCCGCCTCGAGCTGACCTACGTGGCGACTGCGGACGCGCTCGCGCGGATGATCGCCTCGGGGGAGTTCCCCAACCTCGCCGCCCCCACCGGCCAACGTCGTGGCGCGCCTCGGGTCGGGGACGGCGTGATTCGCCTCAACGCCGACGGGACGGTGACCTACGCGAGCCCGAACGCCGTCTCGGCCATCCATCGCCTGGGTCACATCAGCGACGTCATCGGGACCTCGCTGGCCGGGATCATCTCCGAGGTTCTTCGCGACGAGGCGCCGGTGGACGAGAGTCTCGCTCTGGTCGTGACCGGGCGGGCGCCCTGGCGCACCGAGGTCGAGGCGCGTGGCGCGAGCGTGTCCCTGCGAGCCATCCCACTGACCGAGGGTGGACAGCGCACGGGCGCGATCCTGCTCCTGCGCGACGTGAGCGAGCTCCGTCGGCGTGAGCGCGAGCTGCTCACCAAGGACGCGACCATCCGCGAGATCCATCACCGGGTCAAGAACAATCTGCAGACGGTGGCGGCGCTGCTGCGGATGCAGTCACGACGACTTCCGGACAACGAGGCGCGCGCTGCGCTGGACGAAGCGGTACGTCGGGTGGGCACCATTGCGCTGGTCCACGAGACCCTGAGCCAGGGCTTCGATGAGACGGTCGACTTTGACGAGATCGTGGCCCGCGGGCTGGCCGCCGTGGTCGAGGTCGCGATCCGGGACGTGCCGGTGCGTGCCGAGCGCCTGGGGTCGTTCGGTCGTTTGCAGGCCGAGGATGCCACGTCGCTTGCGATGGTGGTCACCGAGCTGGTCCACAATGCGGTCAAGCACGGGCTTGCCCAGACCGGGGGAGTCGTCAGTGTCCGGGCGGACCGCAGCTGGGACAAGGACGACGAGCTGCTGACGGTGACAGTGACCGATGACGGGACCGGTCTGCCGGAGGGGTTCGACCCTGCCGGCACCGGCCTGGGCACCCAGATCGTCACCTCGCTGGTTCAGGACCTGCGCGGACGGATCACCTGGAAGAACGCAAAGCCGCGCGGAACCACGGTGCGGTTCGTCGCACGACTTCGACCGACCAAAGACGCCAAGGACGGGATGTGACCGCGCCGGGGTTGGTCCGGCTGGCGCTCAGCTAGCCGGCGCTCGGCTCGGCGGTCGCCGGCTCTTGGGGGGCTGGGTCAGCCAGCACGTCGGGCGCGGGCATTGCGGCGCTTGAGGGCGCGTCGTTCATCCTCCGACAGACCGCCCCACACGCCAGCATCCTGACCAGACTCGATGGCCCATTTCAGGCAGGTCTCAACGACCTCGCAGCGACGGCATACGGCCTTCGCATCTTCAATCTGGAGGAGAGCGGGGCCAGTGTTCCCGATCGGGAAGAACAGCTCCGGATCTTCTTCCAGACAGGCAGCGCGGTTGCGCCAGCTCATTGGCACCTGCTCCTTGAATCATTGCCTTGATCGGTTCAGATGAACCGGTTCAGGCGGTTATCGGTCAGTGTCAGAACGGCTATGGGTCAGTTCGAGTAGCGGCGGTGTCCAGGATGCTGTTGACGCGTGAGAACGCTGCTCACGAGCCGCCGTCGGCACCCGGAAATTCACAAAGAGGACAAGACGTGCACCACCAGCCAACGTTACCAGTGGCGCGGTTGTTCCAAGCCTCACAGATCCGATCATGTTCGGACAAGTGGTAATGGCGCTTTTTTGGCCCAGAACCCTGAGAAGTCTGTCACAAATGTCCAGCCCACCGGACTTTTGGGCGCCGGAGGTGGTAGCGGCGGTCAGATGGCGTTGACCCGCTGGAGGTAGTTCAGTGAGGCCCAGCCGAAGGGTATGGGCAACCAGTACGTGCACAGCCGGAACAGCAGGACGGACGAGACGGCGACGCTGACGTCCAGCCCCACCGCGACGAGCCCGGCCGAAAGGGCCGCCTCCACCCCACCAAGGCCGCCGGGGGTCGGCACCGCGGAGCCGATAATCGCCCCCGCGAAGTAGACGACCGCGACGGCGGCGACGGAAGGCGTCGCGCCGAATGCGCGCGTGGCGCAGGTCAGCGCCGCCACGAACGACATGTCCAGCAGCAGCGCGCCGGAGAACAGGGTGACCACCTTGCGCGGATCCTGGAAGATCGCCACGACCCGGGGGACCACGCGCCGGACGACCGGCAGGAACCGGCCGATGATCAGCCTGCGGCCGGCGGGCACGGCCAAACCTGCCAGTAGCAGGGCCACGACGACGATCATCCCGATGACGGCTGCCAACGGGGGGGTGAAGGATGCGCGTTGCCCGGTGCCCGCGAGGACGCTGGAGAGCAGTAGCAGCACGAAGTAGCTTGAGAACTGTGCGAGCTGGGCCAGCCCGACGCTGCCACCCGCGACTGCCGGGTTGACTCCGGCCCGTTGCAGATAGCGCAGGTTGAGGGCGATGTTGCCGATGGCCGACGGCGCGACAAGGCCGCTGAAGGCGACGGCGAGCTGGGTCAGATAGGTCCGCACGAAGCTGAGGCGGGTGCTGACCGCCCCAGTGATCACCAGCGAGGCCCCCGCAATGGTCAGCACGGTGAACCCGAGCACGCCCAGGGCCCAGCCCCATTGGGCGCGGGCCAGGACATCCCCCACGTTCACCCGTGCCAGCTGGGTCAGAAGGATGTATACCGCGATGCTGCCTCCCAGCACCGTTACCAGCGTGCGGGGGGTCAGTCGCCGCAGCTCGACCTGCTCGACCGGTTCGCCTTCGGGGGCCAGCTCGAGCAGCTGCTCGCGGACGCTACGCAGCAGGCCCTTCTGGTCTCGCAATGCGGATCGGGTCGGGGCATCCATCGCGACCGCCTGCACAAGTGGCAAAGCCTTGACGATGGTCGGACTCCCGAGTGATGAGACGCCGCTGGCGACGGCCCGCTCGGGACCTACGAGCAGCGCCAAGGTCGTGAGGAGCTGCGCCACGTCGAGACGCAACGAGAGATCCGCCGCCGCGATGTCCCCGGTCCCTGCCTCGTTGAGGCCGGCACCGTCGTGCTCGTCGAGCAGGAGATGCTCGATGCTCAGTCCACGGTGGGCAATCCGGGCCCGTTGCAGCTGCGCGAGCAGCCGCCAGAATGCCGCCAGGTCTTCCTCGCTCAAGGTTGTGGCCAGGGTCGGGTCGACGGTCGCGCCGGTCGGGCGTCGGTAGGCGAGGACTGCGGCGAACGGCCCCACCTCAGCGGTCGCGAGCAGCTCTGGCGCCCTCACGCCGGCCTTGGCCACCGCCAGCGCCATCAAGGCATGGTGTTCGACGGCGCCCCGGATGGTGAGTGAGGGGCCACGGGTGGACGGTCCACGCAGCCGCACCCGGCGCAGCACGCGGCGGCCTGCTTCGGTGCCAAAGGTGTCGCGCTCCAGGACCCGAACATCCAGGGACCCCACAGGGCCTGACCCGGAATACTGACGCCCTCGGACCCCTGTCGACTCGACCAGCTCCAGTCGGGTGATGTCCAGGCCGCAGCCGATGAGCGCCGCTGCGACGGCAGTGCCCGGCGGGCGGGTCGAGGCGGCGCCAATGGCGAAAAGGGCGACCAGGCCCACGATCCACCCGAGCAGCGCGGTCACGAACAGCGCCAACGCCGTGACCTCACCGGAGAGGAACCCGAACAGCATCGCCGATCCGACGATAACGAAGGCGGCTATGCGCAGCTGCGGTCGTTTGCCGACTCCTGACACCGTGAAGAACGCGATGCCGGCCACGAGCAGCCCGTCCAGGGGCGTCGTGCGACCGCCCTCGGGCAGACCCTTGGTCAACGCGGCGAGCATGGCTCCGAGGTGTCCGTCGAGGATCAACCGCTGCAACAGCAACGCCAGCAGGGCTCCGGCGCCGGCCGCGGCGACCGCTTCCAAGAGCTGCCAGGATCGCGAGCGCACGACGAGAACGACACCATCGACGATGAGCAGGAGCAGCAGTCCGAGACCGCCGGCCCAGCCCGTGAGCTGCAGGAGAGGTCGGGGCAGCGCGCCACCCGCACCGACGAGGTCCTGCTCGAGACCATTGGCTGTTCCCACCGCTACGGTGCCCAGTCCAACCGCGAGGACCAACATCAGGAGGGCGAGGAGCAGCGTGACCAGGTCTGCCGGCCGACGGATCCTGTCGCTCGGCGCCGGCTCGACGACGACCACGCCCGCTGTGGCTGCAGGTGCGGGCGGGGTTCGGGTCATTTGCCCATACTGCCGTCATCGACTGCGCTTGAGACAATTCCACGACGGCGGCGCGCCCGCGCCTTCCCCTGGTGTTGTCCACAGGGCTGTGGACAAATGGGTTAAAAGGTCATGTTGCGTCTATTCTCGTGGTGGATCGTCCCATTTGAGGTGACTCGTCCGTGCACGTTCCGGGGCTGTCAGAGTCGCGGATGACCAGGGGAGGGTGGGCCGATGGATGCCGTACGGACAGTCGAGAGCGAAGTCCGTGAGCTGATCCGCCGTTCCGGCCTCGACCCAACCCGGGATCTTCGCGAGATGCGCCAGCTTGTTGACGATGCTGTCGCCGACTACGACGAGCGCTCGCTCCACGGTGGGCTGCCGACGCTGCCGGATCTGGGCGAGGCGACCAAGAGCGTGCTTGACGCCGTCGCCGGTTTCGGACCCCTCCAGCAGTACCTCGAGGACCCTTCCATCGAGGAGATCTGGATCAACGAGCCGAGCAAGGTCTTCGTGGCCCGTGGCGGCACGGCTGAGCTGACCAACACGATCCTGACCGCCGACGAGGTGCGAGACCTGGTCGAGCGGATGCTGAAGTCATCGGGTCGCCGGGTGGACCTCTCGTCGCCGTTCGTGGACGCGACCTTGCCGGACGGCTCGCGGCTACATGTCGTGATCCCCGACATCACACGAGAGCACTGGAACGTCAATATTCGCAAGTTCGTGGTCAAGGCCGACCACCTCGAGGACCTGGTGCGTCTCGGGACCCTTACCCGCCCGGCCGTGCGTTTTCTCGAGGCATCCGTGGTCGCCGGCCTGAACATCCTGGTCGCCGGCGGCACCCAGAGTGGCAAGACCACGATGCTCAACTGTCTCTCCTCGGCCATCCCCTCGCGTGAACGGGTGGTTACCTGCGAGGAGGTCTTCGAGCTGAAGATCCCACTTCGGGACGTGGCTTCGATGCAGTGTCGTCAGCCCAGCCTGGAGGGCACTGGCGAGGTTCCCTTGCGCCGCCTGGTCAAGGAGGCGCTGCGGATGCGCCCCTCCCGGATCATCGTGGGCGAGGTGCGACAGGCAGAGAGTCTCGACCTACTGATCGCCCTTAACAGTGGACTTCCAGGGATGTGTACCTTGCACGCCAACAGCGCGCGAGAGGCCGTCACCAAGATGTGCACCCTGCCGCTGCTGGCCGGCGAGAACGTCGGCAGCCGCTTCGTGGTGCCGACCGTGGCAGGATCCATCGACATCGTCATTCACATCGCCCTCGAACGCGATGGCGTGCGTCGTGTCCGCGAGATCGTCGCCGTGCCAGGCCGGGTCGAGGGCGACATCATCGAGGTGGCGGACATCTTCACCTCTCGCGATGGGCGGCTCGTGCGGGCGGACGGCTTCCCACCTCACGTGGACCGCTTCGAGCGGGCCGGCTATGACATCGCCGCACTCCTGGCCCAAGGGGACTGAGCCGTGATCGGCGTCGGTGTGGGTCTGGTTCTGGGCGTCGGGCTCTTCTGCATCTGGTGGTCGTTCTGGCCACGACCGGAGTCGCCCGTAGCGCCGCGCAAGGCTGGTCCGGTCAGCCGGCTCTCGGACGAGCTGGCCCAGGCGGGTTTCGATGCGATGACGTGGCGAAGCCTGGTGGGCGCCTGCGTGATGGCCTTCGTCGTGGTCTTCCTCGTCTTCGCCGGGACGACCAAGGTGATCCCGGTCGCGTTCTGCTTTGCGCTGATGGCCGGCTACGCCCCCATCGTGTTGGTGCGCATGCGAGCTCGCAAACGGCGGTCGGTCATGCGCGATCTGTGGCCCGACATCGTCGACAACATCGGCTCAGCGGTCCGTGCTGGTCTCGCCCTGCCTGAGGCGTTGAGCCAGTTGAGGATCCGCGGGCCTGAGGAGCTTCGACCCGCCTTCGCTTCCTTCGCAGAGGACTACCGGGCCACGGGCCGGTTCCAGGAGTGCCTGGATCGGCTCAAGGAACGGCTCAGTGATCCCGTCGCCGATCGTCTGATCGAGTCCTTGCGGATAGCCCGTGAGGTCGGCGGCAGCGATCTCGGCAGGTTGCTTCGCACCCTGTCGGCCTTCCTGCGCGAGGACGCCCGCACCCGCGCGGCGCTCGAGACCAGACAGGGCTGGACGATCAACGCCGCGAGGCTGGCGGTGGCCGCACCGTGGATCGTCCTTGCGATGTTGTCCTCCCGCCCGGGGTCGCTCCAGGCCTACAGTCGCCCGGCTGGCGTTCTGGTTCTGGCCATCGGCGGAGTGCTGTCCCTCGTTGCCTACCGCGTGATGGTTCGCATCGGCCGCTTGCCCGAAGAGGGCCGGGTGCTGCGATGACCTACCTGTTCGCCGGTGGTGTGCCGATCAGCGATGGGTTGCCGGCATTCGTGGCCGACTGGTCGTGGCTCGGGGCCGGACTCGGGGCGATGCTGGCCGCCGGCTTGCTTCTGTTCTTCGTCGGTATTCCGGTCAACCGGCGCCCCGGGCTGGAAGACCGCCTCGCGCCATACCTGAGGGACACCGCCCGACCGTCGCGACTACTCGCCGCCCGCGCGGACAACAACCTCCCTGGGCTGTTGCTGATCCTTCGCCCCGTGCTCGATGACCTCGGTCGGGGCGTTGAGCGGTTGTTGGGTGGCGCGGCGTCGGTCCGTCGTCGGATGCAGCGCGCAGGTCTGTCCCCGGATGTCGAGAGCTTCCGCGCCGAGCAGGTCGTGTGGGGGGTCGTTGGTGGTCTGGGTGGGCTCGTCGTGGCCACGTTGATGTGGCTCAGGGATGCTGGTTCGGCCGTCGTCCCGGTGCTGATCGTCTTCTTCTCGGTCGCTATCGGCATCGTCGCGCGGGACCAGATGCTCACGATGTCGGCCAACAAACGTGAACGCCAGATGCTCGCCGAGTTCCCGACGGTTGCCGAGCTCTTGGCTCTTGCCGTGGGCGCGGGCGAGGGTGCCACCGGAGCTCTCGAGCGCGTATGCCGGCTCTCCCACGGCCAGCTCGCAGCCGAGCTGCGCCAGTGCCTCGCCGATGCCCGCGCCGGAGCCAACCTCCCGGTTGCCCTGCAAGGTCTCGCAGATCGCACCGGTCTGGCCAGTCTGGCTCGATTCGTCGACGGCATCGTGATCGCGGTCGAACGCGGCACGCCTCTGGCCGACGTCCTGCGGGCACAGGCGCAGGACGTTCGTGAGGCCGGTCGCCGTGCGGTCATGGAGCAGGGCGGCAAGAAGGAGATCGCGATGATGATCACAGTTGTCAACTGTTACTATTCCCAATATGACAACAGCAACGATCTACCTGCGCCAGTCCCAGGACAAGGCCGGCGAAGGAGCGGCGGTGTCACGACAGCTCAGCGCATGCCGAGAGTTGTGTGAGAAAAAGGGCTGGACCGTTGCCGAGGTGTACACCGACAACGACGTGAGCGCCACCACAGGCAGGCACCGCCCCAGCTTCGAGGCCCTGCTGTCGAGCAACCCGAGGCGCATCGTTGTCTGGCACGTCGACCGCCTCGTCAGGCTGTCCAAAGACCTCGAGCGCGTCATCGACCTAGGCGTCAACGTGTACGCCG
>DATCNE010000015.1:0-3001 GCA_036565395.1 Dermatophilaceae bacterium
GCACGACCCCGACGGCGATCAGGCTGGCGACCGCTGCTCCCAGCAGAACCACGTCAGCCAGATCGCGGCCGGGGCTCTCGCGTTGGGCGTGGCTCGCTGTGGATTTCGCGTCGAGCCTCCACACCGTGGACCACACCCAGGCACAGAAGACCACTGCCAGGATGTCCCAGCCGATCAAGGGTGCGGACCGGCCCGCTCCTACCGCCGCAGCGGCTGCGCCGCCAACGATCGCTGCGCCAAGAGACACCAGCAGTTTCGTGCGTGCTGAGGTGGACAATCGCGGAACGCCTTGATGGCTCGCCGAATCACGTTGCATAGCCCTAGGTTGGCAGCGTATTGCTCATAACGCAGCACTTCAGACCGGACGGGGGCGCGGCGCCCCATCGGCCGGTGAATCTGCAACGTCGCAAGCGGATCGGCCCACGGGTGGAATGGCCGACCCGTGGCGAGGCGCAGGCGGCGTGCTCGGTCGCCAGCACTTGATTGGCGCCCAGCGGCGTCACCGGTGATGACCAATTAGGACGACCAATTTGGAACGCGGGTGAGGGTGGCCGTAGATCGTCAGCGAAAGTGGCTGTCCGCCTACTCAGCCGTGGATGGTGATGGTGTATCCGTCGGGGTCGGAAAACGCGAAGGTGCGCCCGAACGGGCCATCCTGGGGAGGTGTGACGATCTGCACTCCCGTGGCGAGCAGGTGGTCATGTATCGCCTGGGGGTTATCGGCCTTGAGCCAAAGGGCGACACCCCAGCCGAGCCGGTCGGTGGCGTCGAGGTCCACGACGGGCTCACGAATGGCGAAGGGGATGGGTTCGGTGGCGAACACGACGGCCCCGGGCGGGCTGACCGGCGCCGGGTGGAGGCCGAGGTTCTCGGTGTAGAAGGTGGCCGAGGCCTGCAGGTCGCGGACCTGTAGCGCGATGAAGTCGGGACCGAGTACGGGCATGGTGTTCTCCTTGGGAAGCGGACTGGTATGTTGTCAGTATGCCTGAGATCATATCAGTAACACTGACATAGATGGACAGGGTCGTGACCACCGAATCGCAAGCCGGGTACTTGCTCAAACGCGCCCAGGCCGGGCTGCACGACGCCATGGCGGCGGTCTTGGCCCGCCATGACCTGACGGTCGCGCAGTACGCCGTCCTTGCCGCCGTGGCCGACGAGCCAGGCCTGTCCAACGCGGACCTTGCCCGGAAGTCCTTCGTCACCCCGCAGACGATGAACCACCTCCTGCGTGACCTCGAGGACACGGGCCTGGTCGCTCGGTCTCAACATCCCCAACACGGGCGGGTCTTGCAGACACGGGCCACGACCGCGGGACTGCGTGCCGCCGAGGCCGCCACTGACGAAGTGAACGGCGTGGAGCAACGGATGCTGTCCGGACTCACGCCCACCCAACGCAAGCGTCTCGCCGAGGCTCTCACCTCATGCATCACGGCTCTCACCGTCCACCCTGGCCCGCGCCCGCCACCTCACGACCCTGCGCAAAGCGGTCGTTGCGGGACTTGCTGAGACGTTGGCCGGGCGGGTGGTGTTGAGCATCGGGAGCACGCACGTCGGTGACGATGAGGCGCTTGCAGGGATGAGCGCGTTCGAGCGGGCCGATGCACTTGCCGGGCTCGCGCGGCTACATCGGCACTTGATTGAGATGGCTGACGAGGTCCTGGTCATCAACGTCGGTGGCTACGTTGGTGAGAGCACTCGTAGCGAGATCGAGATCGCGATGGGGCTGGGCAAGCCCATCCGGTACTTGGAGCCGGTCGAGCGGTAGGAACATTGCGGGAGTGGGACGCGGCTCCCACGACGGGGCAGGGCCACGTCGCCGGTTCGCCATCGTCCTCCGGCGGGTCAGCTTCCCAGTTGCGTGTTCAATGCCAGCCACTCTGCGACGCCTTCGGCTGCGTTGCCGCCGATGGTCGCCGTCGCGGCGCGTCGGACTTTAGGGGTGGCGTTCGCGACGGCCAGCGATAGATCAGCGATCTCGAACATGGGTAGGTCGTTGTGGTTGTCGCCAAAGCACACGAGGCGGTCGGCTTGGACCTCGACCTGGACTGTGTTCAGGGCGACGGCTTTTGTGCCTGTCAGCGAGGTGAGTTCCAACCAGTACTCGCCGGGCGTGTAGACGTCTTCGGTGAGCACCACATGACAGCGTGGCAGGTCGGCTCGGAGCTGGGTGCGCAGCTTTTGCAGCTGCTCGTGTTCTCCGATGAGGGAAATGTAGAAGACGCTGTCGTCTTCGATCTGCGCCCAGCTGCTCAGCGGGAACAACCTGGGGTCATGTCGTCTGCGGCTGAGGAAGGCCTCGACGAACCTGGTGCTGCGCTCGGTCAGCCAGCACACGCGATCGCGGCCGGCGTGCATGGCGAACAGGATCGGCTGCACCGATCCCGCAGCCGCCGTCGCTCGTTGAACAGCGCGCACCACTTCGCCCGGCAGTATCGCCGCTTCGCGCGGCCGACCGGAGCGGGGATCGACGATCACCGCGCCGGCGTAGGTGATGACCGGCAGTTCAAGGTTCAGGCCTGCGGTGACGCGCGACGCCGAGGTGAAAGATCGGGCTGTGGCGTAGGTGAACAGTCCGCCGGCGGCGATCAGGTCGTTGACCACGCGGACCGTCCGGTCGCCGAGGGTTCCGTCAGGGCGCAGCAGGGTTCCATCCAGATCAGAGACGAACAGCGGCTGCGCCGCACAAGAAGCCAAAGAGGTCACGGCGCGACTGTATCGACCATCAACTCATCAGCATCGTCGGTCCCGGAGGTCCGTGGCCTGCCGGCCGCAGAGGGCGCCCGCCATCTCGTCTGGGACGAGCGGGTGGAACATCTGGTGGTTGGCCACCGAAGTCGGGTCCAGGCAGTGTGCCGGTACCTGCTCAGTTAACGGCCACCCTGAGCAGTAAGCGCGAATGGCTGCGCCAGTAATGCCGAAACGAACTGCTCGCCTCCGAACGACGGCATGAGCTAGAGTATCGAAGTAGATACATCTTTGGAGGAGCCATGAACACCGC
>DATCNE010000016.1:0-2515 GCA_036565395.1 Dermatophilaceae bacterium
CGTCGAGCACGGCATCGAGATGGCCGCCCCCAAGCTGGAGTCCGCGGTCAGCGGCCTCGCGCCCAAGGTCGACATCGCGCGCGACAAGATCGTCGACGAGCTGCTTCCGCGCGTGACCGAGGCGATCACCGCCTGGGCCGCAGCGAGCGCGGCCGCCAAGGATGAGGTGGTGTCCCGTGGCACCGGCGCTGCGGCCGTCGTCAAGGGCGATGCGGTCGCTGCGCCCAAGCGCAAGAAGCGTGGCCGGGTGCTGATGACACTGGGTCTGCTCGGTGCCGCCGCCGCGGCTGTGACGTCCTTCCTGAAGAAGTCCGCTCCCAAGGACGACCCATGGGCGACCCCGCTCACGGACCCGTACACCGCCCCGTCCAGTGGTCGTCACTCCGGGCCCGAGTCTACGGACGCGAACCAGGCGGGTAGCACGCCGGAGAAAGCAGCCAGCGGCGATGCCAAGCCGGAGAAGCTTGAGCCGCTGGAGCAGGCCGCCGTTCCCGATCCGCTGGCCCCAGCCGCGGAGACTGACGCCGCGCCGGGTGACAGTACGGACGAGGGCAAGGACGAGGGCAAGGACGAGGGCAAGGGGTAGGGCTGGGGGCCTTGGCCCGAGCCGCGTCCCCGGTCCCAATCGGGTCCCTTCGATGCGAGGAGCGGGCCTGGGCCCGCGTACAGTTTCGGGGTGCTTACCTGCGACAACCAGCCTCCCGGAATACCGGCGGCTGACCTCGAGCTCTGCCTGCGCGTCCTGGCAGAGGCCGACGACCTGCCGACCGAGCATCCGGACGCGGTTGCGATCAGGCGAGCGACCGCGCGAATCTACAAGAGCGTCAAGGAATCGCGTCGTTCGCAGCGGCGCGAGAAGGTGCTGGCCAACGATCGCGCGGTGACGGCACTGACCGCGACGGGCGCCCGAGACCGGATCGATGACGAGACCCAGGGCCTCAAGCTCGTGTCCAACGCAGCCGGCGCCCTCGCGGGAAGGCTGCTGCAGCCGCGCTCCTGCTACACCTGCAAGTCCCGGTACGTCGACGTCGATGCTTTCTACCACCAGCTCTGCCCCCAGTGTGCTGTCCTTAACCGAAGCAAACGCAACGAGCGCACCGACCTCACCGGTCGGCGCGCTCTGCTCACCGGTGGCCGCGCCAAGATCGGGATGTACATCGCGCTTCGGCTCCTGCGCGACGGAGCCCACACGACGATCACGACGCGCTTCCCGAGCGACGCCGTCCGCCGATTCACCGCCATGGAGGACAGCGCCGACTGGATCCATCGGCTCCGCGTCGTCGGGATCGACCTGCGTGACCCGGCCCAGGTCGTCGCGCTCGCGGACTCCGTTGCGGCACAGGGGCCGCTGGACATCCTGATCAACAACGCCGCCCAGACCGTACGCCGGTCGCCGGGGTCCTACGCGCCGCTGGTCGAGGCCGAGTCGGCGCCACTGCCTCACGGACCGCTCCCCGAGATGATCACCTTCGACCACATCAGCGACGCCCATCCGTCCTCCCTCGCCGGAGCGCTGAATGCCCAACCGCCGGCACACGCGACAACTCCGCACGCGCTGACCACGCTGGCCCTGCACGCCGGTTCTGCGACTCCAGCCAGAGTGCAGGCCGGCACCGCGATCGACGCTGGAGGTCTCGTCCCGGACCTGCATGACGTGAACAGCTGGACCCAGCATGTGCAAGAGGTGGATCCGCTGGAGCTGCTCGAGGTGCAGCTCTGCAACTCCACGGCCCCCTTCATCCTGATCAGCCGTCTGCGTCCCGCGATGGCCTCCTCCACGGCACGGCGCACATACATCGTCAACGTCTCGGCGATGGAGGGACAGTTCAGCCGCAGCTACAAGGGTCCCGGTCATCCGCACACCAACATGGCCAAGGCCGCACTCAACATGCTCACGCGGACCAGCGCCCAGGAGATGCTCGAGACTGACGCCATCCTGATGACTGCGGTCGACACGGGCTGGATCACCGACGAACGCCCGCACCCGACCAAGATGCGCCTGGCCGAGGAGGGCTTCCACGCCCCCCTCGACCTCGTCGACGGCGCGGCGCGCGTCTACGACCCGATCGTGCAGGGTGAGCTGGGCAAGGACATCTACGGCTGTTTCGTCAAGGACTACGAACCCGCCGCCTGGTAGTCGCTCAGCCGATGTCGCGTCGACGAAAACCGTTGGCACCCAATGCAGTCAGAAGCACCGCGATGAGGGTCAGTATCGCCAGCGGTAGGAGCTCCAGCTCGTGACCGGGCAGCTTGGGCACGTTCGCGAAGGGTGAGATCTGCAGAACCTTCTCCGGGAGCTGCAGGATCGGGCCGAGCTGACCCAGAACACCGCAGGCGATCAAGGCTCCCCAGGACAGGACGCTTGCTTCTGGCGCCATACCGATCAGGGCCAGGGTCACCCCCGTGAAGATCCACATCGCCGGGACCAGCACGAGGGCCCCACCCAGTACGGCCCATACCTTGCTCACGTCGTGGGCGGACACGGCATACGCACCACCGGCTGACAGCCCGGCAG
>DATCNE010000017.1:0-1556 GCA_036565395.1 Dermatophilaceae bacterium
CTTGAACCTCGGCAACCTCGGGCCGGTCTCCGAGGGGATGTTCATCTGGGTCTTCGGTCTCGCTCTCGTGATTGCTGCCGCCGTCTGGCTCGGCGCCAAGGCCGCGTGAGCTGATGCGAAGCCCCTGCCACGACATGCCACGCCCTGACTCCGAACGCCATGAGATGCAACGAAAGCTCAGCGAATCGATGCACTGCGACTCGACGGGATCGACTTCACGATGAACGAAAACGACACGGAACCCATCGAGGCCGGCGCGACCCAGCCGGGCAGCGCAGTGCGCCTCGGCGACGGTCGCCTCGAGGGCGCGGGCGGCATACCCCAGCGTTTCAGCAATCCCGGACTGGCCGCGCACGTGCACCGTTCAGCAGACCTCGACGAGGGTGCCGCCCGTCGCGCCGAGCGTCAGGTCGCGACCCTCTTCGGTATCTCGATGGTGGCCACCGTCATCTTCCTAGTGGCCTACTTCACGATTGATCTGGACTCCTACCGGTTCATCCCCGGCATCGGCCAGGCGAACATGTCCAACGTCGTCCTGGGCGTCAGCCTTGGTTTGAGCCTGCTCTGCATCGGCCTGGGGGCGGTTCACTGGGCCAAGACCCTGATGCCCGACAGCGAGGTCGTCGAGGACCGGCACCCGCAGCGGTCCTCCGACGCGGCGCGCGGCGAGGCGGTCGAGACGATCATGGCCGGTGGCGGTGCATCCCAGCTGGCTCGCCGTCCCTTGATCAAGTACACGCTCGGAGGGGCGCTCGCCCTGTTTCCCATCACGCTGGGCCTGCAGCTGGCCGGCAGCCTCGGCCCACTCCCCCAGGCTGAGTTGTCAACAACGTTCTGGCGCAGGGGAATGCGGCTGATGCGCGACCTCGAGATGACGCCCATCAAGGCGTCGGACGTCACCATCGGATCTGTCTTCCACGTCTTGCCCGAGGGCATCGACAAGTCCGCCCACGTGCTCGAGGAGAAGGGCAAGGCCGCAGTCATTCTCATGCGACTGAACCCCGACGACATCTTGGTGGCCAAGGAGCGCGACTGGGGCCACGACGGCATCGTGGCCTACTCCAAGATCTGCACCCACGTGGGATGTCCCGTAGGGCTCTATGAACAACAGACCCACCACCTGCTGTGTCCCTGTCACCAGTCGACCTTCGACGTGACCCGGGACTGCGAAGTCATCTTCGGTCCAGCGCACCGCCCCTTGCCGCAGCTGAAGATCAGCGTTGATGCCGAGGGCTATCTGGTGGCCGACTCCCCGTTCCGCGAAGCGGTCGGCCCGAGCTTCTGGGAGCGCGGATGAGCCACAGAGAGACTCCCAAGGGCGCGGCAGGTCTGCGTGCCGAGGACGTCAAGCCTGAGTCAGCGAGAGGCCCGATGGCCAAGGCGGGCGGCCTTGCCGGGTGGGTGGATGACCGCAGCGGCGCCGCCAAGCCGCTGAGCTACCTGCTCAAGAAGGTCTTCCCCGACCACTGGTCCTTCATGCTCGGCGAGATCGCGATGTTCTCGCTGATCATCCTGCTGGTCACCGGAACGTTCCTGACCTTCTGGTTCATCCCGAG
>DATCNE010000018.1:0-1996 GCA_036565395.1 Dermatophilaceae bacterium
CCGGTCCGCCGTAACACCGCGAACCACACCCAAGCGAACGCGACGATCCCCAGCAACCGCACGAGGAGTGCTGTCTCACCCGGGAGCGACCCGGAGTTGATCAAGATGAACACCAGACCTGCGATGGCCGCGATACTCGCTCCAAAGCGCTCCCCCAACATCCCGTGAGTCTGCCATGAGTGCTACACCACGCCGGCAGGGACGCTCATCGACAAAACGACCGGCATCTCGGTAGATCCGGTAGTTCGTTTGGGCAGGCATAGATGCGTGGCTGACGGCACCGTGCAGACGTGCTCCAAGGACCGCCTGCCCTTGACCAGGCGGCCGGCTATCTGCTGCGTTCGGCGAACGCGAGCACGTGGCCGTCCGCGCTGAGAGAGTAGGCCGCCGCGTCTCCCCAGCTGCGTTGGGTGAGCGGAGAGAGTTCACGTGCACCTGCTGCCAGGGCGCGGGCATGGTGTTCGCCGGGGTCTTCCACGACGAGGTAGACCTCGCAGCGGGGTATCCCACGTGCCGATGCGGGATCGGGGAGGACAGAGCCGAGCAGCGCCCTGATGCCAGCCTCCGGCATCAGCCCGAGCACTGTCGCCGGACCCAGAGTGAACTCGGTCATTCCGGGCACGTTCAGCGATGGGGCTTGGTCGAGCACTGCGGTCCAGAACGCCGTCGCGGTCGTTTGCTCGGCGACGTAGAGGATGAAGTGCGCTGGCCCAGTCACATCGGTGGCCTCAGAACATGATGCGAAAGTCGTTGCCGGTCCGAGTCGGTTCGGGTTTCGCATCGTCGCAGCACCAACTGAGCATAGGGCGCCCCGCGCATGCCGAGCCGCCGAGCCGCCGAGCCGCATTCGATGCCCTGGGGATGGCCCTTCTGCGCTCCAACCTGGAAGGGCTGCCGTTCACCCACGATCGCGAGATCATTGTCCGGCGCACCATCCACCAGGCCATGGCCGGCACGATGAGGCCAGGCCACCGGCCACGAGCACAACCAACGGAGACCACATGAGCTTCGATACACCCGCCGGAACCCGCGGGACCCTCTAACTTCAGGGCCTTTCGACCGGTGGCTGGACAAGCTGATGGCCAGGCGGATCGTCCGCAAGGTCTTCAGCACGTTCTTTGGCTTTGACGCCTTGGTCTTGACCACCATCGGCCGCAAGAGCGGAACCGAGCGCACGACCCGGGTCTGCTGGTTCCCCGGCAAGGACGGCAGCTGGCTGATCGTTGCGGCGGCGGGCGGCACGGCGGTCAACCCGGCCTGGTACTACAACATCGCCGCCCACCCCGACAAAGACCACGTCCTCGAACAAGGGCCAAATGGATTGTCCTCATTCAGGCACATTCCTCACGGTGGGCCAGGGGTCGCCCGGGCGCCACCGGGAGCCGTCCGTGGGGCTTGTGGTGCCTGGTGCGGTATTGAGAACGGCATTGACCGGCGTGGCGCCGAGGGCATGCATGGGTCCGACGTTCCCCGACCTACCCCCAGTCATCTCACCTTGCTGCCGCACTCAAACCAGGCTGGAGATCAGGATCATGGGGCTGCTGCCTTCTGGTCGACCAGGTCGCGGGCACGGAGTGCCGCTCCGATCACACCCGCGTTCTCCCCGATGCTGGCGCACAGCAGCTGTGGTCGACGGTGGAAGGTGAGGATCGCGTCAAGGCGCCGCTGGAGCGGCTCGAACAGGGCCGCACCAGCCTGGGACAGCCCACCGCCGATCACGATCGCCTCAGGCGCCAGCAGGGCGACCGTGTGCGAGAGGTCGAGCGCGAGGGCATCCAGGGCACTCTCCCAGATCTCCCTGGCCTGCACGTCGCCCTGGGCCGCTCGGCCCAGAACGTCCTTCGCACCGGAGACAACCTGCCCGGTCGCCTGCGCGTAGCGCCTGGCGATGGCGCCGGCAGAGGCAACGGCCTCGAGGCAACCGCGGCCGCCGCATACGCACTGCGGACCGTCCGCGACCTTGGAGTGCCCCATCTCGCCGGCCATGCCGTCACCC
>DATCNE010000019.1:0-5651 GCA_036565395.1 Dermatophilaceae bacterium
CGCTAG
The DNA here is from genome assembly GCA_036565395.1 of Dermatophilaceae bacterium. Classification (GTDB taxonomy): domain Bacteria; phylum Actinomycetota; class Actinomycetes; order Actinomycetales; family Dermatophilaceae; genus UBA4719. Next base: position 7 of record DATCNE010000019.1, read on the forward strand.
TGGCTCCGTCGTTCGTATCGAACAGCTGGAGGAGCGGCACGGAGTGTCCCGCTCCGTCGTGCGTGAAGCGATTCGTGTGCTGGCCTCGATGGGCTTGGTTGCCTCACGTCGCCGGATCGGCGTGCAGATACTGCCAGCGACGGAGTGGAACCTGTATGACCCGCAAGTCATCCGCTGGCGCCTGGCATCCCCGGCACGTATTGCGCAGCTGCGATCCCTGACCGAGCTGCGAACTGCCATCGAGCCCGAAGCGGCACGGCTGGCCGCGGTGCGAGCACCGTTGGCCGGAGCCAGCGAGCTGATGGGACTGGCCGGCAAGCTGTGGGCCGCTGGGCAGTCCAACGATGCGGAAACCTTCCTCACCCTCGACATCCAGTTTCATCGGCTCGTCCTCTCGAGCTCCGGCAACGAGATGTTCGCCAAGCTCAACACGCTGGTCGAAGAGGTGCTCACCGGGCGAACGCAGTACGGGCTGATGCCGCGGCATCCGCACAACGAAGCCCTTCAGCTGCATGTCGACGTCGCGAGCGCGATCCAGCGCGGGAACGCCGACGAGGCGCACGCGGCGATGCTGGGCATCATGGAGCGCGCGTTCAACGAGATGAAGTCAATCTGGGAGAGCGGCGCTGAGCAGTGACCACCACACCTGTCGCGCTGGTGACCGGCGCCGGCAGCTCGTGGCGTTCCTGGCCTCCCCCGCAGCCAGCTACCTGACCGGCCAGGTGCTCGTCGTCGATGGGGGCAACTCGATCCAGGAGGAGCACCTCTGAGTCACCTGCCGAGCGTTACCGCAGCTCGATGGCGGGGCTTCGCTCATGCGCCGCCATGGGACGCGAATGGCGTGGTGGCAGAATCGCGGGAAACCGAGGGAGACAACCGTGCTGGGCCGCCGAGGCACCGCCATACCCGCCGTGCCCATCCCTGCCAGACACGTGCTCCGGGCAACGGGTGTCGGCAAGAAGATTGACGAAGCAGTGTTGCTGCTGCCCACCGACGTCAACGTGGGCCCCGGAGAATGTGTCGTCCTGCGCGGTCCCAACGGCAGCGGCAAGACCACAATGTTGCGAATCCTCGCCGGCACCCTCCCACCCTCGGAGGGCGAGGCCACCCTGGACGGCTCGCCGGTCGACGAACGCCACGACCTCACCCGCACCGCGATCGCGGCGCTGGTCGGCGCACCCGCGACCTACCGTGACCTCACCCTGGTCGACCACCTCGTCCTGATCGACTCCACCTGGGGCCACGTTGGAGAGAGTGCCGACGATCGCGCCGAGGAAATGCTGGAACTGCTCGAGATCGACCACCTGGAAGAGCGGTTCCCCCATGAGCTGTCCTCGGGCCAGCAGCAGCTGTTCCACCTGGCGATGGTCCTCATCCGCCCCTCGTCCATCCTCATCCTCGACGAGCCGGAGCAACGGCTCGACCCGGACAAGCGCGATCTGCTCACCCAGATCCTGTTGGACCGCAAGGCAGTTGGCACCAGTTTGCTCATCGCCTGCCACGACACGGCGATGACCGAAGCTCTGGCTGACACCGTCGTCGACATCCGGCTCGAATGACGCGCGCGGACAAGGCCCAGCTGCGTCAGGTCCGCACTGCGATCCTCGGCAACCGGCCCGACACGTCCCTGAGCTCCACCCTGTATCCCGTGTACGTCGCCCTCATCGTGACCGGCTCGTATGGGGTCCCCGCCGCCCAGCAGCTGTTCCGTTCGATCGACCATCAGTGGCTGACCGATCATGTTTGGACCCCTGGCGGTGCCGTTGGTGCCGCGATCCTCACAGCCTTGCTCCTGACCCTCGTCCGGCTGGTGGGTCGGGTGCGTGGTCCTGTGGTGCCACCGCTGCCCTACCTCGACCTGGTCGTTGCCAGCCCGATGCCGCGCAAGGTCACCCTCGCCCGGAACTGGCGGCTGAGTCTCGGCGGTTCGATCCTCGGCGGCCTGCTGGTCGGCACGAGCGCCGGCGCCGGACTGGCGATCGCCAAGGTCGCCCCTCCGATCGTGCTGCTGTCCACCAGCGTCGGCGGCTCCCTGCTCGGCGTGCTGGTCGCCGAGCTCTGGCTACAAGGTCAGCTGCGAGGGTCGGAACTCGGGCTCCGAGCAGGATCCTCGCTTCTGGGCAGACGCCGAAACGCGTTGGCGCTGTTGGACATCACCGGCCTGCGGCGGCAGGCTGCGAGCAACGTCACCATGGGCGGCGCGGCCCTCGCCGGGGATCTGCGCACGGCCCGTCTCGACGCCGTGCGCCCCCCGACCCACGCCCGACGTGTGCGGTTGAAGTCCAGCGGGCCGCTGACGGTGTTCGCCCGTCGTGACCTCCTGGGGCTGCGCCGGGCGCCGGGCGCCACGCTTTATGGGCTGGGCTTCGCTGCCGCCGGATCAGCCGGACTGATGCTGTCACTGCAGTCGCCCCGAACCCCCACGATGGCGCCGCTGCTGAGCCTGGTCCTGTGCCACCTCGGTTTCGGCGCGTGGTGCGAGGGCCTGCGGCTGCACGCCGACAACTCAGGCACCTCACGACTCCTTGGCCTTCCCTACCGGGATACAGCGCTCGCTCATCTCGCCGTGCCCGTGGTGGCGTGGGTTCTGACCACCATCGTCGTCGGCGTGGGACTGTCGCTCGTCGGCATGGTCGGACCAGCGGCGCTCGTCTGGTCGTTGGCCACCGGGGCGCTCCTGGCCGGGACACACCTCATGGCGGCCTTCCGGGGCCTGCCGCCGATCGGTGTCTTCGGACCAAAGGCGGGGGTTCCGGCGATGATCTTCTGGTATGCCAAGCCGATTCTCGCAACCCTGGTCGTGGGAACAGCAACAGCGGCATGGGCCGCCCGCGCCGCCAGTCCATGGATTGCCTTCCTCTGGTTGCTGATAGCCACCGCCGGGGTGGTCGCCTGGGGGCTCGCGCTGGTCGGCAAACGGGACCGTCGGGACTGACGGCTCACCCCTCGTCGAACAGGTGCGCGCTCCGCGTCGCGGTGCCGAGCGCCATACCGACCTGGCGGCTCGTGGACGCAACCGCCGCCGCGACCCCGGCCTGGCTGCGGGGCATCCCGGACAAGGCCGTGTATGAGATCGGGGCGTTCACCAGCCCGAACCCCAGGCCGAATACGACGTAGCTCGTGAGCACCCATACCAGTGCCGTGCCCGCGTCGAGGCCGACGAGCATGAGTCCCCCGGCACACATCGCGGCGCCGGCGACCATCAGCGGAACGCCTGGGCCACGAGAACCCACGAGGCGCCCGGAGATCGGCGCGAAGATCAACGTCATCAATGCCAGTGGCAACGTGCACAAACCTGCTTGAAGGGCGGACAACCCGCGCACGTCCTGCAGGTACAGCGTGTTCATGAACAGGAAGCCCGAAAAGCCGCCAAACGCGCTCATCGCGATCACCGTCGCACCGGAGAACGGGGCACTGCGGAAGAAACGCAGCTCGAGCAGCGGATCGATCCGGCGACGCTCGTGGGCGAGCAGCATCCCGACCGTGACCAGCGAGAGAGCGAGCAGGCCCAGAGTGTTCGAGGACGTCCAGCCCGCTCGGGGCGCGTCGATGATCGCGTAGGTCAGGCTCGCCAGCACCACGATCACCAGCAGCTGGCCAATCGCGTCCACGCGCCGTGCTCGCGGCGCCCTCGACTCCGGGACGAAGAGGGCGGTGAGAACGATCGCGGCGAGGCCGATCGGGATGTTGATCCAGAAGATGGACCGCCAGCCGACCGTCTCGGTGAGCACACCACCGACGATCGTGCTGTCCATGCCGAAGATCAGCAGGCTCATGCAACAGATCGCCAGGACCAGCAGGCGACGACGCGGGCTCAGCTCCTGCACAGGCACCCCCATATCACGACAGGGCAGAGCCACCTGCGATCTCGTAGGACCACAGCTCGCTGGTCATGCCAACCTGCGGTGCCGCGGGCTGGCTGGCTCCCTCGGCCTCCCCGCGGTGTCCATGCCCGAATGCCGGCGAATTCACCCAGGCCTGGAACGAAGCGTCGTCAGCCCATCTGGTAATGACCAACCAGGTGTGGCGATCGTCGGTCGGCTTCAGAAGCTCGAACCCTTCGAAGCCTGCCTGGCCGTCGACCGCGCCGGCGCGTGCGGCAAACCGGCGAGCCAGTTCGTCACCGCTGTCGCCGGGCACGGTAATCGCGTTGATCTTGATGATGCTCATTGGGCTTCTTCCTCAGGTGGGTGCGGGACGGATACCGCGATTCTGCCAGTTACAGCTCGCCGGTTGGACCAGCGTGTGGAGGTCGCCGAACTGAGGTCGATATGTCGAGCTCGCGGCCCTCAACCGGGAGGCGTGTTGAGCATCGAGACCCGCGGTGAGTCCGGGCGTGTCGCGTCCCGCGCCACGAAATGCCTTATCCGACAACGGTTTACACCATCACCAAAGTCGCCTCGCGATCCACCGCGACGCGTCCCATTTGACTGATGAGCCGACAACGTGAAGCGTAGAACGGACGACGCGGCGAGCGGGCAGGCCGCTCTGGGCTGCCCCCGCCGTGCGCAAGGTAGATCACGAGAAGACGATCACGAGAAGATGAGGAATACTTCATGCTGACCATGACCGAAAACGCTGTAACCGAGATTCGCAACTTGACCGAGCTGCCCGAGGCACCCCAAGGCGGCGGAGTGCGGATCGCTACCGATCCGGCTGCCGGTGGCCTGTCGCTGACCTTGGCCGCCACGCCTGCCGACGATGACACCGTGCTCGATACCGACGGGGCGCGCTTGTTCCTCGATTCCACCGCCGCCACGCTGCTCGACGACAAGACGCTGGACGCGGTAGCGAACCCGGACGGACAGACTCAGTTCGCAATCGCCGAACAGTCAACCTGATCCACACACGCACCTGGTCGGCCCGTCTCGACCGACGCTGAGAGCCTCTCGCCGCGGCGACTGAAACGCCACGGCGAGAGGCATCTCCTGGGCTCTCAGGCCATACGTTCGGCGACCTCGGGCGGGAAGCCACCGGTGGCCACCGGGCCCCAGCTCGTGGGAGTGATCCGGATCAGTGACTTGCCCTGGTCGGCCATCGCCTGCCTGTACTCGTCCCAGTCCGGGTGCTCCCCGGCGATAGAACGGAAGTAGTCGACGAACGGCTCGGCGGCCTCTGGCATGTCGAGGACCTCGGCGGTGCCGTAGACCTGCACCCAGGGCCCACCGAAGTCGTCGGAGAGGACGCAGATGCTCACTTCGGGGTCGCGGCGGGTATTCCGCGTCTTCGCCCTCTGCGGGTACGTCGACACCACGATGCGGCCCTCAGGATCAATGCCGCAGCTCACCGGCGACAGCTGAGGCCTCCCGTCCCCGCGCGTGGCCACGTAGATCCCGTTGTGCCGGGGACGCAGGAAGTCGAGGAGCTCTTCGCGGGAGACCGTGTCTGCGGTGGCGACGTTGGGCATGCCAGAGATGTTAGTGCCCTGTGCCAACAGACTCGAGTGGCCTAGCGGCACAGCTCATCCCCGAATCAGCACTGCGCGCAGGCATCCTCCGCGGCGCGCACGACGTCCTCGCAGATTTCGTGGGTGCGAAGGGCGTCGCGCGCCGAGACGATCCGCCCGGCGTGCACGGCGTCCAGGAACGCCGCGCACATGGCCGTGAATCCACGCTGGGTCGACACAGGGGTCCAGTCACCGCGAC
>DATCNE010000020.1:0-10586 GCA_036565395.1 Dermatophilaceae bacterium
GCAGCCCGCCGATGAACCTGATCCGTTGCCGGCTGGACGGACGGTCTCTCCGGTTCCCCGACGGCGTCACGTTGCAGTTGCCCGAGGGCTGCGCGTCACCCGACGCCCCGGAGCGCGAAGTGTTGCTTGGCGTCCGCGCGGAAAAGATCTCGGTCGCGCCCTCCGACGCTGTGGCCAGCGACACGATGCCCGCTCACATTATCGTGTCGGAGTACCTGGGCGCCGAAACGGTGGTGGCGTTCAAACCCGGCCGACGAGCGGACCAGACCGAGCAGGACACGGTCGCCGAGCATGACCTACTGCAGGCCCGCATCCCGGGGGAACTTCACCTGACGCCGGGCGCTGACTTCACCGTGCGGCTCGACCTGACGAACGCGTCCTTCTTCGACGTCGATAGTGGTGAGCGGCTGCCGGTGGCCGTGCCCGAGGCGACGAGGTGAGCATCGCGACGACGATCGACTGGCGTGCCAAGGGGTTCCCGGCAAGCGCGCAAGGGGTGAGCGCTAGCGACTTCGTCAGGGCGCAGCCGTCGCTGTTCGAGGCAGGCTTCTCGTGGCCGGTCATGGTCATCAGGCGCTCGGCGGTCGACCACAACATCGCCGTACTCGCCGACTACTGCGCGAACCGCGACGTGTCGCTGGCTCCGCACGTCAAGACGACGATGTCCCCGCAGCTGTGGGAACGTCAGCTCGCGGCCGGCGCCTGGGGCCTCACTGTGGCGACGCCTCACCAGGCGCGCGTCGTCCGGGCCCACGGCGTGCGGCGGATCTTCCTGGCCAACGAGCTGGTCGACGCGACGGCCGCCGTCTGGGCTGTCGAGGAGATGGCGAGCGACGACGACTTCGAACTCACTTGCTACGTAGACTCAGCGGCCGGCGCCAGCATCCTCGGTGAGGCGACGCGAGGCCGAGGTGACCGCCGGCTTCGCGTCGTCGTCGAGCTTGGCCACGATGGTGGCAGGACCGGTTGCCGGACGGACGCCGAGGCTGTGTTGGTCGCACGAGCGGTGCAGCAGGAGCCGTCGCTGGCGCTCGTGGGCGTGGCCGGCTACGAAGGCACCCTCGGACACGATCGCTCGACCGCCGCGCTCGAGGCCGTGAGCTCTTTCGTGCGCAGGTTGCGCGTCATGCTGGTGGCGTTGGACTCCGAGGGCCTGCTCGATGAGGACGCCGGGGAGTATCTCGTGTCGTGCGGTGGGAGCGCGTTCTTCGACCTGGTCACGGCCGGGTTGACGGGGGTGTGGGACACCCGCCTGCCGGTGCGGGTCCTGCTGCGCAGCGGTGCGTACGTGACGCACGACTCGCTCCTCTACAAGAGGTTGAGCCCTTTTGCGGACGCGCCGGTGAACTCGCGCCTGGAGCCGGCGATCGAGGTGTGGGGGCAGGTGCTCTCACGCCCCGATCCGCACCTGGCCCTGCTGGGTGTCGGTAAGCGGGACATCTCGTTCGACGAGGGCATGCCCGTCGTCCTCGCGGCGAGATCTCTGGCAGGCACCGGTGGGATCCGCGCCCTGAAGGGCTGCACTGTCGACCAACTCAACGACCAGCACGCCTATCTCTCGGTGCCCGACAGCGACGATCTCGCAGTGGGAGACCTGGTCTGCCTGGGCATCTCACACCCCTGCACGGCGCACGACAAGTGGCAGTTGGTCCCGCTCGTAGACGATGACCACCGGGTCGTCGAGACCGCCCGTTCCTATTTTTGATGAGGATGCGTTGATCAGTTCGAACGATGCAACAAGTCAGGGCCCTCGCCGGGTGGCCCCAGCCTTGGTGACGCTGGGCGAGACCATGTGCGTGGTCCAGTCGGAGCACATCGGTCCGTTGCGCCACAATAGGTCCGTGCGCCTGGGCGTGGTCGGCGCGGAGACGAATGTGGCGATCGGCGTCCGGCGATTGGGGGTGCCCAGCGCCTGGATTGGTCGGGTCGGAGACGACCCGATGGGTGAGCTCGTCGCTCGCGAGCTGCGTGCCGAGGGCGTGGACGTGACTTCGCTGCGCAAAGACGCAGGCGCGCCAACGGGGATCATGGTCAAGGAGCGCCGCACGGCCAAGGTTTCGCGTGTGTTCTACGTGCGGTCCGGCAGCGCCGGCTCGCGACTGTGCCCCGACGACGTCAACCACAAGCTGGTCGAGGGCGCCCGAGTCCTGCACGTCACCGGCATCACGCCTGCACTGAGCGAGTCGGCTCGTGCCGCCGTACACCATGCCATTGACCTCGCGCGCAATGCGGGCGTCCTGGTCTCGTTCGACCTCAACTACCGAATGGGCTTATGGGCCGCTGATGCGGCGAGGGATGAGTTTCGCTCCATCGTGACCCTCTCGGATGTGGTCTTCGCCTCGCACGACGAAGCGCAGATCCTGGTGGGCGACCTCGACGCAGCGGGCTGCGCAGCCGCCCTCACTGAACTGGGCCCGAAGCACGTCGTCATTAAGCAGGGCGAACTGGGCTATACCGCGCTGATCGAGGGCCGAACGTACACCGCCCCGGCCGTTGTCGTACCGGTCGTGGACCCCGTCGGTGCCGGAGACGCCTTCGTTTCCGGTTACCTCGCAAGCCTTATCCGTGGCGAGTCGCCCGAGGTGGCCCTCCAGGTCGCGAACACGTCCGGCGCCTTCGCGGTCTCAGTGCCCGGTGACTGGGAGGGGCTGCCGAGCGCCGCTGAGCTGTCTCTCTTGGATTCCCTCGTCGACGTCGTCTTGCGTTGACCATCAAACCCGTACCGCAACCGAGAGGAACGTAACTGTGCTCATCACACGCGTCAGCAACCCCTTGGCCCCCGCACCCGGAGGCGCCTACTCGCAGGCCATCGCCGTGAACGGCTTCCTGTACACCTCCGGGATGGGCCCGGTCGACCCCACCACGGGGGACGTCGTGGGTGACGACATCGGCGGGCAGACCGACCAGGTCATGCAGAATCTTCAGCAGCTGCTCGAGGCGGAGGGCCTGGGCTTCTCGGACGTCGTCAAGGCGACCGTGCACCTACAGGACGTCAAGCGCGACTTCACCGGATTCAACCAGGCCTATAAGTCGTTCTTCACGGACGGGCTGCCGGTGCGGACGACGGTCGGCTCGACGCTGCTCAACATCCTCGTTGAGATCGACTTTGTGGCCGCGTACCCCGAGGGGGCGTCGAAGTAGCCGGCCAGGTCACCGCAGGTACTAGCGAACGGAGTAGTCGATGGATGTTGTCATGACAGGCGGCTGGGTGGTGGACGGTACGGGTGCGCCTGCGTACCGGGCTGACCTCGCGGTGGACAAAGGCGTCGTTGCGGCGATCGGCCGGTTGCAGCACGTTGAGGCAGCCCAGAGGATCGACTGCACGGGTCTCTACCTTCTGCCGGGCTTCGTCGACGCCCACGTGCACGGTGATGCGGCAGTGTTCGACCCCGAGGTTCAGCTGGCCGCCCTGAGCCAGGGCGTGACGACTTTCGTCGTGGGTCAGGACGGCTTGTCCTTCGCGCCGTCCGGGCCTGACACGATGGACTACGTCAGGCATTACTTCGGGGCGATCAACGGCGACCTGCCCGACGAAGGGCAGGGGGGCCGCAGCGTCGACGAGCTGCTCCACGGTTACGACGGCGCCACACCGCTGAACGTCGGGTACCTGGTGCCTCGGGGCAACTTGAGACTCGAGGTGATGGGGTTGGAAGAGCGGGCGCCGTCGGCGAGCGAGCTCGCACGCATGCAGCGGCTGCTCGCCGAGGGCATGGAACAGGGGGCGCTCGGCCTGTCCACCGGACTTGAGTACGTGCCAGACCGCTACGGCGACACTCAAGAGCTGACCTTGCTCGCGGCCGAGGCGGGCCGGTTCGGCGGCATCTACGTCAGCCACATGCGTGGTTACGAGGCGGAGGCCCACGTGGGTGTCGGCGAGGTGCATGCTATCGCCCGGGGCGCCGATGTTCCGGTGCACATCAGCCACTTCCACGGACCGGCGAACATGCTGGTGCAGCTCGTCGACGACTCACGTGCCAGTGGCGTCGACCTGACCTTTGACAGCTACCCGTACAGCCGAGGCTCCTCGATCGTGGCGATGGTCGGGCTGCCGGCGTGGGTGCAGGCCGGTGGCACGGACGCGACCGTTGCTCGGCTGCGGGACGCCGACGTGAGGAAGCGCCTGCGCGAGACGTGGTTCGCGGGACGCCCGGACCTCTTCGCTCGGATCACCTTCGCCTGGGTCGCCAACCCCGATCTCGCCTGGTGCGAGGGACGGACCCTGCCGGAGGCGGCCGAGACCGTGGGTTCAGACCCTGCAGACTTTCTCTGCGACCTGCTCATAGCGTGTGACATGCAGACGTCCTGCGTCTTCCTGCAACCCCCCACCAACACCGAACAGGACATCCGCGCCCTCCTGCGGCACCCCGCGCACATGGCCGGGTCGGACGGAGTCTTTCGTGGTCGCTTCCCCCACCCCCGCGGATGGGGCGCGTTCGCGAGACTGCTCGGCGTCCACACCCGCGAGCTCGGCGACTACACGTGGGGTGAGGCCAGCCTGCACCTTGCGGGCCATCCGGCGCGTCGGTTCGGGCTCGAAGGCCGGGGAATCCTCCGCCCAGGCATGGCCGCTGACATTGTCGCGCTCAACCCGCTCACCGTCGCCGACCTCTCGACCTATGAGAATCCTCGCCAGCCAGCGCGCGGGGTCATCCACGTTCTGGTCAACGGCGTAGAGGTGCTGCGCGACGGGCGCCTCACACAGTCGACACCCGGCCGAGGACTGCGCCGTGTTGCCTGAGTCCGGCACAGAACAGGGCACGAGATGAGCCTGCCCGAGCTGGACGCCGAACGACTCGCCCTCGTACGCGACCGCCTTTACACTCCGGTGGTCGGAGACGTACTCGACCAACTGGGGCGCACGCACCAATTCCTGCCCCAAGCGATCCAGGCGCTGCGCCCCGACATGGTGCTCGTCGGGCGGGCCATGCCGGTCCTCATCACCGACGTGTTCGAGGCGCAACGCTCACCCTTTGGCCGCCTGACCGAAGCCCTTGACCAGCTCGAACCAGGAGAGGTCTACCTAGCCAGAAACGGCCGAGCACAATGCGCGGCGTGGGGCGAAATCCTCACTACAACGGCTCGGGCCCGGGGCGCCGCTGGTGCCGTCATCGACGGATTCCACCGCGACACCATCCGAGTCCTCGAGCAAGGGTGGCCGGTCTTCAGCCGAGGCAGCTTCGCGCAGGACGCCGGCGCCCGGACGAGCGTCGTCGACTACCGCGTCCCAGTAGAGATCGACGGCGTACGCGTATGTCCGGGCGACCTTATCTTCGGTGACATCGACGGCGTGGTCGTTGTCCCCAAGGCCATCGAGGACGAGGTGCTCGAGCTTGCACTCACCAAGGCAGCCGCCGAGAACGTGGTACGGCAAGCCATCGAAGACGGGATGTCCAGCACGGACGCCTTTGCCACCTACGGCGTGCTCTGAATTCCCGGGAGGTAACACAAGATGGATGACGAACTGCGCAGCCGCACCTGGCTCGGTGACGGCGGCAAGAACGGGTTCATCGCGAGGCACCACCTACGCGCAATGGGACTAGGGACGCAACAACTAACCAGCAAACCGGTGATCGGCATCGCCAACACCTGGAGTGAGTTGACGCCCTGTAACGCGCACTTGCGTTCACTTGCCGAAGCAGTCAAGCGGGGCGTTCTAGAGGCGGGCGGACTGCCGCTGGAGTTCCCGGTGATGTCACTCGGGGAGCCGTTCCTGAGGCCGTCGTCCATGCTGTACCGCAACCTGATGGCGCTCGAGGTAGAGGAATCGCTTCGCGCCAACCCGCTCGACGCCGCCGTGCTGCTCACCGGGTGCGACAAGACCACGCCGGCAGCGCTCATGGGCGCGGCCAGCGTCGACCTCCCTGCGGTCATGCTTACCGGTGGTCCCATGCTGAACGGTAAGTACCGCGGCAAAGACGTGGGGTCGGGCACCGACATTTGGCGGATGACTGAGGCGCTGCGAGCGGGCGAGATCGCACCCGAGGAATTCACCGAGTTCGAATCCTGCCTCAACCGTTCGGCCGGGCACTGCATGACCATGGGCACCGCCTCGACAATGGCTTCGCTCGCCGAGGCCATGGGCATGCAACTACCCGGCTCCGCCGCCCTGCCAGCTGTCGACTCCCGGCGCGGCGCGCTGGCGGAGGAGACCGGCCGACTGGCGGTGTCCCTCGCCCGTGAACGCATTCGCCCATCAGCGATCCTCACCCGGGCCGCCTTCGAGAACGCTGTGAAGGTCAACGCCGCGATCGGCGGCTCGACCAACGCGGTCATCCACCTGCTCGCCATCGCCGGGCGGGCAGGTGTCGAGCTCAGTCTGGACGACTTCGACGTCCTCGGCCGCGACGTGCCGCTGTTGGTCGACCTCATGCCGAGTGGCAGGTACCTGATGGAAGAGTTCGCCTATGCCGGCGGGGTGCCCGCGCTGCTAAACCAGATGCGCGACGTCCTGCACCTAGACGTCCGCACGGTCTCCGGGCGCACGCTGGGCGAAGATATCGAGGGCGCGGCACGTTACAACGACGTCGTCATCCGAGACTGGGACGACCCGGTGCAGCCTGCCGGTGCCGGTACGGCGGTCCTGCGAGGAAACCTCGCCCCCGACGGGGCGGTGCTGAAGATCAGCGCCGCATCGCCGCACCTTCTGCACCACGAGGGGCCGGCGCTCGTCTTCGATAGGCTCGAGGACTACCAATCGGTCATGGACGATCCCGAACTCGATGTGACCCCTGACACCGTACTAGTCGTTCGTGGCGCCGGACCCAAGGGCTACCCGGGCATGCCGGAGGTGGGCAACCTGCCGCTGCCCCAGCGGCTGCTCGACCTCGGTGTGCGAGACATGGTCCGAATCTCGGACGCACGGATGAGCGGCACCGCCTTCGGGACCTGCGTGCTGCACGTGGCGCCGGAGTCCAGCGCCGGCGGACCGTTGGCGCTCGTGCGCACCGGCGACCGGATCAGGCTGGACGTTACGCGGCGCACCATCGAACTGCTTGTGGACGATGCTGAGATGTCGGATCGACGTGAGCGCTGGCAGCCGCCGCCGGCCACCGCCGTCCGCGGCTGGACCAAGCTGTACGTCGACCACGTCACGCAGGCAGACACCGGCGTCGACCTGGATTTCCTCATCGGTGGCAGCGGCGACGCCCCCGGCCGGGCCCCCTTCTAGGAGATGCGCATGACCGTCAAGGCGTTGCTGCGTGGTGTCAGCCCCGTACTCGAAGTGCCGTTCCACGACGACGAATCCGTCGACTACGTCGGCTTCTCCGATGTCGTAGCCCACGTGCTCGGGACCGGCGTGACCAGCGTGATGTTCGCTGGCTTCGCTTCCGAGTTCCTTAAACTCGCCGACGACGAACGCCAACTGTTGCGGGGCCGGCTCTTGGACCAGACTCGCAGCCGCGACGACGTCGCCGCCATCATCGCGGTTCAGGACCACTCGACGATCGTGGCGGTGCGCCGGGCAACTGAGGCGGTAGCAGCCGGCGCCGATGCCATCAACCTCTTGCCCCCATACCTGCTCGGCCCGACGCGATCAGCAGTTCGCCACCACGTTCACGCCGTGTTGTCGGCGGTAGCCCCCACACCCGTCGTGCTGCAATACGCACCGGCCCAGACAGGCACCAGCCTGGACGCCGAGACAATCGCGTCGATCGCGGCCGATCACCCGAACCTGGTGGCCGTCAAGGTGGAGTCGACCCCTCCCGGGGCGCTCATCGCCGCCTTGGCCGCCACCACACCGGCGCTACCCGCCTTGGTCGGATACGCGGGGCTGCAACTGCCGGACGCCCTACGCCGCGGCGCTGTCGGCGTTCAGCCGGGTTGCTCGTTCACCGAGCTTTATGTCCTTCTCTGGCGGCTCTGGGAAGCGGGCGACAAGCCTTCGGCGTTGGACCTGCACCGACGCATGCTGGTGTATTTGTCCTACTGGATGCAGTCAACCGAACTCATCGTTGCGGCCGAGAAACTCATATCCCTGCGCCGCGGTCTGATTCGCTCCGCCAGGTGCCGAGCCCCAGCGCACACCTTGGACGACGCCGAGATCCAGTTGGTCGAAGCGTTCCTTCAAGAGTTCAGCCCAGAGTTGGCCGAGTTCAGACCCTAGGCAATCACCAATGGTGGCAGGATCGACCACGCCGCCCTAGGACGATGCACCCAATGGCCGGAGTCCGACCATCTGCTGGATGTGTCACCACCAGACTCAACTTTGTTGCACCTGCGACGACTGCGCGAGCCTGCGCTTCGTGTGCGTCGTCCATGAACAACTCGATCCACACGGTCCTGCAGCCGACCGTCCCCGACACCGGTGCTCCTCGGCTTGAGGTCACCGAGGCGAGGAAGCTTGGCAGACCTGAACAAGCTGGTGCCACCCAGAATTCCTCCAGCCGGGAGCCGTCGCTCTATAGCTGGGTGAAGGCAGCCTCGTCAGGGTCGGAGCCCATCCGTGCACCGGCCTCCATCATGGTGACGGCGTCCAATTCGTTCTGGCTGAGGATGATTTCGGTCGCGGCAAGGTTCTCGCGCAAACGATGCGCGTTCGCGGACTTGGGGATCACGATGTTGCCGACGCCGAGGTGCCAACCGAGCACAATCTGCGCAGGGGTTGCCCCGTGCACTTGCGCCAGGGCGATCACGGCTTCTGCGTTCAGATCAGTTCCTCGGCCCAGTGGGCTGTGCGCCTCAACCGCGATCTCCAGGGCGCGGGACCTTGCGGACAGAGCAGCCTGCTGGAAGGTCGGGTGAAGCTCAAACTGATTCACCGCAGGGACGACCGTCGTCTCGGCAAGCAAAGTGTCCAGATGGTTCTGCAGAAAGTTGGACACCCCAATGGCCCGCGCACCGCCCGCGGCATAGATCTTCTCCAAGGCCAGCCATGCTTCGACGAACATGCCCTGGGACGGGACCGGCCAATGGATGAGGTAGAGGTCAATCACGTCAACACCGAGCGCCTGCCGGCTGGCTTCGAAGGCTTCCGCCGCGGTGGCGTGCTCCCCGTTGCGCAGTTTGGTGGTGATGAAGATTTCCTCGCGCGGGATTCCGGAGGAGGCGATCGCGGCTCCGACACCTGCCTCATTGCCGTAGGCGGCGGCCGTGTCGATGTGCCGGTAACCGGCCGACAACGCGTCTTCCACCACGCTCTGAGTCTCTTCTTGCGGGATCTGGAGAACGCCAAGGCCGAGTTGGGGGACGGTGACCCCGTTGTTCAAGATCAAGCGAGGGACGATAGCCATGCCAGCTCCCATTTTCAGCGGAGAAGAACCCTCCAGCCCACGCATTCTAGAGGGCCGGACAGCCCAGCCCTTCGCAAAGCTCTGTCCGGCTGGTCGTTCAACGTGACGGCAGGGGGTCACCTTCCCATCGAAGAGGCTGACGTCCCCAACGACATCGCCCGAGAGGTGGCATGGATCGCAAGACGGTCGCTCCCACTTCGCAGTTTCGCCTCTCCCCCCACGGTGCGTCGCGCCATGGAAGCGATCAGTGTGAAGCTGGACGGCACTACGGCCGCCGCCCCGACGGTCGCCCGAAAGCACGCAGCGCTGTTCAGTGCCCTCCAGTACGCGGTGGAACTTGAGTTGCTGCCGGACAATCCGCTCAAGCAGTTGAAGCTGCGACGGCCGATCGTTGCGGAAGCGGTCGATCGTCGGGTAGTCGTGAACCACGCTCAGGCCAGGGCCCTGCTGACCGCGGTGGGGAACACCTACCCTGCCCTGGAGGCCTACTTCGCGTGTCTGTACTACGCCGCACTACGTCCCGCTGAGGCACGACATCTTCGCGTCAAGGATTGTGCACTCCCTGAGTCCGGCTGGGGTGAGCTGGTCCTGCTGGGATCTACCCCAGATGCCGGCGGTGCCTGGACTGACTCCGGCCAGGCAAATGAGGACCGCCAACTGAAGCACCGTGGTGTACGCGACACGCGACCGGTGCCAGCGTCCCCAGAGCTCGTAAAGATCCTCCGCCAGCACATCGAGACGTTCCCCACGAGCCCCGACGGCCGCCTGTTCGTCACCCGAGTAGGTCGCGCCGGCGTTCCGCTGCCACCGCCCTTCGCAAAGCCGCTGAGCATGGGCACGACCTATCGAGTCTGGGCTGCGGCACGTGCTGCCGCTCTCACCGATACCGAGTTCGCCTCACCGCTGGCCAAGCGCCCTTACGACCTGCGCCACGCGGCAGTTTCGCTTTGGCTGAATGCCGGCGTCCGGCCGACCCAGGTCGCCGAGTGGGCCGGGCACAGCGTGAATGTCCTCCTCAGGGTCTACGCCAAGTGCGTCTATGGCCAAGACGAGGTCGCGCGGAAACGCATCGAGGCTGCGTTGGCACTGACGACGGCTGCCGAAGAGCGGCCGCTGCCGTAACTTCCTCACGTATTCCTCACGAACGGCCGTAGACAGCCGATTTGACCCGATCACAGCCGGAAACCACGAAAGTGCCCCTGACCGGCGTTTCCGCAGGTCAGGGGCCCTTTCAGCACGTGGTGGCAGGTGAAGGATTCGAACCTTCGAAGCTTTCGCGATGGATTTACAGTCCACTCCCATTGGCCGCTCGGGCAACCTGCCGTGGTGCGGATGGAAGGATAGCAACTCAACCAC
>DATCNE010000021.1:0-15383 GCA_036565395.1 Dermatophilaceae bacterium
CTAACGCTCACGCGAAGGCTTGTGACTACCAGCCGCGCTGGGAAAGCCGGTGGGGCTCGGGCAGCTCTTCGACGTTGATGCCGACCATGGCCTCCCCCAGACCGCGGGAGACCTTGGCGATCACGGCGGGGTCGTCGAAGAACGTGGTCGCCTTGACGATCGCCTCGGCGCGCTGAGCGGGGTTGTCGGACTTGAAGATCCCCGAGCCCACGAACACACCCTCGGCGCCGAGCTGCATCATCATGGCCGCGTCGGAAGGGGTCGCAATACCGCCGGCGACGAACATCACCACGGGCAGCTTGCCGGTCTCGGCGACCTCCTTGACCAGCTGGTAGGGGGCCTGGAGCTCTTTGGCCGCGAGGTACAGCTCGTCCTCGCTCATCGACGACAACCTGCGAATCTCGCCACTGATCACGCGCATGTGCATGGTGGCGTTGGAGACGTCACCGGTGCCGGCCTCGCCCTTGGAACGAATCATCGCCGCACCCTCGCTGATCCGGCGCAGGGCTTCACCCAGGTTGGTCGCGCCACAGACGAAGGGGACGGTGAACTTCCATTTGTTGATGTGGTGGGCGTAGTCCGCCGGGGTCAGCACCTCGGACTCGTCGATGTAGTCCACACCCAGGCTCTGCAGGACCTGAGCCTCGACGAAGTGGCCGATGCGGGCCTTGGCCATGACCGGGATGGAGACCATCTCGATGATCCCCTGCACCATGTCCGGGTCGCTCATCCGCGAGACCCCACCCTGGGCGCGAATGTCGGCGGGCACCCGCTCGAGCGCCATCACGGCAACGGCGCCGGCGTCCTCGGCGATCTTGGCCTGCTCGGGGGTGACGACGTCCATGATCACGCCGCCCTTGAGCATCTCGGCCATACCGCGCTTGACGCGCGAGGTCCCGGTGGCAGGAACGTTTGTGGGGGTGGTCTCTGGCGATGACAAGACGGTGCCTCTTCCGGGTGTCTTACGGTCTTTGCGATGGTTCGGGAACACCTCCCATATTAGGCCGTCAGTCGCCCCGCCCGAGCATCGGTAGCTCATCGTCGAACTCGAACGTCTGTGGGAGCTCGGCATGGCCGGCCAACCGGAGCAGCCGTACGCCCGGTTTGCGCCGCACCCGACGCACGTCAGTGACGGCATCATTGAGGAACCTGCGGGCCAGCTGCACCCGCTGGTTGGCTGCGGCCACGCGCTGGAGCACCGGGGTGCCGACGGCCTCGTCGCCTCGGAGGTGCTGCAGCGTCTCTTCGCCCAGGGCCAGCTCGAGGGCTTGGGTCAGGTCGCTCTCGATGGCTTCACGGGACGTCTGATCCGCGGTGTCGGCCTCGAGCGAGTCGGACGCAGCGCCGGCAAGGATCAGGGCGCTGGCCGCGTCCAGGGCGCCACAGTTCGCCAGCTCGAGCGTGGCTTCGGCACGGCGTACCAGCTGGGCGTCGAGGACACTGAGCGCGCCTTCGACCCGAGAGTGCAACCGGTCGAGCCGAGCGGCGCCGTACGAGACGTACCAGGCGATCAGCACCGCCAGCGCGATCCCGCTGACGATCCAGCTGAGGTCCATCACGTGCCTCCTGAGTTTCTTCCGCTACGCAGCAATCGTGCCCACCGTGAGTCGGGCCCGCTGGAGGTGCGCACCGAGGATCGACCGAAGATGACCGTCTCGTAGACCGCCATCACGTCTTCGGCGACCACGGACCAGTCGAAGGCGTTGGCGCGCTCACGCCCGGCGGCGGCCAGCTGTTCACGACGTGCCGGGTCGCGTAGTAGCGCGACGACGGCCCTTGCCAGGTCAATCGGATCCTCGTTCTGGAACAGCTCCCCCGCGTCGCCGCCGTGAAGAACTCGGGCGAACGCCGGCAGGTCACTGGCCAGCACCGTCGCACGGGCACTCATGGCCTCGATCAGGATGATGCCGAAGCTCTCACCGCCGGTGTTCGGAGCGACGTAGAGATCCACCGACGCCAACAGGCTGGCCTTGTCCTCGTCACTCACCGGGCCGAGGAACTCGCACGCCGCCGCCTCGCCAGCCATCTTCTCGCGGATGGGGTCGGGGTCGCCAGGACCGGCGATCAGGACTCGCATCCCGGGGATCTCGCGAAGAATATGGGGCAAGGCCGCCGACAGGACCGGCATACCCTTGCGTGGCTCTTCCATCCGTCCCAGGAAGGCGATGGTGGGTCGTTCGACGGTGCCTTCCCATTCGGGGCGCCGGGGCGCTGACGCGAACCGTTCGACGAACACACCGTTGGGGATCACCACCGCATCGCCCCCCAGGTGCGTGGTCACCGTGCGACGCGCGTCCTCGGAGACCGCGATGCGGGCGCTGATCTTCTCGAGGCTGGGGCGCAACAGCGGGTATGCCGCCTGCATCGCTCGCGAGCGCAGGTTGGACGAGTGGAACGTGGCCACGATGGGGCCATCCACGGCCCACAGGGCGAGGACAGAGACGCTCGGAGCCACCGGCTCGTGGATATGGACGACATCGAAACGGCCCGACTCGACCCATCGGCCCACACGGGCCGCAGTCAGTGGTCCGAACGACAGCCGGGCCACCGAACCGTTGTAGCGCACCGGAACCGCATGGCCTGCGTTGACGACATAGTCCGGCAGCGGAGTGTCGTCATCGGCCGGTGCCAGGACGCTGACGTAGTGGCCTTGGGAGATGAAGTGCTCGGCGAGGTCACGCACATGCAGCTGCACTCCCCCGGGAACATCGAAGGAGTAGGGGCTGACGATCCCGATCCTCATGTCATGTCCGCGGGTCTGGAGTCCGCGGATCTCGAGTCTGCAGGTCTGGACTCCGCGGGTCTGGAGTCCGCGGGTCTGGGCTCAGCGGGTCTGGAGTCAGCGGGTCTGGAGTCAGCGGGCGACGCGGATAGGCGGTCGCCGTCGAGGTCCCTGGTGAAGACGCGTTGCATCATGTGCCAGTCGTGGGTGTGCTCGCGGACAGCCTGCGAGAGCACGTCGGCACAAGCCTGGGTCATCGCCTGGACCTTGTCCCGGGGCGTGCCCTCTGCGGGTACGGCGACAGCGTCATGGAACGTCACGACAGTCCGCCAGCCGTGCCCCCGCGGATGGGGCTCGTAGCGGACGATGCAGGGGAAGAGGGCGGCGCCGGTATTGACCGCCAACGCTGCCGGCCCGATGGCCATCCTCGCCCGCTGACCGCAGAAGTCGACCTCGATGCCGCCCTTGGTCAGGTCCCGGTCGGCCAACAGGGCCACGAGGGCCCCGGAACGGCATGCCTTGGTCAGCTCGCGGAAGACGTTGGAGCCGCCAGTCAGCGGAATGATCCGCATGCCCAGGCCCTCGCGGAACGCCAGGAACTCATCGAAGAGCTCCTCCGGCTTGAGCCGTTCGGCGACGGTGGTGACGGGCGCAAGCTGGGTCGTGGACCAAGCGCCGCCGAAGTCCCAGTTGCCCATGTGCCCCAGGAAGATGACCGCGGACCTGCCGGACTGCAGCTGGGCACGGACCGCGTCGTCGCCGACCGCCCGAACCCCGTCGATCAGCTCTTCGATGCTGCGGTCGGGAAGTCGGAAGGAGTCACACCAGTAGCGCAGGTAGGAACGCATGCCAGCCCTTACCAGGGCGTCGAGCTCGGCGGGACTCAGCTCTGGCCGGACGGTGGCGTAGTTGCTGCGCATCCGCTCGACGCTCTTGCCCCGGCGCCGCCATGTGACGTCGGCGAGGAGGTCGAACGCGCCATAGGCCAGACGATCCGGCATCCGGCGCACGAGGGACCAACCCGCGCGGTAGGCGGCGAGGGTCGCACGTTCGGACAGCCTGCTCACGCGATCTCGAACGCCTGCCGGCGCACCTCGAGCATCCGCTGGATCACGGTGACCAGGCTTGCCAGCGCCAACAGGGACAAGACCACCGTCAACAGCACCTCGGGAACCCCCAGCCCGACCAGACCCGTGGCGATGAGCACTGCGACCAGTCGATCCGCCCGCTCGGCGATGCCGACGTTGGCGGTCATGCCCAGCCCCTCGGCCCTGGCCTTGGAGTAGCTCACGACGCTGCCCAGGATCAGGCAGGCAAGCGCCAGAGCTGCGAGGTATGGCGTGCCGCCGTCGCCGGCATACCAGAGGACGAGTCCGCCGAAGACCGCACTGTCGCCCACCCTGTCCAGGGTTGAGTCCAGGTAGGCGCCCCACTTGCTCGAGCGATCGGAGAGGCGGGCCATCACGCCGTCGATGGTGTCGGAGAGCGCGAACACCGAGACGAGGATCGAGCCCCAGAAGAACTCATGACGCGGGTAGAAGCCCAGCGCGCCCACGCAGACCCCGATGGTGCCCACGATCGTCACGACGTCGGGGCTCAGGCCGAGCTTGAGGAACAACCGGGCCAGTGGCGTGAAGAGCTTGGCGACGAAGGCTCGCGCGAATCGGTTCAGCATGGTGGTCCCAGCGTACCGACCTGCCGTACGGGGTTGTGCCAAGCGCCCTGAGACGACATCGTTTTCGCCATGGGCACCAAGACTTCCGCGACCGCAAGCGTCCAACAGGCCACAACCCCCGGCGAGATCCGCAACGTGGTGCTCGTCGGGCACAGCGGAGGCGGCAAGACAACCCTCTTCGAGCATCTCGTGGCCGCGACGACCCCGGGCTATCGAGCCAAGCCAATCCTCGATGAGCGCTCCGTGCAGCTCTCCGTCGCCTCGGTGTCCCATGACGGTGTGGTGGTCAACCTCATCGACACCCCCGGCTATCCGGACTTCGTCGGTGAGCTGAGGGCGGGTCTGCGCGCTGCAGATGCCGCCCTCTTTGTGATCTCCGCTTCCGACGGCGTCGACGGCGCCACCATGTTGCTCTGGGAGGAGTGCGCGGCGATCGGCATGCCGCGTGCGGTCGCGGTGACCAAGCTCGACGCCGGACGGGCCGATTTCGAGGACACGGTGGCGATCTGCCAGCGGGTCTTTGGCGAGGGTGTCATGGCGCTGTACCTGCCGCTGCATGGCGACGACGAGGCGATCGTCGGCAACCTCGGGCTCTTGACGCAGCGGATCTACGACTACAGCTCGGGCGAACCCGTGGGCCGCGCCGCCGAATCCGAACACCGTGAGCTCATCGAAGGTCACCGGTCGGATCTGATCGAGGCGATCATCCAGGAGTCCGAGGACGACACACTTCTCGATCGCTACCTCGATGGTGAGGACATCGACGTCGACCTCATCGTCTCGGATCTGCTGACGGCCGTCTCACGCGGTCGTTTTCACCCGGTGATCCCTGTGTCCACCGAGACCGGCGTCGGCACCCTTGAGCTGCTCGAGCTGTTGACCGCAGCCTTCCCCGCGCCGAACCTGCACCCACTGCCGGCGGTCATGTCCCCCAACGGCGACCCCCTGCCGCCGCTCACGTGCGACCCCGACGGACCTCTGGTGGCCGAAGTCATTCGTACGACCGGCGATCCGTATGTCGGCCGGGTCAGTCTCGTTCGCGTCTTCAGCGGGACGCTGCGGCCGGACTCGGTGGTCCACGTCTCGGGTCACCTTGACCGTCTCGCCAACGGAGCGCTCGAGGGCCATGTCGGTCACGACGACGACGAGCGGGTCGGGCTCCTTTCCTCGTCGCTCGGCGATGCGTTGCATCCCAAGCCCTTCGCCATTGCCGGTGACCTCTGCGTGGTGGCCAAGCTGACCAAGGCCGAGACCACAGACACGTTGAGCAGCAAGGAGATGCCGGCCCTTGTCGAGCCGTGGATGTTCCCGGACCCGCTTCTGCCCGTGGCCATCACAGCGGCCACGAAGTCTGACGAGGACAAGCTGGCCGGCGGCTTGGCCCGGCTGGTGGCCGAAGACCCCACCATGAGGCTCGAACACAACCCCGAGACCCATCAGGTGATTCTCTGGACCATGGGCCAGGCTCACGTGGACGTCCTCCTGGTGCGGCTCCGGGACCGTTATGGCGTCAACGTCGTGTCCGAGCCGCTGAAGGTGGCCCTGCGGGAGACCTTTGTCACCAACGCGATCGGTCATGGGCGGCATATCAAACAGAGCGGGGGTCACGGTCAGTACGCCGTAGCCAACATCACTGTCGAACCTCTCGATCGTGGGGCCGGGTTCGAGTTCGTCGACCACGTGGTCGGCGGGACGGTCCCGCGTCAGTACATCCCCAGCGTGGAGAAAGGCGTTCGCGCGCAGCTTGTGAAGGGCTGCATCGCGGGCTTCCCGATGGTCGACCTGCGCGTCACTCTCACGGACGGGAAGTCCCACTCGGTGGACTCCAGCGACATGGCCTTCCAGACCGCCGGGGCGCTGGCCCTGAAGGACGCCGCCTCGCCGCAGACCGTGACCTTGCTCGAGCCGATCGACTCGCTGTTGGTGACAGTGGCCGATGAGTACGTCGGGGCGGTCATGACAGATCTACAGACGCGCAGAGGCCGGGTCCTCGGGACCGAGCCGGACACGTCGGGTCGCAGCACGATCAAGGCCGAGGTGCCTCAGACCGAGATCACCCGCTACGCCATCGATCTGCGCTCGGTGTCCCATGGAACCGGCGTATTCACCCGGAGCCCCCACGGCTACGAACCCATGCCGCCCAACCTGGTCAAGACCCACCTGCCCGAGTGACGGACAACCTCGAGTGACGGACAACCTCGACTGACATAAAACGCCACCGCCAAGACCCGTGAAGTCGCACAGATTGTCCCAACGGGACTCCTGGAGCAACAATCTTTGCGACTTCACGGGTGCACGGGTGCCGGGCACCGGTGTTGGCCGCGCGATGCAGGTCGGTTGGGTCCGGTTGTTCATTAGGCAGGCAGGGGTCCCGCCGGGTAACGAGTCACGGTGGGCGGCAACCCAGGCGTAGAGACGGGCGGCCAGCCACGAGAAACCCGGAGCCACGAGCAGCGCACCAACGGGGCGCCATACGGGATGACCGGCGTGCAGTGCTGCAGCGACGGCGACGTGACCGCTGGCAACCTGGCCGTCCTCGCCAACCCACTGAACGGCCGCTCGACACTGGTCCACGGTGAGACCGAGCGCCTCGAGGTCCAGGAACTGCCAGGGGGCGACGGCCGTCGAGCCATCCCGGACCACCCGCCGGTGCAGGAACCGGGCGGACGTGGTGCAGAATCCGCAGTCGCCGTCGAAAACCAGGACCGGCCGATCGGGCATGTGGGTCAGCTGCGTGGCCAGGCGTCGACGAGTCGCTGGCGAACGTCTTCGAGCAGCATGGGCAGCGCCTTGGTCTGCCCGATGATGGGCAGGAAGTTCGAGTCGCCGCTCCACCTCGGGACGACGTGCTGGTGCAGGTGGGCACGTATGCCGGCCCCCGCAACCGCACCCTGGTTGATCCCGATGTTGTAGCCCATGGGCGCCGACGAGCCGTCCAGCGCAAGCATGCTGGCCTTGGTGAGGGACCCGAACTCCAGCGTCTCCTCGTCGGTCAGATCGACGTAGAGCGAGACGTGCCGGTAGGGGCACACCAGGACGTGACCAGGGTTGTAGGGGAAGAGGTTCATCACGACGTAGCAGCTCTCGCCGCGATGGACGATCAGACCCTCCGCATCGTCCTTGGCGATCACAGAACAGAATGGACAGCCCTCACCGGGGTGATCGCTCGGGCGCTCCCCGTTGATGTAGGCCATGCGATGGGGTGTCCATAGGCGCTCGAACCCGTCGTCGACCCGGGCGAAATCGTGCGCCGACTCGAGCTCCGGCCGCTGGCGACTCTCCTCCTGCGTGTGGCCCTCGTCCTGCGTCATGGTGCCGATCCTATGCATCCCACCGTCAGGTTGCTGCGGCCACCATCCAGCGTGCGCCCACCACCAGAGCTCCCACCGTCACCACAAGGAAGAAGCCGACCCATACGATCGCCGGGAGGAACGTGAGTCGCGCGAGCTGGTCGGCGTCGGAGCTTCTCGTCCCCGAGCCACGTCGGTGTGCCTGCAGCTCAAGGACCGGACGTGGAGCGGCCAGGAGCAGGAACCACGTCAGCACGTAGGCGAAGGCGGACTGCATCTGCGGTGCGAGCCACCAGGACACGCCCAACATCACTGCCGCGCTGACCAGGATCGACCAGAGGCCGAACCAGTTGCGGACCTGAATCAGCAGCAGTGCCAACAGGATCAACAACGCCCACAGCAGGCCGACGGCTCGGTGATGGGTCAGCATCGCGGCCGCGCCCAGACCGAGCAGTCCTGGGCCGACGTAGCCGGCGGCGGCCGTCACGATCATGCCCAGCCCTGTGGTCTTGCCTGCGGACACCGTCAGACCGGAGGTGTCCGAATGTAGGCGTATGCCGTGCAGCCTGCGACCCGACACGAAGGCAGCGAGACCGTGGGCAGCCTCGTGCGCGATGGTCACGGCGTGCCGGGTGACCGACCACGCGCCCGGAGCCCAGACCAAGAGCACGGCGAGGACGGCGGTCAATGCGACGACCCGGCCGGACGGGGCCGGCTGGGTCGTCAGGGCGCGATGCCAGATCTCACTCAGGATGTCCACGATCGGCGATCAGACCTGCACGCGGCTCTCGATGGCCACCACGATCTCCTCGATCGCCTGAGCGATCGGGACACCATTCTTCTGCGAGCCGTCGCGGTAGCGGAACGAGACCGCTCCGGCGGACCGGTCGTCCTCGCCGGCGATGAGCATGAACGGCACCTTGGACTTCTGCGCGGTCCGGATCTTCTTCGGGAAGCGGTCGGCCGAGGTGTCGATCTCGACGCGAATCCGCTTGGCCTTCAGTCGTTCCGCGATCTCGAAGAGATAGTCGTTGAACTCCTCGGCCACCGGGATCCCGATCACCTGGACCGGAGCCAACCAGGGTGGGAACGCCCCGGCGTAGTGCTCGGTCAGCACGGCGAAGAACCGCTCGACCGAGCCGAACAACGCGCGGTGAATCATGATGGGACGCTGACGGGAGCCGTCGTCCGACTGGTACTCGAGCTCGAAACGCTCGGGCAGGTTGAAGTCGACCTGGATCGTCGACATCTGCCAGGTGCGGCCAATGGCGTCCCGAGCCTGGACAGAGACCTTCGGGCCGTAGAACGCGGCACCGCCGGGGTCGTCCACCAGCTCCAGGCCAGAGTCGCTGGCTGCCTCTCTCAGCGCTTCGGTGGCCTTGGCCCAGTTCTCGTCCGTGCCGACGTGCTTGTCTTCGTTGCGGGTCGAGAGCTCGAGGTAGAAGTCGTCGAGGCCATAGTCCTTGAGAAGGTCGATGACGAAGGTCAGCAAGGTCTTCAGCTCGGACTGCAGCTGGCCCTCGGTGACGTAGATGTGGGCATCATCCTGGGTCATCCCCCGGACCCTGGTCAGGCCGTGCACCACCCCGGACTTCTCGTAGCGGTAGACCGAGCCGAACTCAAAGAGCCTCAGTGGCAGCTCGCGGTAGGAGCGGCCGCGCGCACGGAAGATCAGGCAGTGGAACGGGCAGTTCATCGGCTTGAGGTAGTAGTCCTGACCCTGACGCTTGATGTGACCCTCGGCGTCGCGCTCCTCGTCGAGGTGCATCGGCGGGTACATGCTCTCGGCATACCAGTCGAGGTGCCCCGAGGTCTGGAACAGGTTGGCCTTGGTGATGTGCGGTGAGTAGACGAACTCGTAGCCCGACTCCTCGTGTCGCTGCCGGGAGTAGTCCTCCATCGTCTTGCGGATGACACCGCCCTTGGGGTGGAAGACCGCCAGGCCGGAGCCGATCTCGTCGGGGAAGGAGAAGAGGTCGAGCTCTGCCCCGAGCTTGCGGTGGTCACGCTTCTCTGCCTCGGCCAGCCGGTCGAGATAGTCCTTCATCTCGTCCTTCGACGGCCAGGCGGTCCCGTAGACGCGCTGCAGCTGGGGGTTCTTCTCGGACCCGCGCCAGTAGGCCGCAGCTGTTCGCATCAGCTTGTAGGCGTTGCCCAGCATCTTTGTCGTGGGCACGTGCGGGCCGCGGCACAGGTCGCCCCAGGCGCGCTCGCCGTCGCGGCGGATGTTGTCGTAGATCGTCAGCTCGCCGGCGCCGACCTCGACGTCGGCACCCTCGACCGACGACACGGCCCCGGCGGCCCCGCCCTTCAGCCCGATGAGCTCGCACTTGTAGGGCTCGTCGGCCAGCTCGACGCGGGCGGCCTCGTCCGTCACGACCCTGCGGACAAAGTTCTGGCCCTCGTTGATGATCTTCTGCATGGCCTTCTCGAGGGCCTTGAGGTCTTCGGGAGTGAACGGTTCCTCGACGTCGAAGTCGTAGTAGAAACCGTCACGGATCGGCGGGCCGATGCCCAGCTTGGCCTTGGGGTTGATCTGTTGCACGGCTTGGGCGAGCACGTGGGCGGCGGAGTGACGCAGGACCGCGAGCCCCTCGTCACTGTCGAGCCCCACGGCTTCGACGACATCGCCCTCGGCGAGAACGTGGGCCAGATCGCGCAGCTCTCCGTTGACGCGAGCGACGACTGTGCCCTTGTCCTCGGCGAACAGGTCAGCTGCCGTCGTCCCCCCCGCGACCGATCGCTTCGTCCCAGCGATGACCACGGTGATGTCGGACGACTGCAAAGACACGGTTGGCTCCTGCACGTTGATGCGGTATGCCGCCCGACCGGGCAGCATGGGATCGGTCACCGGGGTGGGTGACCGGGTTCTGATGCTACCGGGCCGCCGGTTCCAAGCGGTCGCCAATATTGACGGCCCCCGGCTCGACGACCGACGCGTAGACGCCGGGGCAGTTCGAGGGCTTGCCGGTGATCTCGATCTGACTGTTGCCCAACCTCATCTGGTGCCCGACAAGCTCTGCGAGCTGTTCGGCCGTGGCGTCGAGGACCAGGTTGGCCCGCGGCGCGAGCTCTGCGGCATCCGTTGCCGACACCAGGTGCAGGGGCGACTTCTTGCGGCGGTCACCGGCGAGTCCCTCGACCTCGACCTCCACGGTGGGAAGGGAGATCCCCGGCTGGTCCTTCGTGGGGTAGATCCACAGTGCCATCACGGCGAAGCTGGTCTGGTCATTCACCAACCCACCGTATCGACCCGCAACTCCCGACCGTGGCTGGAGCGGTGTTCGGATGTGGCTTGAGCCGGCCGGACGACGTATACTTCAATCATGGCTGGTACAAGTTCGGTTGAAGTCTCCCCCGCGGCGTCGGCCGCCACCACGGTGCTGGCCGCGGCGGCCGACCCGGTCCGGTGGACCGTGCTGACCCGTCTGGCCGAGTCGCCGCGGTGCGTGTGCGACCTGCAGGAGCACGTCCCTGTCGCAGCGAACCTGCTCAGCTACCATCTCAAGGTTCTGCGCGAGGCCGGACTGGTGACCACCAGCCGGCGCGGTCGGTGGATCGACTACGCGTTGGCCGATGACGCCCTCGCACGACTGCACGCCGCCCTGCCCGGCGCGCTTGTCGGAGCACCGTCATGACCTCGGTCGCGGAACGGTTGCGTCCAGGCACCCCGACCCGCCGCTGGGTCGGTCTGTCCGCGGCGGCCGCGATCTGGGCGGTTCTCTACCAGGCCAACGAGCCGTTCTGGACGTGGCTGATCCGCGACGTCGTCGGCATGGACCTGACCGGTCGCGCCGGGTCGGCAGTGCTGTTCTTCTGCGCCGACACGGTCAAGATCGCCCTGTTGCTCGTCGGAATCATCTTCGTCGTCACCGTGCTGCGCTCGTTCATGTCGCTCGAGCGCACCCGGGCGATGCTCGGCGGCAAGCGCGAAGGTGTCGGCAACGTCATGGCCGCCAGCCTCGGCGTGGTCACCCCGTTCTGCTCGTGCAGCGCGGTGCCCGCCTTCATCGGCTTCGTCGCCGCCGGCATCCCGATCGGGGTCACGATGAGCTTCCTCATCGCCTCGCCGCTGGTCAACGAGATCGCCATCGGGCTGCTGTTCGGCATGTTCGGGCTGGGACCCACCCTGCTGTATGTCGTGGCCGGGCTGACCGTGGCGATCGTCGCCGGCTGGATCCTCGGCCGCCTCGGCGTCGAGAAGTGGGTCGAGCCGTTCGTCTTCGAGACCCGGCTCGGGGGTCAGGTCATCGACACCACCGCAGGACTGAGCTGGGACGACCGGATCCAGATGGGCGTCGAGGAGGTCGCCACCATCCTGCGCAAGATCTGGCCATACCTGCTGGTTGGCATCAGTCTGGGCGCGGCCATCCATGGATGGGTGCCCACCGACTTCTTCACCACGTACGCCAACGCGTCCAACCCGCTCGGTGTCTTCGTCGCCGTCCTCATCGGAATCCCCTTGTACTCCAACGCCGCCGGGGTCATGCCGCTGGTCCAGTCGCTGTACGGCGCAGGACTACCGATGGGCACCCTGCTCGCGTTCATGATGAGCGTCGTCGCGCTGTCGCTGCCGGAGATGATCCTGCTCCGCCGTGTCCTCAAACCCCAGCTGATCGCCACGTTCGTCGGCGTCGTCGGCACCGGCATCGTCGCCGTCGGCTATCTGTTCAACATCGTCCTGCCCCACTAAGGAGAACCACCATGATCATCAAGGTCCTCGGCCCCGGTTGCGCCAACTGCAAGAACCTCGAGCGCGTCACCCGCGAAGCCGTCGCCGAGCTCGGCCTCGACGCCACGATCGAGAAGGTCGTGGACTACCCCACCATCGTCGGCTACGGCGTGATGTCCACTCCCGGACTCGTCGTCGACGAGCAGGTCATCCTCTCCGGCCGGGTCCCCACCGTCGCCCAGGTCCGCGAGCTGCTCGCCGCGGTCCAGCCCTGAGCGAGCCTTCTGCTGCCTTGCCTGTATGCCGCGCAGCGTCGAACAACGTCTAGCTCGAGAGCGCGGCGACGACCTGTCGTTCGATATAGGGCGCAAGCGTTTCCGCGAATGTCGCGGTGATGTGGGTGTGGTCCTTGTAGACGAGGACGTGACCGATGACCGGCGGGCACACAGTGGCTGTGCAGTAGAGCGATGTCACGTCGACCGTGCGGGCGCGGGGTACCTGTCGGGCTGCCTCGGCCGTGCCATCGAAGATGGCGAGTCCCTCCGACCGTGATACTGCGCAGCCCTGAGCAGCCGTAGTCAGGTGCTCGGCAACACAGGTCAGAACGTCCCCGGTCGCCCACGGGTTGTCGCGGATCGCCACGATCGGCACGTCCGGCAAGTTGCGCCACGCCGCCACAAGCCCACGAACTGTCGCCTGTTTCGCGGTCTCACCCGGAGCGGGAATGACCGGTTGGGCGTGGGTAACGATGATCGCGTCATACCCGCCTTGCCGGGCTATCTTCATCGCCCCCGCGCGCCATGACTCGCACTCGCGCTCCGAACCGTCCGACGACGGCTTGTTGCGGGCCGTCGTGAGGTAGCAGCCGTTGTGGCTGGCGACGTCGATACGCCAGTTGTTGTGCTCGGCGATGCTTCGGTAGACGCCGAGCAGGACGTTGTTGTGAGAGTCGCCGGCGGCGAAGACGCGCTTGGTGTAGCCGGTCTTGGGGCCGACCTGGCAGATCCTCGGCACGCCGGCGGACGCCATACCCAAGCAGTCCGGTCGGTACTTCTGGTCGGTCTTGGCCTGGGCCGGGTCGGGGATGAGAACGCCGGCCAGCTCGGGGTTGTCGCATGGAGCGAGCGCCGGGTCCATGGCTTGGGCGCCGAGGCAGCTGGGTTTGTCGGCCACGACCTTGTGCGCGACCTGGGCGAGCTGCTTCTCGCGGACCACCTGACCGTTTGCCGTCACGCTGGAGAAGCCGATGACGACAGCCATCGCCGCAGCGGACCAGACTGCCACCACGAGCGGACGGCGCTGGCCGAGCAGTCGGGGACGGAACCGGATCGGGTCCTCGACCAACGTGGTCGACAGCCATGCGAGGAGCACCGTGGCGGCGATGATCGTGACTTTGTCGACCGTGCCCAGCGGCCGGTGGGTGACGTAGGGCAGCAGGACGATGAGGGGCCAGTGCCACAGATAGGCGGCATACGAGACGCGTCCGAGCAGGGCGACCGGCGGCAGTGCACCGAAGCGGTCGAACGTCGAACCGCGTCCCGACCAGATCACCAGTACCGCCCCGACAACAGGCAGCGCTGCCGCGATGCCCGGGAACGGGGTGTTGGCGTCGTACAGGATGCACGCTGCTCCGATGCCCGCCACGCCGAGCCAGGTGAACGTGCGATGCAGGTGCCGACTTGCTCCGGCGAACGCGAGCAACGCCCCGGCAGCGAACTCCCAGGCTCTGGTCAGCGTGGAGAAGTACGCCACCCCCGGCGTGGTGGCGGTGAGCCAGACCGAGTAGCCGAGCGAGCAGGCGACCGTCAGCAGCAGCCCCACCAGGATCACCCGCCGGTGGCCACGACGGAGGACTCGGGCCAGCACGGTGGCCGCCAGCAGGAACAGCGGCAGAGCGATGTAGAACTGTTCCTCCGCCGACAGCGTCCAGAAATGCTGCGTCGGTGACGGGCTGTTGTTGGCGGCGAGGTAGTCCACCGAGTCGTGCGCGAGCAGCCAGTTCTGGACCTGGACCGTCGAGGCGATGATCTCGTAGAGGAACTGACGCCAGAGATTCCTCGGAACCCAGGTCACCACGCCCACTGCTGTCAGGAACAGCACAAGGGTCGACGCAGGCACCAGGCGTTTTGCCCGGCGCGCCCAGAACCGGGCCGGTCGCAGACGACCGGTGGTGTCAATCTCGGCAAGGAGGTGGGAGGTGATGAGGAAACCGCTGATGGCGAAGAAGACATCGACCCCGACATAGCCACCGGTGAGCCGGTTGGGCCACAGGTGATACAGCATCACCGAGCCCACAGCGATCGCGCGCAGAGCCTGGATGTCGGTGCGAACGCCACCCTTGTCACGTTCGTCCACCTTGATCTGGGTCACGGTGGTGGCGTTCGCGGCGGTCATTCGCGGAACCTTACGGGTCGTCGCAGTCCGGGGTGGACGCGGGGGAAGACAGCCGACGAGAGCTGGCACCGCAAGCGCAACGTCGATCTCGACGACGGGACGTTCGGCCCTGACCCGATGACCCGTGGTGGTGCTGTGCTGGACAGGACGAGGCCGACCTCCCCCAGCGCCGGAAGATGCCAGCTCCTGATGAGCACCTCGGCCGGCACTGCCGTGCAAACCAGACCCCGCAGGCAGGAGGTGAAGGCGTGTGACCGTGGCTGGACCGACGTTCGATCTGGTGGTTGCCGCAAACCGCCTCCCTGTCGAACGTGTCCTCGACGCCCGTGGCAGGGTCACCTGGCAACACAGTCCAGGTGGCCTGGTGACAGCTCTGGAGACGGTCATGACGGGCCGGTGCGCGGCGTGGGTGGGGTGGGCTGGCGAGCCCGGTGCGGCCTCCGAGCCGTTCCACCAGGGCGACCTGTATCTGCACCCGGTGGGCCTGACGTCCGCTGAGATCGCGGAGTACTACGAGGGGTTCAGCAACGAGACCCTCTGGCCGATCTACCACGACGTGATCGTCCCGGCGTCCTTCCACCGCAACTGGTGGAACACCTACCGGACGGTCAACCACCGCTTCGCCCAGGC
>DATCNE010000022.1:0-1539 GCA_036565395.1 Dermatophilaceae bacterium
TCACGACCCACCAGCGAGGATCCCGCACCGTGCTTCGCTCAAAGTCCCCCGAGCTCGTGCTCCAGGAGATCTGGGGATACCTGTGCTGCCACTATGCGATTCGCACCCTGATGACCGGGGTCGCTACTCACACTCCTAGAACTACGCAGCGGACCTCGGCACCTTCGCTCGGATCGCTCCCCCGGCCTAACTGAACCGTCTCGGTCGTAAGACCATCGCCTCATGACAGCCATCTGTGGCCCACCACCGAGGACCGAACACGGGAGGCCGCGGCCAGTCTCATGTTGGAATCGGCGGACCAATACCGGGCCACACGGGGTACCGCAAGCCTCTGACCTGCTGAAATACGCTCGTTCACACGTTGAAGCGGAAAGTCTCCGCAGGGGTCCGACGCCGCCCAAAAACGGGCCATTGTGGCCCTGACCTGCGGCGATGCTTGTCAGCAGTTGTCGTCCGTGATCATGGTTTCTCAAAATCGCCGGGCCAAAACCGGGCCACAACCGGGCCACAGGCTGCCTGTGCGTCGATGTCAGTCAGCGCCCTAACGACCGAACCAGGTCCTCGGACAGCGCCGCGACCGAGGCCGCGACGACCGGCGGGTCGCCCACGCCAGTTTCGGCCCGCCCGGCCATCATCGAACCGATGGCATTTGGCCCGGCCTCGAAAAGCTGGTTCAGATAGTCGATCGCCTTGTTGGTGACTTGTCCGGCCAGGCCGTCCGTCTGTAGCTGCCGTAGCCGCGCGGCGAGGTCATCGATCTGGATGGCGACAAGGATCCGATAGATGTCGTGGGCATCCTTGTCCACCAAGCGAGTCGGGGTGTCCTGCTTTTCGCCGAGCTTGTGGAGTTTTGCGACCAGCAAGGCTGCAGGGCCGGCGACCTTCGCCCGGTAGACACGTGAGTCGCTGGATGAGAGCGCGGGAATGTCCATCTCTTCGCGATCGACGACTGCCGCTTCGAGTCCTGCTGCTCTCCGGGTCGCATTCGAAGCGTGTGGAGGGATCCGGGCGCCTCTCCTGCCTCCCTTGCCAGAGAGTGCTTCCGGCACCATGAGGTCAACCGGGATCCCCGTGGGACTGACCCAGGCGCCGGGCTGGTTCGACTCCGGATTCCACCTGAAGTTAGCTCGTTCCATTGCTACCTCGATCCGTGGATCATCACCGAGCGAGCGCACGTCGAGGGCGAGGTCGCTGTCCTTTGTTGCCTCAGCCAGAGCAACCTGCGCTGAGCCCGTGTGCAGATAGACGGCTTGGGCCCCGATGACCGCGACCGAGTCGCGATGGTCTTGGAGCGCATCCAACGCATCCAACAGGGCGCTGCGCGCTTGAACGAGAAGGTCAGCGTCGCCAGACATCGGGGTTCCTCTCCATCCATTCGAGCAATGCTTCCGCCTCCGCGGGGTTGCGCCCAGGACCGGTGAGCAGGTCGACCACGGTCTGGCTAGGGGCCGCGAACGAAACGCCATCCACGTTCTGGGACCGGTCGTAGACGACGTCGAACGTGCCGGTCGCCAACAACACGTTGGCCCCGACCTGAAC
>DATCNE010000023.1:0-7534 GCA_036565395.1 Dermatophilaceae bacterium
CAGGGGCCAAGGCTTCGTCAACGCATGCCGCGTCCGCGTCGGATGTTGCCGCAGGGTGGTCGGGCTGGTACGTCCCGAAGAAACCTGTCGTCACAGTCTCGCCCGCCCCCAGCTGCACCGGGCGGGCCTGCAGGAGGGCAAGGGTGTGTTCATGTTGAAGCCGGGTGCTGGGCAGGTCCAGGGCCGACAGCCCGACCGGCTGGGCACCGGCGTGGTGTGCGCGACCCACCAGCTGAAGGGCATCGGTGCCCCAGCCCACGCCTTCAGTGAGGCAGCCGACAATCGCCCAGGGAGCATGAGGGCCAGGCATGTTCTGACGCACCGCGAGAGCCGTGCCCGTTGCTGAAGTCTCCACTGGCGTGAGGTCGAGGTACTGGCTGACGTAGTACTCACAAGCACGCAGGGCACCGTAGGGCGCCAGAGCCAGATCCTGGGCGTAGACCACGTCAATCTCCGTCGGGCCCGGGCGGCGGCTCTTCACCGAGACGTGCCAATACCAAGCGGTCGTGGCGTCGGCAAGCCGGAAGGTGACGGCGTACTCCAGGTCGCGCCAGGTGCCGCTGATGAGCGGCCCGTCGCTGGTCAAGCTGACCGTGCTGCCACTGCCGGGTCCGGTCATCGCAACCGACTCGGCGCCCGCGGCACCTCGAATCCGCAGATACAGGTTGGCCGGACCGGCTTCGAGCTCGTCGGCCGGATACATCAGCAGGCTTCGATCACCGACATCGAGTCGCCGCAGAACGCCGCTCGTGGTGAACTCCGCCCGGATCCCGGATGGGCTGCTGACGCAACCCATCCGGGACGATCCAGCTCCATGACCGTTGACGTGAATCACTGTGCTGTCCCACCAAACCAGAGCACGGAGGGCTCTCTCAAGAAATGACGCCGGCGCCGAACTCTTCGATCCCGATCAGCGGCTTGATGGCCGCCTCGACGTCACCCTTGATGAAGTTCCGCCGAATCACGTTGTTGCAGAACACGTTGCCGATCGCGCCGAGCACCATAGCCTGGTCGAGCGAGAGGTAACGCTTGGCGATGACTCCGGACTTGACCGCGACCGCGTCGTAGAAGCCGCCCTCGCCATACGCCTCGAGCTCAGTCTCGATCTTGACGAGGTTGTCGAAGGCCTCGACCGGTTCGTACTGCATGGCCAGGAACGCGGCGTGAGGCGTGACGACACCGTCGCCCCAGGCGGGGTTGGAGCTGGATCCATCACTACGGGGTCCGAAGCTGCCGTCGTAGTAGTTGGTGCGCTCCATGTCCGACGGGTAGCCGTCAGGCCGCATACCGATGGCATCGACGCCCCACTCGCTGTAGCCGCCACCGGGCTTGCTGGCCGGCGAGAAGCCCCAGTAGCCGTACTTGGCGTCGTCCAGACCGTGCTCGCGCTGGGCGCGAACCGTGAGGGCGTGATTGATGCCCCACGATCGCGGCGCCCAACTAGCCTCTGGCACAAACAGATCGGGCATCAGGGCCTCGAACATGTCGCCGCCCCAGCTCGGGACGATGTGCATGCCACGGTAGGTATAGGCGCCTTCGAAGACGTCGATCTCCATGTAGGTGTGGTGCCCGCCGACCGGCTTCATCTCCTGCCAGTCCCAGTTGTCCGGGAACACACGCATGGTGGCGAAGTAGGCCTCTGGAGGGATCTGGCCATGGGCGATGCCGATGTAGGTCGCAATGCGTGGCTCGGAGACGAGGATGTCGTAGTGGTTGGGTGTGTAGAACACGTCCGGCCCGTTGCCGAGATAGTTGCCGGGGACGAAGCCTTGCGGTGGCACAGGCTGGACGTCCCAGAAACCGCCACGGAGCAGGCCTCCGATGCCGGGCCTCGCGTCCTTGTTGAAGTACATGCCGAAGTTCATCTTGTCCAGCAACGCATTTGCGAGGTCGGCAACGCCCGGCTCAGCGTTGCGGACGACCATGAGCGCAGCGGCGAACCAGCCGTTATCGACGCTGGACAGGAAGGGGTAGACGGTGTTCCCGTTCTCGGGCCACACGGTGACCACATCACCGTTGGCCTCGTCGTACCAGTTGTAGAACATGCCGCTGGGCTCGTGGTGCTTGAGGCTGGCCATAGTCGTCAGGGTCTGCTTGAGTCGCTTGCGGCACTCCCCCGTGCTGATGATCCCGAGCTCGCGGGCGATGACCGTGCTCCACATGTAGCCACCGATGTTGGTCGGCGAGGTGTATCCGCTGCGCGTCGGCGAGGCGAGCGGCCCGCTCATGTTGTCGGCGGCCAAACCGGTGCGTGGGTCGGTCAAGGCGACCATCGAGGCCCAGGTGTCACGGGCCCAACGTTGAATCGTGCCGCGGTCGATCCCGCCCCAGTGTTGCGACAAAGGCACCGTCGATGTCGGTGCCACGCTAGGGCCTGCGCTCGTCATGGCCGCATGAGCCGACGTGACGCGCGCAGTTGTGAGACCAACAGCGGCGATTGCCACGCCCCCCAGGATCTGGCGTCTGGTGGCAGCGGACATGGGACGGTTGAGCTCGACAGCTTCAGTCATGTGAATTCCCTTACGCATCAGTGGTCTCACCCGATTCGGTGATCTCACTTGACTCAGTGGAGTTACTTGATGCCGGTCGAGGCGATGCCCTCGATGAACCGGCGCTGGAAGACGAGGAAGACGATCAGGACGGGCACAACCACCACGGTCGCCCCGGCCAGAAGCACGCCGTAGTTGGGGATGAACTGCTGATTGTTGGAAAACAGCGCCAACGCCACCGGCAGCGTGTAGTAGTTCTGGGTCTGGGCGACCACGAGCGGCCACAGGAAGCTGTTCCAGCTGCCGAGGAAGGTGAGGATCCCGAGAGTGGCCAGAGCCGGCCCGCACAGGGGCAGGATGATCTGGCGGAAGATTCGAAGCTCGCCGGCCCCGTCGATCCGGCCCGCGTCGAGCAGGTCATCCGGGAGTCCGATGATGAACTGCCGCATGAGGAAGACACCGAACGGGGTCACCAGGAACGGCAGGATCAGCCCCGGGTAGGAGTCGACCATGCCGAGGTTGGCGACCAGCACGAACAAGGGGACGAAGGTCACCATGCCGGGAATCATCAGGGTGCCCATGACCAGAGCAAAGACCAGCTTCTTGCCACGGAAGACCAGCTTTGCCAGGGCGTAGCCGACCATGGAGCTGAAGGTGACGTTGGCGACCGTGATCACGACGGCAACGAAAGCGGAGTTGAAGAAATAGCGAAGGAAGCTCTGCTGGCCGAAGAGCGAGCGGTAGTTGTCGAGCGTTGGCGACTCCGGCCACCACGTCGGCGGCACCCTGAGCAGCTCACCCTGGCCTTTGAAGCTGCCGAGGATCATCCAGACGAACGGCGTGATGACGGCGACGAACCCCACGGTCACCACGGTGTACAGCAGCCACTTTGAGGCGGCGGATCTCTTGGTGTCTAACATGACTCGCCTCCCGTCAGGTGTTGGAACGAAGGAATCGGAACTGGACCGCAGTGAGGCAGACGATGATCACGAACAACACGTAGCTCGTCGCAGAGGCGAATCCGTAGTTGCCGAAACCGAACTGGCCGTAGGTGAACATGGACATCGAGATGGTGGAGTCGAGCGGGCCACCGTTGGTCATCACAAACGGTTCCTCGAAGAACTGCAGGTAGCCGATGCCGGTGGTTACCGTGACGAACAGAATCGTCGGGCGCAGCAGGGGCACCGTGATGTATCGGAACTGTTGCCAGCTTGACGCCCCGTCGATGGCCGCTGCCTCGTGCAGCAACACCGGCACAGACTGCAGGCCGGCGAGGAAGATGATCATCGCCGTGCCGAAGTTGCGCCAGGAGGCCATCACGATCAGTGAGGGCATCGCGAACGTGGTGGACCCGAGCCAGTCCGGCCCATTGATGCCGACCCAGCGGAGCACAGTGTTGACCAGCCCGACGTCTTCCCGTAGCAGGAACCGCCAGACCACGGCCACCGCGACGATCGAGGTGACGACCGGGGTGTAGTAGCCGACTCGAAAGACCGTGCGGAACTTCGTGATCCCCTTGTTCAGGGCCAGCGCAGCCGCCAGAGCGACGCCCAGCGTCAGGGGGACGCCGATGACCACGAAGTAGGCGGTGTTGAACGCTGCCTTTCGGAACCTCTCGTCCGCAAAGACGTGAGCGTAGTTCTCAAGTCCTACGAAGCCCACTGCGAACGGTGAGCGTAGGTCCCTGGACTTGATATCGGTGAAGCTCATGTAGAGCGAGGAGATGACCGGCCCTGCCGTGAACACCGAGAAGAGCAGCATGAACGGCAGTGCCAGGATCCAGGCGGCCCTGCCCTGTCGCGACGGGCCGCCTCCGAAGCGGCCCTGCTTCCGGCGCGCAGTCGGGGGCTTGCCATCCACCGAAGGGACGGTGGACGCCACGGGACTGGGCGCCGGAGTCAGGGCAGTCATGGTTAGTTGCCGGTGCCGATGGAGTCAGCCTTGGTCTGCACGGTCTTCAGTGCAGCTGCCGGGTCGAGGCCGGATTTCATGACCTTCTCCATCTCGGTGTCGAAACCTGCAATGACCTGCTCCCAGGTGGCGGTGGCCGGAGGAGCCTTCGCGTCCTCGAGCTGCTTGCCGAACACCGCGAGCTTCGGGTCCGCGGTCAACGCAGGGTCGGTCCAGGCACTCTTCACGGACGGCAGGTCGGTCGACAGGGCGAAGAACTTGACCTGGGTCTTGGGGTCGGAGAGCCACTGGACGAACTTCCAGGCGCTGTCGCGGTTCTTGCTGTTCTTGAACACCGCGAGGTCGGAGCCGCCGACGAACGAGGTGGCGGTCTTCTGCTTGGGCATCATCATGACGCCGTACTTGTCCTTGAAACCGGCTCCACCGAGGTCGTTGAGGCCACCCATCTCCCACGGGCCGGAGATGAACATCGGGACGGACCCGTTGACGAAGCTCGGCGCGCGTGAGTTCTGCGGAAGCTGCTTGGCAGCGATCTTGTCGGTGAAGTAGCTCTGGTAGTACTTGAC
This sequence comes from Dermatophilaceae bacterium, assembly GCA_036565395.1. GTDB lineage: Bacteria > Actinomycetota > Actinomycetes > Actinomycetales > Dermatophilaceae > UBA4719. The sequence goes on from DATCNE010000023.1 coordinate 4,967, forward strand.
GGCCTCGGCCGTCTCCGGAGTGTCAAAGGTGTACTTCTTCTGGTCAGCCGAGGCGACCTCAGCACCGTTGGACCAGGCGAACGGCAGGATCGACTGCCAAGAGCCTTGGCCACCGGCCTGAAGGTCGATGCCGTATTTGGCCCCGGCCTTGGTCTGCATGGCCTTGGCCATGTCCTTCAGGCCGGCCCAGTCGGTCGGCATCGTCGTGATACCGGCTTTGGCGGCCAGGTCCTTGCGGTAGTAGACGAGACGGGTCTCGACGTACCACGGCACGCCGTATGAGGTTCCGCCCACCTCGGTGGTCTTCTGGGCGCCTTCGAAGAAGGTGCTCTTGTCGATCGAAGCCGGAGTCGGGTCGAAGGCCTGTGCGGCGAACTCGCCCATCCACGTCGTGCCGATCTGCGACACGTCCGGGGTCTTGTTGGCGGTGATGGCCGTGGCGAGCTTGTCGTGAGCGGCGTCAAAGGGGATCGCCGTCACCTCGATCTTGACGCCCGGGTTGAGGGCTTCGAACTCTTTGGCCAGCGTGGGGAGCTTGGCGCCCTCGCCGCCCATGGCCCAGACCGTGATGGTCCCGGTGGCCTTGCCTGAGCTGACGCTCGAGGCTTTCGCGGTAGCGCCCGTGTCTGCCGTCCGGCCACAGGCTGCGAGGCCCATGCTCGTCGTGAGGGCGAGCGCCACCACCGTGGTGGTGCGGATGTTGCGTTTCATCAGATTTCTCCTAGGGTGGAAACCCGGCCGTTCAGGGCCGGGAGGAAACCCCTCCACCTGTCGGTGGAAGGCTGTACGTTGCAGGCTGTTGGGCGATAACCAAGCCCGGCACTGCTTGGCAGTACCCGTTCCAAACCGCGGCAGGGCATGCCGTGGCAGCGCGTGGAGACTTGGGAGTTTTGGCCCTGTCTGTGAAGCGCGAACCTCAACACGTTGCCTCCGGGTGAGCGGTCGGAATCCTGGTCATTCATGGCCGGGAGGATGTCAACTTCTGTTTCCTCCTAGGTCGTTGGTCGGTCGGGCGGTTGCCCGAGTGGGATGGTTCTGCCTCAGCTCGTGACCCACGGCACGTCGCGGTCGTCCGTCTCGGGACAGCCACACGACGACCGCAAAACCAGCTCGGTCGGCAGGATCCGTGGTTCCGGAGCCACGGGGGCGCCGGCAATACGTTCGTGGAGCCGGGTCGCTGCAAGGCGGCCCAGCTCGAAGAGGGGCTGACGCACTGTCGTCAGTCCGGGGCTGACATAGCGGGCAGTCATGACGTCGTCCCAGCCCACGATGGCGATGTCGTCCGGGACATTGACGCCGGCGCGCTGCAACGCCTTCATCGTTGACAGGGCCAGCTCGTCGTTCGCGCAGACCAGCGCATCCGGCCCGTTCACGTGGCCCATCACTTGAGCCGCGACCTCGGCACCTGAGTGCTCACGGAAGTCGACCCGGATCGCCGGGCCGACGGCCGACGCGTCCGAGGAGGACAGGGCCGCGGTGAATCCGCGATAGCGCTCCTGGACGTCTGGTGAGCCGTCCGGGTCGCCGACGAAGAACAGACGGCGTCTGCCATGGGCAATCAGGTGTTCGGTGAGATCCCTTGCGCTCTGGGCGTTCTCGGCAGACACCGCGTCACAGCCAGGCACCGCCGTACGGGCGAGCATGACCACAGGGGTACGCCGGCCGAGGGCGCGCGCCTCGTCGTCCGGAAGTGTCGAGTTGGCCAGTACGAGACCGTCCACCCGGCTGGAAAGATCGCGCACGGCACGCGTCGGGTCCTCACGCAGATGGGTGACCACGAGGATGACGCTCTTGCCGAACTCCGCCGCAGCGGACTCATAGCCCATCAGCAGCTCGGAGTAGTACGGACCGGCCAGATCAGGGACGACGAGCCCGTGGGCTTCGTGCCGCTGGACCGCAAGGCTGCGTGCGGACTGGCGCGGCACGTACTCGAGATCCTCGACGGCCTGCAGCACCTTCGCCCGGGTCTGCGGAGAGGTCGCGCCGGTCCCCTGGAGCACTCGCGAGACGGTGGCGATCGACACGCCGGCAAGCTGCGCGACGGAGTAGATCGTCGTCGGGCGGGTGCCCTGTCCGCTGGTCGTCATTGACCGCCTCCGCCTATGTAAGCGCTTACAAGCCTGCACGACGATGGCCAAGAACACAACCCTTTAGGCAATATTGTTCGGTTTATCGATCTTGTCCGTTTCGGATCGATGAGGACCGACTCGACCTGCCCTTCAGTTATCCCGGACTCGGAGGGGCCCAACTAAGGCGGGCCTTTCGACTCTGTGCCTCAACCGCGTAAGTCGGGACAATGACGCGCGTGGCCCGTCTGCGTGCAAGCAAGGAAACGCTTCTGTTCTCCGTATCCACGGTGCTGCTGATCGCCGGAGGCGTGACGTGGCTGATGGACGCAGATACGCCGACCCGCTTCCTGTGGATCGTGGGCAACGTTCTCGGACTGGGCTTTTCGATCTTCTGGACCATCAACGCAATCCGTCGGGGTCAGCTGAGCGTCGACGTGATCGCAATGCTCGCCCTCGCCGGTGCCATCGTGGTCAACGAGCCCTTCGCCGGCGCCATGAT
>DATCNE010000024.1:0-7351 GCA_036565395.1 Dermatophilaceae bacterium
GATCGGGACTGCGCTGCCTCGGCACCGGCCGTCTCGTCGAAGGCGGCCCCTGCCGCAGCCAGGGAGTGCGCCCGCTCATCTGCCTCGGACAGCGCCTCGAGCACGGCCTCGAGCCCGCCTCTGCTCCAGGCCTCCCACAACCCGGACAGCTCCCATGCCCCGGTTGCACGAAGGGAGACGCCCTTGGGCCCGGTGCGCCGCAGGATCCCGCGGACCAGAAGTATCCAGGAGTGGAAGACCGTTGCCGCATAGGGACCCTGGACATCCTCGAAGAACGTTGCGTCGACAGGGCCGGTCGAGTCGTCAAGGGTCAGGAACACCACGCGCCGTCCCGAGCGGATCGGCGGCGTCTGCGTGGCAACCTTGACCCCGGCAACCCACAGCTCGGAGCGACTGCGCGCTCCGAGCAGCTGGCCAGATCGGGTCACTCCGAGCGCCTGCAACATCGGGGCGTAGAAGTCGATGATGTGGGCACTGGCATCCAGCCCCAGGATGTCCAGCTCGGCCCTGACCCGCTCCGGCCCCGTCATCTCGGGCAGGCCGGTGGCCATGGCGAGCTCGGGAGTGTCCCCCAGGTCGAGGGTGAGCTGGGTGGGCTGGGCCTGAGCCGGTATGACGGGGCGCCCCCCTTGGGACTGCGCCGCAGCCAGAAGCCGCACGTCACACGTCTCTGCGCTGGTCGCCTGCGCCAGGGTCGCTTCGAGGGTCGCCGCGGCAGTCGCTGCCCGGGACGTACGAGGTGCCACCCGACGGCTGGATCGGCGCACCGATCGGGACCACCGGTCGAGCTCGGCCACATGCAGCAACAGGTCGCGTCGGGTCACCCGGCCACGTCGCCCCGTCATCCCGCTGCCACCGGAGACCGTCGTACCGCTGAGTCCGTAGATCGAGTCGAACCCCCCGGCCATGACCAGCCGCTCGACCACCGGTCGACTGACCTGGGCGCGATGCCAGAAGTCGGCGAGGGTGAAGTACGGCTGGCCGGCCAGAATGCGCTGTACCTCGGCGTCGCTGATGCCCAGGACGTCGGCCAGGGACAGCCGGATGCCGTAGGCCCGCCCATCGGGCAGGTCGGCATCCGGCCGCTGCCCAACGGCAACGCGGCCGAAGTCACTGTCGCGATCTCGGTCACGTGGTGACCACGGCGCGACCGGTTCCACCCGGTAGCTCTCGCCCGAGGCGTTGACGTCCAGTCCCAGGATCGCGATGCCCAGGTTGCGGGCGTCGTCCAGGATCAGTCGTTTGGGGTACATGCCCGGGTCATGGGTAAGCACACCGGACAGGAAGGCTGCCGGGTGATGAGCTTTGAGCCATGCCGACTGGTAGGTGGGTAACGCGAACGCCGCTGCGTGGGCCTTGCAGAAGCCGAAAGATGCGAATGCCTTGAGCACCTCCCAGATCCGGTCGACCGCAGCCGGCTCGTAACCCCTGGCTGCCGCTGCCGGTCGCCACCATGCCTCGACGTCCAGCTGACCCTGAGGGGACCCGAGTGCCCTGCGCACCTCGTCGGCCTGGGCCAGGGTGACGCCAGTGGTCTCGGCAACGATCTTGAGCACCTGCTCGTGGAAGACCACGACGCCGTGGGTCTCCTTCAGCGCTGGTTCGAGGCTGGGGTGGAGGTACTCCGGCGAACGCCAGTGCTGACGGGCCAGCAGGAACGGGGTGACCATGTCGGACTTCACCGGACCGGGGCGGAACAACGAGATATCGATGATGAGGTCCTCGAAGGTCTCCGGCCCGAACTTGCCGATCAGCTCGCGCTGGCCGGGACTCTCGATCTGGAAGCACCCCAATGTGTGTGTGGAGCGGATCAGTCGGAACGTCCGGTCATCCTCGAGGCTGACCCGCGCCCGGTCGTCGAGGTCGATGTGGATGCCGTCGACCCGCTCCACCTCCTTGACAGCGTGTGCCATTGCCGACTGCATGCGGATGCCAAGGATGTCGAGCTTGAGCAGGCCCAGGGTCTCGACGTCATCCTTGTCGAACTGGCTCATCGGGAACCCCAGCCAGCTGGCCTCGACCGGGGTGTGATCGAGCAGCTCCCTGTTGGACAGGATCACGCCGCAGGGATGCACGGCGATGTGCCGAGGCAGGCCATCGAGGCGTTCCACGAGGTCGAAGAGAACTCGCAGGCGAGGAACATCCAGGCCACTGGCACGCAGCTCAGGCAGCTCGGCCATGGCGGACCGGACATCACGGGCCCGAATGTGCGGAAACGCCTTGGCGATGGCATCGATCTCGCCCACTGGCAGCCCGAGCGTGGCGCCGACATCCCTGATCGCGTGGCGCACGCGGTAGGTGTCCATCATCGACACACAGGTGACCCGGTCCCCGCCGAAACGTTCCAGGACGTGCTCGTAGATCTCGGTCCGTCGGGCGGACTCCACGTCGATGTCGATGTCGGGCAGCTGGGCGCGAAGCGGTGAGCAGAACCGCTCCATGAGCAGGCCGTGACGCAACGGCTCCACCCCGCTGATGCCGAGCAGGTAGTTGACCAGGCTGCCGGCGCCCGAACCTCGTGCCGCCACCCGCACCCCGAGGTCACGGATCAGGTCACACACTGCCGCCACCGTCATGAAGTAGGTCGGGTAGCCGAGCCCTGCGATCACCCGAAGCTCGTCCTCCAGCCGCGAGGCCACCGCAGACAGCTCGGCGTCGCCTGCTCCCCCATATCTCGTGGCAATGGCACCCCGACAGCGGGCAGCCAGAACCTCCTGAGGACTCTCATCAGGGGCAATACCAAGGGCCGACGGCTCCGGCAGGTGCACCGAGCCGATGCCCAGATCGGTGCACGAGTCCAGCGCGCAGGCCTGCGCCAGAGCCATGGTGTCGGCCATCAGCTGACGGGCCCGGTCACGTTCACCGCTACCGCCACCACTGACCCCGGCACCCGAGGCCCGAGCGACGTCACGAGCCACGGCATACATCTGGGCGGACGAGGCGAGATGACCTGCCGTGGTCACCCGGTCGAGATGACGCGTGTCCAGTGGCACGAGACGACGGGCAGCATCAAGGACGTCGACGGTCACTGCCCCGCCGGGATCGGCGTGGCGGACCGCAGCCGTGAGCACAGCCGGCAGCTCGGACTCGGTGGCCAGACCCAGCAGCCGGGCAGCATGTCCGAGGCTGGCTGGCGTGCCCTCCGGCCCGCCATGGCACACCACCTCGATGACCACACCGCCACGCGGCAAAAGGTCGACCCACTGGCGCAGCAGCCAGCGTGCCCGGTCGGGGCGTCGCGCCAGCAAGGCCTGGCCCACGTCAGAGGCCGGCCCGAGCAGGACCAACAGCGCCAGCTGTCCTGTTCTCGGGTCGACGACATGCTCGGCGATGAGCTGGGCGCTGGCGACCGGGGCTCCGCGTTCACCACTCAGATGGGTCTGGGTCACCAGCCGGCACAACCTGCCCCAACCGACGCCAGGGTCGACCCCGGCGCCCTGCCCACGTGCCAACACCGTGGCCCGCGGGTATCGGGGATCGACCTCAGCGCCGCCCCGGGCAGGACTGGCGCGACCAGTGCGTGCACGACCGGTGCCGGTGCGGCCAGTCTCGGTGCGGCTAGTTACGGCAGGAGCAGCCTGAACCCCTTGCCCTGTAACGGTATTGGATCGCTCGGGGCCCACCGCCAGATCCACGCCGAGCACCGGGGCGATGCCTGCCTCGTCGCAAGCCTGCACAAAGCGCACGGCACCATAGAGTCCGTCGCGATCGGTCAGGGCGAGCGCGGGCTGGCCCAGTGAGGCGGCACGTTCCACCAACGCCGCGGGTGTCGATGCGCCGTAACGCAACGAGTAGCCGGACGCGACGTGCAGGTGGGCAAAAGCATCACTCACGGTTGTCCTGTCGCTCTGTCACTGTCGCTCTGTCACTGTCGCCCGGTCACTGTCGTCCGGTCACAGCTATGAACTCAGGCAACGGCCGGCTCATGGGCAGCCCGAGTGCCCCCTGAACCAGCTCGAAGAAGATCTCGGACTGCCGGAGAAGGTCATCAGACTCGCGCGCAACGGCAGCGGCCGAACCTCGCTCGAGCGCGGCGCGACGCTTGGCCGAAGCGGCGAAGAACACCGCCCACTCGGTCAGCTCGGGAGCCACCTGCGGCAGCACCTCCCACACGCTGCGTAGCTGCGAGCGCCGGCTTGGCCTGCTACGGGCAGCCAACAACGCCGCCGCAGCCCGCAAAGCAGCCAGGTGAGCCTCGACGTAGCGCTCGGCGACGGAGTCAGCGTGGCAGGCCGACAGCAAGCTGGCCCGGGATCGGTCGAGCAGGTCCAGCACCGTGCTGGCCAAGGGCGCCCGCGGCGCTGTTGCTGTCCGAGTCGTCATCACCACCACCGCCTAGTCCGCCACGCGCAGGAGTCGCCAACCGCGCACGGGCCCGTCCCCGCCCAGGTTGTTCATTCCCAGGTCGTACACCCCGATGCCGGCCAGTCGACCGGGGCTCGCTTCCACTCGCCATACCTCTTGTTCGAGGCAGTCCAGCCGGTGCGCCGCGACCTCCTCATCGGGATCGAGGGCCTCACGCCACCACGCTCTGCGCTCTCGCCAATGCCCGATCACGTCACGCACGACGTAGAGCCGGCCGCGCCACAGGAAGGCCGAAGGTGTGGGGTCCGGGCAGCTGATGTCGCCAGCGCGGTTGGTGTCACTCGCTGGATCGGCACCACCAGCACCCGCCCGGACCTCGATGGGCTCTTCGTAACGACGCACCATGGCCAGCTCCTTAGGGATGTAGGCAGAGGTTGAAAATCAGTTGAAAGTCATGGGTCCGCCCGGTTCTGCGACGGGCGGGGTCGAGGCGCCCGCCGCAGAACCAGCCGTACCGAGTCACACGTTTTTTAGAACGTGTGTTCGACTAATCTGAATGTACACCGCGACTCCGACAACCCGTCAACCCCGATGTCTGGGCGACCCTCTTCCGTGCGGGAGCCGAGCACGGCTACCGTGCCCATATGACCGATCCGAGTGTCGAGAACGTTCTCGAACATCCCTCGGTGCGTCGCGTGGCCGCAGCCCTGATGTCCTTCGGTGTCCGCGGCCAGATCACGGTCCTCGACGATGCGGCCCGGACGGCGCGGCAGGCTGCCGAAGCCCTCGGCATCGAGACCGCCCAGATCGCCAACTCGCTGGTCTTCCGGGCTCACTGCAACAAGACGATCCGGCCCTTGCTGGTCCTCACCTCAGGGATCCACCGGGTCGACACCATCAAGGTCGCAGACCTGCTGGAGCTCACTGAGGTCTCCCTCGCCGACGCCGAGTTCGTCCGGGAACACACCGGATTTGCGATCGGAGGCGTGGCGCCGGTCGCCCTGCTCCATCCCGTCGAGACCGTCGTCGACATCTCCCTCAGCCGCTATGACCAGGTGTGGGCCGCCGCCGGCCACCCCAACACGGTCTTCCCGACCTCGTACGACGAGCTGTTGCGCCTGACCGGGGGACATCCTGCCGAAGTCGCCTGAGCGACCGGTCCACGGCGCGCCCAGGACCGAATGTCGGACCTGCGGGACTAGGTTGTCAGGATCGCGAGGTGTCTCACAAGGCGCCGGAACCGAACCGAGCCGAGGGGCAGCACGATGGACATCTCAAGCCTGAGATTCACCCCGACGAAGTTCCGCACCGGCTACAACCAGCAAGAGGTCGACCGTTTCGTGGATCTCATCGCAGCCAACCTCGCGCTCCCACTGGCCGAGCGCACGCTCCACGGGCAGCAGGTCACGGAGGTCTGCTTCACCTCGACGACATTCCGTGCGGGCTATGACGTGGACGAGGTGGACCACGTTCTGGCCACCCTCGGCATCAGGCTCGGCCTACCGTCGCCATCTGAACCGGACGGGCACACGAACGAGTTCCGTCCCGACCTCCTGTGGGACCGACCGGACCCGACCAGCTGAGGTGTCGACCGGCTGAGGGACTCAGACACCCAGCCTGGCGAAGACCTCAAGCGTGGCGGGCGACTTGTTCATCGTGTAGAAGTGCAGCCCCGGTGCGCCCTCGGCCAACAGTCGCTGGGCCAGCTCGGTGGCGATCTGCACGCCCACCTCGTGGATGGCCGCAGGATCATCGGCCACCGCCTCGAGTCGCGAGACCACGACAGCAGGCAGCGGCGTCCCTGACAGCTCGGCCATCCGGCGTACCTGCGCGAAGCTCGTCACCGGCATCAGCCCGGGGATGATCGGCAGGTCGCGCCCGCGGGCGACCACCCTGTCGCGCAACCGCACATAGCTGTCGGGGTCGAACACGAACTGCGTGACCGCGAACTCGGCCCCCGCGTCGGCCTTGCGTACGAGCACGTCGGCGTCCTGGTCGAGGCTCGAGGACTCGGGGTGCTGGTCCGGGAACGCGGCCACGCCAACGGTGAACGTGCCCAGCGAACGAACCAGGGTCACGAGCTCGTCCGCGTGGTTGAGACCATCGGGCTGGGGCGTCCAGGGGGTCCCCAGGCCGCCTGGCGGGTCCCCACGAAGCGCGAGCACGTTTCGCACACCCGCGCTGGCATACTCCCCCACGACCTGACGTAGCTCGGCCACCGTCGACCCCACACACGTCAGGTGAGCCATAGGGGTCAGAGTCGTCTCGCGCGCGATCCTGCTCGTCAGCCGCACGGTGCGGTCCCGGGTGGAGCCGCCGGCCCCATAGGTCACCGAGACGAACGTCGGGCGAATGCGCTCCAGGTGACGAATCGCCTCCCACAGGGTCCGCTCCCCCGCATCGTCCTTGGGCGGGAAGAACTCGAAGCTGTACGACGTGCCCTCCTTCGCGAGCAGTCGCGGAATCGAGCGGCTGAGGTGCTCCGGTTGAGGGAGGATCGATGAGGTTCCGCGCGCCATGCCGGCCAGACTATGCGAACCACAACACGTAGGCTCAGACCACTCAGCATCCGGGAGGGCCCTTGTCGAACCCATTGGACACCAGTGACCTGCGCGCACGCGTGCAGATCGCTGTCGACGCCGAAATCTCCAGCCAGTCGGCCGTCCTGTCCGAGATGGGCGACGACCTCACCCCCTTGGTCGAGGCAGTGAGCGCGCTGCTGCAAGGTGGCAAGCGGCTCCGGGCCGCCTTCCTCTACTGGGGTTATCGGGCCGGCGGTGGACCGGACAGCGAGGCCATCATCAGGGCGGCGACCGCCATGGAGTTCTTCCAGGCGGCAGCGCTGCTGCATGACGACGTCATGGACGACAGCGACACCCGACGCGGTATGCCGACGGCACACAAGCGCCTGGCCAACGAGCATGCGGCCGCCAGCTGGGCGGGCAGCGGCGACCGGTTCGGCCTCGCCGGTGCCATTCTTGGCGGCGACCTGTGTCTGACCTGGAGCGACGAGCTTTTTGCGACGTCGGGGCTTCCCATGGCCGAG
>DATCNE010000025.1:0-10973 GCA_036565395.1 Dermatophilaceae bacterium
TCGGCCCGGCGGGCGGTTCGTCTTCTCCACGACCCACCCGATCCGGTGGACCCTGCCCGACGACCCCGGCTATGCGGGTCTGACGGTGACCAACTCGTATTTCGACCGGACTCCCTATGTCGAGGAGGAGTCGGGCGTGACGACGTATGTTGAGCATCACCGCACCCTGGGCGACCGGGTGCGCGAGCTCACTGCCGCCGGGCTCCGCCTGGTCGATCTGGTCGAGCCGGAGTGGCCTGACGAGAACCAGCAGGTCTGGGGCGGGTGGAGTCCACTTCGCGGCGCGCTGATTCCGGGGACCGCGATCTTCGTGTGCGAGAAGGCATGACCGTCACGTTCCATTGAGTACGGCAGCAAGAGCAGGCGCGTGGGGGTGGTTCGACGGGGTTTTTCTGGCCCAGACTGCCCTTGCCGCCGGAGCGACCCCTTTGAAGCAGATCGCGACGCCACCTACCGGCGCGTCCAGAATCGGCAGGCAAGGTAGGCGCCCACGACCTGAGCGCCAATAACGATCGCGTACGTGGCCAACGACACCATGACCGCGTCTACCGGAGTAGGGCTTGTGTCGCCGCCGAACCGAAGCCCGGCAGGCACAAACGAGATGAACCCAGCGGCGAGGACGTAACAGATCACGGGCACCCGCGCGGCCCACCGGGACTTAGGTCGGGAGACCATCCACGCTTCGAGGGCGACCGCCGGAGGCACGACGAGGACCAGGAACGCGAGAATCAGCCGGGGCATAAGATCACCGAAGCCCTGCCACCAGCCGTAGCCGGTCTCGATGCCGTAACCGTAAGCAGCACCGCTGATGAACCAGGCGGGGAAGCCGAGCGTAGCTATGAGGTGGGTCCAGCCTGGGAAACCGGTGATCCAAGGTGATCTGCTGGACAGGGATGTCCCGGCGGGCCGGTAAGGCGTGTCGGTGCCCGGCTCGTCCATGGGATCAGTGTGCGCTCGACATCAGACAGGTACATGGGGACTGGTACTCAAACCGGCCAAGCCCCCTTGAGCGACGCCGCAGGTCCGAGCACCTATCCCAGGAGGTTTACCGGATCTGGCCGCTGTCGGGTGCATCCCATTATGGTACCGTTTTGGTATGAGCACACAGATCGCCGTCCGCCTGCCCGATGACCTGGTCGCCTTCGTTGACGACCTGGTCAGTCATGGCGAGGCCGCGAGCCGTGCCGCTGTGGTGTCGCGAGCCCTCGAACGGGAGCGTCGTCGCAAGGTCGCTGAACGAGATGCGGCCATCCTCGCCATCGCAGGCCCGGACTCCGACCTGGACAGCCTCGCCGAGTACGCGGCCGCCACGTCGATGGACGACCTCGACTGATGCGACCCATTCATTCCGCGCGCCTGGACAAGACACGACCGGTGCTGATCCTCACCCGTGACGTCGTACGCCCCCACCTCAGCCGGGTCACTGTCGCGCCCATCACCAGCACCATCCGTGGCCTGTCCACGGAGGTGCCGGTGGGCCCAGCCAACGGGCTCGATCACGACAGCGTCGTCAGCTGCGACAACATCGTCACGGTGCCTTCCAGTGCGCTCGGACGCCAGCTGGGCTTCTTGCTGACAGGCCAGGAAACCGCACTCACTGAGGCGATCCGAGCCGCGTTCGACCTCGACTGAACGGGCCAGCATCGCCCGACTCCGAACGTCCGCATCTGGCGCCGTCCGCGCTTGTGCCCATCTTTGCGAACTTCCGCCGAGAGTCGCGCGGCTTGCAGTGTCCACGGGTCAAACTTCTCAGAGGCGCTCCGGTACCGTCACGCCATGCGCACCTTCCCGCCTGGATGGGCAACAGACCTCGCCGTCCTCGAACACTCCGGCTCGATCGTTGAGGACCGCGAGGACCATCTGGTCGTCCGCAGCCAGCACAACCCCGACTTCCACTGGGGCAACTGCCTGTTCGTCACAGACGAGGACGCTGTGGACGACGCGCGAAGGTGGGTTGATACATTCCAGTCGGCCTTTCCCCAAGCGGCCTGGGTCGCGATCGGTCTGACCCGGATGCCCGACGACCAAGACGTCTGGATCGCGCTGGGACTCGAGCTGGAACTCGACGACGTACTCACGACATCCATCCTGCCCCGACAGACGCCGCTTCCAGACGGGTACACGGTGCGCCGGCTCAGTGGCCAGGACTGGGTGCAATCCGTGGCCCGGTCGGTAGCGGAGAACGACCGAACCGACGAGCAGGATCCGAAAGACTTCAAACGATTCGCCCAACTGCAGGTGCAGGCGCGACGTGCGCTCTCCGATCGGGACGTCGGCGCCTTCTTCGGGGCGTTCGCCGACGACACCCTCGTCGCCGACCTGGGTATCGTCCGGTGCGGCACCTCCGCGCGCTACCAGAGCGTCGGCACCGCCGCCGAGCACCGGCGGCGCGGGCTGGCCTCCCACCTTCTCGGCGTCGCCGCCCGATGGGCCGACGACCGTGGCTGCAACCGGTGGGTCATCGTTACCGAGGCCACGAACCCAGCCGGCCGCGTCTACCGCAGTCTTGGGTTCGAGCCAGACACCGGCAACGCCCAGGCGTACCGCAAGCCGCCGCGCTAAAGCCGCGCCACCACAGTCGAGCCGAAGACCTGTCGACTCCGATGACTACAGCGACAATGCAGTCATTACCCGCGTTGGTGTACTGCGACAGCCGCGTTGGTGAACTGCGACGCCGAGGTCGCCTTCGGTGATCTGACCAGCGGACGACTAAAGATGACCTCCTCCGTCAGGTCCTTGCTTCGCTGAAGTCGCCCAGCGGCGTCTGAGGACGTGTGCGAGTGTGAGTAGATGAGCAGCAAATCGACCGGTCAGCCCGAGGCTAACTGGCATCTCGCGCTGGCCCTCGTGCTCCTGGTCGTCGGAGGGATCGCTGGGCTCGTCGCGGACTTGGTCGATTTGCCGTTTCCGTTCTTTGTGTGTGCAGTGACCCTTTTCCTCGTAGCTGGTGTGTTCGCGTCCGCCTTCGCCTTTCAAGATGCCCGCGCGGACCACGTCTCCATGCTGCGGGCCATCGGCCGGGCGCTCAAAATGGCTCTCGGCTGGATCCTCTCCCTCCCGTAGTGACTCGGGTGCGTCCCTACAACGACCGGAACTGCCGGAGACATGGCATGTCTGAGCTGAAGGCCCAGATCCGGTCTGCACAGTGGACCGCCGCGCGGGTGGTCAACACCCAGCTCATCGAGCTGTACTGGGCAATCGGCAAGGCCATCCTGGAACGGCAGAACGCCGAGGGCTGGGGCACCCGGGTCATCGACCGGCTCTCGCATGACCTGCGGGCGGCGTACCCGGACATGCGCGGACTGTCGCGCAGCAACATCCACTACATGCGTCAATTGGCTGCAGCCTGGTCCGAAAGCGCAGTTGTCCCACAACCTGTGGGACAACTTCCTTGGGGCCATGTCAGGGTGCTCCTCGACAAGCTCGATGAGCCTGACGCCCGGGACTGGTATGCCCTGGCCGCCGTTGCTGGGGGCTGGTCGCGGAACGTGCTCCTGAACCAGATCAAGGGCAGAGCCCGAGATCGGGCAGGCGCCGCGCCGTCCAACTTCGAGCTCACCCTGCCCGGCGAGGACTCCGAGCTGGCCGCGCAGATCGCCAAGGACCCGTACATGTTCGACTTCCTCGGGCTGTCCGGGCGAGTTGCTGAGCGTGAGCTTGAAGCGGCCCTGGTCGCCCGGCTGCGCAGCACCCTTCTCGAGCTCGGCGCCGGCTTCGCGTTCGTCGGGCAGCAGGTTCACCTCGACGTCGGCGGAGACGACTTCTACATCGACCTGTTGTTCTTCAACATCCCGCAGGTGCGGTACGTCGTCGTTGAGCTCAAGATCGGCAAGTTCGAACCGGAGTTTGCGGGCAAGCTCGGCTTCTACATCGCGGCTGTCGACGATCGCCTTCGCGACCCCGCCCTGCACGCCCCGACCGTGGGTATCCTCATGTGCGCTGACAGGAACGACACGGTTGTCCGTTATGCGCTCAGTGGGGCGGCACAGCCGATGGCCGTTGCTGGTTACACCTACGACGCGCTGCCACCGGCCGAACGGGCCGCACTGCCCAGCGACGCCCGAGTGGCCGCGGCCCTCCAAGCCCCCGTCGACGTGGACGGCCGGCAGATGACGCTCGCCGAGTATTTGGAGAGCGTGGGCGCTGAGCCGTGGACCGGCACAGGCGAAGCGAACAACTGACGGCGTACGCGTCGCCGAGTCCGACCAGGTGCTGGCGATGCCATGCCCGATATGGCCAGTGAGGTCACCGCGCGTTTGTGCACCCGTGGGGCTGCGCCACCCCAGGACGGCCCCAGCAGTCCGCCCCGTCATCCGCCCCGCTTCCGGGTTTGCGCCAAAGTCCCCATCTCACCTATTCCGTAAGGGGGGCCGAGCGCTCAGTGGGGAATCCCATGGAGTGCCCACACGATCCTGCCCTCGCGTCGTAGAGGTCGGACGCGCTTGAGCTGACACCCCGCCATACTCACGGGATGCACCTGCACCCAGGGGAACCCCAGGCAGGTTCGTGGGAGGCCCTGGACGACGTCGAGCTGACCGCCCGCGTGCGGGCGCTGTTCTCAGCGGAGAAACCTGCCCTCGTCCTCGTAGACGGGCGGTCGGGCGGCGGCAAGTCGACCTTCGCAGGGCGTCTGTCGCAGCTCCTCGACGGTGCGCTCGTGCACTCCGACGACATCGCGTGGCACCACGACCCAATCCACTGGGCGGACGTCCTGGTCGAAGGCGTTATCGCGCCGTGGCGACGTGGCGACGCGATCCACTTCCGGCCGCCGGGCTGGGTCGCCCAGGACAGACCAGGCGCCGTTGATCTGCCGCCGAACCCTGTCCTCATCGTTGAGGGCGTGGGCGCCGGACGATCCGGCCTCGCGGCTGTCGCCGAGCTCGTCGTGTGGGTCCAGTCCGACCGTGCCGAAGCCCGCAGGCGCGGCATCGCGCGCGACGTGGAGCTCGGCCGGACGCCCGACGATGCGGAGGATTTCTGGGACGAGTGGATGCGGGCCGAGGAGCCGTTCCTCGCCAACGACCAGCCTTGGACTCGAGCGTCACCGGTCGTCAACGGCACGCCGCCGACGGCCATCCAGGCTCATACGTTCGTCGCACCCGGTCCGCTCAACGCCTGACCTCCACCCGAGCCCGCAAAATTCGCTCGAGCCGAGCTGAGGATGTTCGCTGTCAAAACGGGGAGCGGGAGCGTGGGTAAAGGCAGTGCCAGGCTCGGCCCCGGTGAGCTGGGCGCGCGGTTGTCGCCGGTGGCCCTGAGGTGGCCCTGGGCTCTTGCCCGTTCGGAGAAGTGGGACGTGGGGCCGGGTGGTGGTTCGCCTCTTTGGCTGTCTTTGTCGCCTGATACGCGGAATCAGTCTTCGACGACTCTCGGTCGGGCGCCGCCTGTGTGCCCGCAGCGAACTGATCGGGCTGGATGTGGGCCAGGGTCAACGCGGCGCCGGGCACGACAACCGCTGTCGGGTCCTTCGAGACGGTGACACCCTTGACGGCATCCGCGGGGGCGACGAGGGCGGTGCCGACAGCGATCAGCCCGATAGCCGGCAAAGCAACATAGGCCTTGCGCCAAGGCAGTGCGATCGTGCGGACTCCACGGTGGGCTCCATTGTGTGCGGCGCGATGAGCTCCATGGTGTGCGGCGTGATGGACTCCACGGTTCGGCATGCCGTTCTCCTTCGGTGACATCAGGAATTCAGACAGGACTGCCTGTATGGCAACGAGCAAGAGCGACTCAGGTCACGAAACCATGGTGGGACAGATGGCGCCGCCGGTGACGCGGTTCACGTCGGTGCTCCTGCTGGGCTGATTGATGATGGGGACATCGAGGCGGCTTGCGCGCAGCTCCGGTCCTCTTGCCTCGGCATAGACAGAATCGCCCAACCAAACAGCGACCATTCGGCTGGGCAGCAGTTCGATCGAGCCGCGCTGCGGCTCACGACGTCACGCACGCGCTGGTCAGCGGCCAACGATGGGCGCCAACACCACGTAGCCGGGCCCAACCGTCGACCAACGCCATGATCCACCCATCGGCGACGGCACTTGGCCCTCACTTTGTCCAGATCTGGAACGCACCCTCATGCGCCCGACCGCGTGCGACACAAGGCACGATTGCAGGATTTGGAGAGCCGCTCGACGCTCGTCGCGGTGCCGCACACGCGGTTGGCTGCTACCGGACCGCGACTCGTCGGACCGTGCTGTAGCCGGTCGCCCGCAGGGTGGTAGCCACCCGCACTACCCGGACCTCCCACGTCCTGCGCGCGTACAGCCGGAAGCCCGCCCGCGCCGCGCCGATCGATGACACCGACGCCGAACCTAACGTCGTCCACGAGGAGGAACCCAAGTACCTAGCCTGGACCCGGACTGACGCGCCACGCTCAGAGGGGCGTGCCACCACCGACGCGTATACCAGCGCTCCCGAGCGGGTCGAGGTCGGCAGTGACGACCACGACACCGTGCTGACGCAAGTCACAGTCCGCTCGGTCGTAACCACGCTTTTGCCAGGCACGCTGGAGGCGACCACGGCGCGCAGTCGACCGCTGACCGTGTTCGTGAAGGCGATCAAGGCGCGGCCGGTGGAGCCGGTCCGGCCCGCCCCAACGGTCAGCCAAGTGCTTGTGCCGGCCGCCTTGCGCTGCAGCAACACCGACACCCCCGAGGCGGCAACCGTCGAAGACATAAGGTTCCTCAGATCGCGCACCGTGATGGTGGCCACTGGCCTAGTTCCGTACGCCGACGAGGTGACCGCACTGACGGAGGCCGTCCGGCGTGCGTAGATGGTCACCGGGATGCGAGCAAAGGGGCCGTCTACGCCCTGCAGGGTGCTCATGTAGAACTGAACCTCACCCGCCCCAGCGACCCACGGGGTCCACGGAACCGACCGGGAATACGAGGTGTCGCCGCGGGCGCAGAGGTTACCGCTGTTGGTCACGAAGCTGCGCTCCGACGTGCCGAAGGTGCAGGAGCTGTAGGACATCCCAGATGGGGCGCTGCCACGGAACAGGACTTGCACGCTGGTGCCGACGACCAGCGTGGGCACCAAAGCCGTCTCGGTGAACGAGACCACCTTCACCTGTCCTGTGGCGGGGTCTCCCAGGGGCTGCCCTCTCGTGTCTAGGACCTGGCTGGTCACCGTCCGGACACCGTCGGGCAGGTCCGCCGCCGGCACCGCCACGTTGCCTTGTATCGGACCGGTGGTGCCGTTCAAGTTGTCCCAGTATGCGACGGGCAGGGTCTGGGCGGGCCAGCCGTCCACGCTGACTTGGACACTGCCGGGGATGACTCCGGCCGGCAGCGGCCGGTTCACCGAGACAACGACCGCCAGCGGCGTGCCGCGCAACAGGAACGCCGACAGCGCGTCAATCTGGACAATCGGCCGGTGGCGCACCGTCAGGGTGCTGTTGAAGCCGAACCCGTATCGGCCGGCGGCGTTGCGGGCCCGGACCAGCAGCCGGTAGGTGCCTTCGGGCAGGGTCGCAGTCTCGAGCCGGATCCGGCTGACTGCCGGCTGTGTGGCGGGATCCCACACACCGGTGGCGCTCAGCACAGACGCGGGCAGCGGGTCGTAGCTCGGACCCGGATAGACACGGGCCTCGAGGACCTCCCCGGGGATGCGCTCGCCGTTACCGGAGATGACCAGCGAGCCGCCGGTGTCCATGACGCCCGGGTGGTAGCCGCGCGCCGCCGTCGTGTCGTCGCGCTCGAACCCACTGACCCAGACGTTGTCGACCGGCGCGACATAGCTGATCCCGCGGTACGTGCCGCTGCTACCCTCCGCCGAGTACCAGTTCACCCCCAGGCTGGCCCAGCCCGAGGGCAGCGGCGAGTCCCACGTGGTGGGGTCCACCTCGAAGGAGATGGTGCACAGTTGCAGGCACTGCTCAGCCGTGACTGTCTGCGCGGCCACGGGCACATCATTGACCCCATAAGAGACACTCGGTCTCAAGATGATGGACGCACTGCCGCCCAGGGCCACGCTGACGGTCAGGATGAACGGGCCGCGCAGCGGGCCGGGGTCGTCGAAGGCCGGGCTGACGATCTGCACATCCGGCAGCGGTGGCCCCTCAGCAGAGGCGGCCGATGCTGCCGTCAACCCCAGGGCAGCGGCTGTGACGGCGGCCATGGCCGCTCGTGTAAGGCGGAATCGCATCAGTTCTCCCCAATTCTGCGCACCGCCCGACGAGCCCGCCGAAGCGAAGCCTAGAGCACGAGCGGCGCCTACCGCTGCCGATCTTGCGAAATCAAACCAACCGGGTTATCGGAACGAGTGGGCTCCACTCAAATGGGTCTGCGATCCATACGGCCACAGCCGCCTGGGACGAGGGTTCTTCTGAGATCGCAGGTCCGGCTGGCGCCTTGACGTGGGCAACGCGATCGTCTGCCAACGGACTTCCTATGAGGAGGGTTCGACTTGCGAGGGCGTCGATCCTGACGTCATGGGTGCGTCCTGGTCCGGTCGAGCATCCACAGGGGGGAATGCCAAGGTGTGGTCATGGTGACGAGCGCACGGCTGCCCGTGTTGTGGCTGTGCGGTGCTCCCGCGACGGGCAAGTCGACCGTGGCCTGGCAGGTCTTCAACGATCTCGCCGATCAGGGGCTCTGTGTCGGGTATCTCGACATCGACCAGATCGGCATGCTGGCACCGCCGCCGGATGCCGACTCGCGCTGTCACCGGTTCAAGGTCGACAACCTGGCCGCCATGGTGCGGAACTACCGCGCCGCCGGCACCCAGATACTCGTCATGTCCGGTGTGATCGACCCTGAGCACGGGCACGACTTCACCGAGGCGGCATCCGACGCCGACATCATGTTCTGCCATCTCACCGTCGACGAACCGACGCTGCGGGAGCGTCTCGCTGCGCGGGGATGGCCTGGCGAAGCAGCCGATGAGGCCATGATCATGATGAGCGACCTAGCCGATGCCCCCTTCGTCGCCACCGTGATCGACACCACGGGGCGCGACCCCGCAGGCCTGGCCCGCGAGGCTGCCACCCTGGTGACAGCCGCTCCCAGCACCCCCGACGCGCAGGAGCTGCTGGAGTGCGCTGCCGGCGACGTGACGATCATCATCGGTCCCCGTGCCGTGGGGAAGTCGTCGGTCTCGTGGGGCATGGCCATGCGCCGGTGGGTCAGCGGTGAGTGCACTGTGTATGTCGACCTCGACCAAGTCGGATTCCTTCGCCCCGCACCCTCGGACGGGTCCCTGCAGGCAGCGAACCTCGCGGTGATCTGGCGCAACGCCCTCTCCCGTGGCGCGCACCGTCTCATTGCGAACGGCATGGTCACCACGAATGAGGACCTCGCCATCCTTCGGCACGCGGTTCGGCCCGCACGAGTCCATGCCCTGAGGCTCGCGGCCAACCCCGACACACTCTGGGAGCGCATCCGAGCCCGCTCAGCCAGTAGCCCGGCGCGGTTGATCAACGACGACCTGGAGAACGCCGCACCCAGCGTTCAACGCCACGTTCACCGCGTCGCGGTTGCTCAGAACCTCGAATACGCGGCATCCAACCTTGGCGATTACGTGATCGACACTACGAACCTCTGTATCGAAGAAGCCGTCGAACAAGCCCTTTGAGGCCCATCAGCCCACTCGCACGAGCCGCCACGAACGTCTTCTATTCCCGCCGAGCCGTAAACACTGAACTGTCGATGAGCGGTAGATCGATGAACTGAGTCCCACGCGACGCACACGTGGATCCCTCAAGTGCGGACAACGGTGCGAGGAACTGGCTGAACCGCGAGCGACGGCCAAAGGGTCAGTAGTGCACACCATCGCCTGCCATACTCCCGGCGTGATGTTCCGCAGAAAGAGCACCGACAGAACCGTTGTGATGGCTCTTGAGGGGCCTTTGAACTCGTGGCTGAACGAGGGAAATCAACGCGCCCTCGAGGCGCTGCGCCGAAATCGCGAGTGGGGCATCGAGGCCGCCGAGGAATGGTTCTTTGACCAGGACACGGCGCTCCTGACCTTCACGTTCCTCGAGAGGGAGATAGTCACACCATTCCAGTTCCTGGGCAGTCACAACGCCAAAACGGGAACGTGGATGTGGGCGTGGGCTAACGACAGCATCGATCCTCGGCTCAAGGCCGACTCCATGGCTCTGCGCGAGGTGGGCGAGCTGCTCGGCCACCAGATCTTCACCGAGAGAATCCTCACCGTCTCGGAGGAAGACGCTGACTGCATGGCCCTTCTCGCTTTGAAGGAAAGCAGGCATGACGGCCTCTACAAGGCGCCAGACGGAGAACACGTGACCTTCCTGAGCTTCGGACAGCCTTTCTCGCCCTAGTGGCCCCAGTGTCCGTCGGCTCCGGCTGCACGTGCGCTCGTTGAGAGCATGGCGGCCGGCACCACGAGCAGGCAGAACCGTAGTCATCGGTAGTTAGTTGTAATACGATGCGGTTGTGGCTGTGGAACGGTTCGATCCCGACCAGGGGTGACCCCAGTAGGTGCCGACCAATCGGTTGCTACCTGGCGGCCGACCACCTCGCAAGTCGTTTCAGGGAGGACCGATGACCAACACAAACATGACACCTGAGCAGGAGAACACCTTCTACGCCGAACCGGACAATCAGGTGCCCGAAGGGCCGCCTGTGCGTCGGAGGGCCAAACTCAGCGAGCCTGTGCCCGTACGGTTCCCCGAGGAGCTCTTGCGCGAGATCCGAAATCGCGCGGCCGCTGATGACCGGTCGGTCTCCAACTGGATCCGGCGAGCTGTCGAACACGAACTCGCTCGAGAGGCCAGCTGACAGTCGCAAGTCGGATTCGTCGGGCGGTGACTATCAGGGAACTGCAGACAATATCTTCGACCCCAAAGCAAGGCACTCATTTGTAGCCCCTGATGTCACTTGCGTGCTGCTCACTTCCGGTGCGCGACTCCAGGGTGCATGGACACCTTTCCCCTCGGTCGTTCCGAATGACATGCTGCAAGACCCAACCTCACGACCTGCCGACGAAGCGAGGACACATGCCATACG
>DATCNE010000026.1:0-9749 GCA_036565395.1 Dermatophilaceae bacterium
CACGCTGAGCAAGACGTATCCCCTGGTCGACGTCGGACAGGCGGCGTACGACGTCCACCGCAACCTGCACCAGGGCAAGGTAGGAGTTCTTGCGCTCGCCCCGAGGCCCGGTCTTGGCGTCACGGACCCGGAGAAGAGGGAAGCGCTGCTCCCCGCGATAAACCGGTTTCGCGAGGTCTGAGACAGCCCCCGCTGAGACCCTCGATCGCCGGCGTGCCGTCGCGACGCGCCATCCTGGCGGTGACGGCGCCTTCAACCGGTGTACGTACCTCGATGCTGAATCCTCCGATGAGTTCAAGACACAGCCCATCGTCGTCGTCGTAGTGCAAGGTGCCTGGCCTGGTCTCATCCGGGTCCTCCGGCAGCCACCAGATGCCCTTCCACACTTGAGACGTTTGACGAACCACGAAAACACGACCGCACATGCCGATGTGCGGACGTGGCCGGAGACACACAAACGTGCTCCGCTCGCCATCTCCCCGTGGCACCATTTGAGGGTGGCGATGCGCACCAAAGGGCGGCAAAGGGTAGTGGTGGGCGCCCTCGGAATACTCACGCTCGCGGGGTGTAGCGACCCGGTCCTCGTCGGGTTGACCGGTTCCGTGCAAGTGCCCACGGCAATCATCGACCCCTGTAGACCCGACTGGTTCAAGCAGCGCTCGCTCACAGTGACCGACTCCCGATCAGGAGAGGTCCTCTGGAAGGTCGCAGGTCAGAGTCCGAGCGGCGTCGACATGAGGTCGGTGACGTTCGGGACACCGCCGGAGGGGTCCGTCGCGATCACCCCAGCCGCCCCGCTCTCTGGTCACTCCACCGTGCAGTGGAAGTACGAGGCCCCCGGGACGGAGCCGGTCCAGCAAACCTTCACATTGTCACGCGTCGACCCGGGCTCGGTTCTGACGACAGACGATCAGCACCACCCGACCGCCGACTGGCGGACCTGCGACCAGTGACGACGAGTTGGCAAGCGGACGTCCGCACACCGCCTGTTCGCGCGGACATGCCGCGTTGGGTGCGCTCCTGCCGATGTGCGGACGTCTGCGCCGGCAACGGGCCATCAAGTGAGGGCACCATGTCTACGAGGCGACGTTTCACGGCAGGATGTGCGCATGGAGGGCGAAGCACAGGCGACTGAGATGGTGCTGGAGCGACTTCAGTTGCGCCTGGAAGAGTTTGCGGGTCCGCTGGAAGTCACACTCATCGATCTGGGCAAGAGGACGGATAGCCCAAACGACGCGTTCTACGGCCTCCGCACATTTCAGTTGATGCCGACGGTCGAGAACGGCTGCAGGGTTGCGGTTCTGGTCGAGGATGCCTGGACCATCTTCGTTGAACTCGACGGCGAGGTCTGGGTGGAGATCTTCACCAATCCGAAGTGGGCGGGAATGGGCCTGGATGACCTGTTCGACGTCTTGGATGCTGCGGCCGAGGGACGGATTGAGAGAAGGACCTGGACGCGCAAGAGGGACGAGCGGGTCCTGTCGAAGACGTATTCCATACAGCTGCGCAATGGGGGGCGCTGGCGCAGAATCGGCGACAACACAGCTCCGCTTCCCCTGATTTGGAGGCTCTTCGCCAACAGAAGCCGGACTCAATTCGAGCCCTGGCGGGCACGGCGACAAGACTAGGCGAGCGCGGCCCGTCGCCTCATGGTCTCTGGAACCATGTCGCAGTGCCCGATCAACACCGCTCCAGAACATCCGGTCATGCCGCCGACAGTGCGATCTGAAGCCGATGAGCGGACGCGTTTCACGTCGTCATTCGCTGTTCGGGGCAGCGGTGACTCCGCCGGTCAATACCTGGCCCGCAACGTCTTGCTGGATTCAGGTTGGCGGCGGGCTGGTCTCAACTGCTGGCGCTTGAGTAGCGCATCAATGCCAGCTTCCAGTGCAGGAGAGTGACGATGGCAGCCACGGCGCATCCGCACCCGGCAAGGGCGAGCCACGTCCACGAAACCGATCCGATGATTGATGCGACGGGCATGGTTCCGATGAGGCCGGCCGGGATGATGCTGATGAACACCAGCCGGGCTGTTCGTTGGTAGTAGGGCAGCGGGTACTGGCCGGCTCCGCGCAGCTGGACGGCGATGTCGTTGACGGGTTCGGCGCTTCCGAGCCAGAACGAGAGGTAGGACAGGTTGGTCCAGAACAGCGAGTAGGCGAGCATGCCGAGGATGAGCCACGCGGTGGCGGCCAGAGCGGCGGGACCCGTTACCGGCTGCTTGGCCAGGTGGAGGCCGGTGAGAAGTAGGGCGGCCCCGGAGAACGCGCCGGCCAGTTCGGAGGGCTGGATCCAGCGCAGGGCGGTGTACAGCGGCGCGCAGACGGGTCTGATCAGGACCAGGTCGAGGTCACCGCGACGCACGTAGCTGTCCATCCGTCGCAGGTTGGGCGCGACGAAGCAGTCAATCAGGGAGGAGCCGAGGCCGTACGCCCCGACGACGGCGATGGACAAGGGTCCGGACCACCCGCCCCGCCGGCCGGTGGCGTGGGTAAGGATCAGGACCGGCACGACTGCCAGGGCGAGGTCGACCACTGCGGTAACCGCGGTGGTGAGCGCTTGGGTGCGGAACTGCAGGTCGCGTCGAACGGCTTGGGTCAGGCACTGGTTCCACAGCCGGAGGTGACGGCCAGTGGTGACCAAGCGGCGCCGGCTCATGCTCCCGCGCCCTGGTATCCGCGCAGCCCACGTCGCCATACCAGCCCGGCCGCGCTGGCGAAGAAGACCAGCCAACCCGTCTGCCAGGCGAACCCGACCGCGGCCGGCCCTTCGGCGTTGCCAAGGAGAACCTCCAGCGGAAACGAGAGCATGAACCGGAATGGCTGCACGCTCAGCGGGCCCGCCATCCAAGACGGAAACAGGGCAAGGGGGACGATGGCGCCGGAGAATACGCGGGCGAGCAGCCCACGGAAACGGTCGATGCCGGTGACGTCCTCGATCCAGAACGCGAGGCTGGTGATGATGATGTCGAGGCTGAACGTGATTCCCGCAGCCATGACGATGCCGGCGACGAACCCGAGCCAGCGGCGCGGGTCGGTGGGCAGGCCGAGCTGACCGCGAACGAGCAGCGCGAACACGCCAACCATCGGGACCAGCAGCAGCAGCTTCACCAGCTTCTCGCCGACGTTGTTGGCCAGAGCGTTGAGGTGCGTCGAGCAAGGGCGGACCAGCCAGGAGGAGAGGTGGCCCAGGCGGATGCTCTCGGACAGAAAACTCGTCGTCCAGCTTGAGGTGAGCATGCTGACCACGCTGACCATGACGAAGTACGTCACCAGGTACTGGGGGCTGACCGGAACGGTCGCGCCCAGGGCCAACGCGCCCTGCCACGCCAGAAGGGAGATGACGGGGACGACGAGATTGCTGATCTGCAGCAGCGCCAGCCAGCCGCGGTAGGTCAAGGTCACGCTCAGGTCACGTGCCAGCAGGGAGGCGAAGACGCGCACCTGACGAGGAATGGTCGCGCTCACCGCCTGGCCTCGCTGGTGAAGAGCTCGGTCATGACCTCGTCGAGGTCCGCGTCCGTCACGTCGAGGTCGACGACGGGCCCCCACGAGGTGACGGCCGCCAGCGCGACAGCGAGGCAGTCACGTTCGACCTCAAGGTGAAACAGCCGTTCCTGTATGTCGACCACACGCACCCCCGCAGGCAGGGCCGGCAGGCCCGGCAGTGCGTTGGTGAAGCTCACCCGCACCTGCTTGCGGGGGCGCAGCGAACGCCGCAGCGTTGCCAGGTCCCCGTCGAAGCACTGGGCGCCGTGGTTGATGACGACCACTCGATCACACAGCGTCTCCACGTCGTCCATGTCGTGGCTCGTGAGCAGGATCGTGGTGCCGAGCTCGGCGTTGACCCGGGAGAGGAAGTCGCGCACCTTGGCTTTGGCCACGACGTCCAGTCCAACGGTCGGCTCGTCCGCGAACAGCAGCCGCGGGCGGTGGAGCAGGGCGAGCATCAGCTCGCAGCGCATGCGTTCGCCCAGTGAGAGCTTGCGCACAGGGACGTGGAGGATGCTGCCGACGTCCAGCAACTCAGACAGCTCAGCCACCGACGCGTTGAATCCGTCTCGGGTCAGGTCGTACATCTGTTTGTGCACCAGCAGGGAGTCGTAACAGGAGACGTCCCACCACAACATCGACTTCTGGCCGAAGACCACAGAGATGTTGCGCAGGAACTCGAACTCCCTGGCAGTGGGGCGGAACCCGAGAACCTCGACCTGCCCAGAGGTGGGACGCAGCAGCCCACACAGCATCTTGATCGTGGTGGTCTTCCCCGCGCCGTTTGGTCCCAGCAGGCCAAGGATCTGACCCGGCGGGACCTCCAGGTTGAGTCCCGTGAGGGCGACACGCTCTCGCTTCTGACGGCGGAACAGATCACGCAGAGCACCCGCCACCCCGGGTGACTGCTCATGGAAGATGTAAGTCTTTCTCAGATCAGCGCAGCGCACTGCCGCTTCGTGAGGGGTTGCTCCGGAGACGGCCGAAGGCGCGTTCATTACAGACAAGGGGTTGACCGTTCGAAGTGTGAGCCACGCGGAACAGGGGCTCGCAGTTGATAGATGGACCGGAGTCCGCCGGCCGGTGCACACGTCAACCCGTCCCGGACGACAAATCGTCGGGGCCTGTGAATGAGCGGGAGCGGGACCTAGCGGTCCCTGCTACCTCGCATGATCACATCGTCGGCCGTAATGTGCACACCCTGACGCTAACAGCGATCCGATGCAGATGGGTCCCAGAACAGGCTGCTCCCGAACTGGAGGTCCTGGACTGGCCACGAGTTCCAGCCGCCATCGGCGCACCTGGTCGGATGCTGCAACTCGCGAAAAGCGCAAGTACCGACCCGACACAGCATTCCCCCCAGGGGCGACCGAACATCCTCAATTGCCGCTGAGCGTGCCGTGCCTCAACTCTTGACGGCGTCCGCGATCTGCAGGGCGACCTGGCCGGGTGTGAGGTGTGTGGTGTCGACGACTTCGGCCTCGCCGTGCAGCCAGGTGCGGGCCGCCTCGGCGTAGGACTCGAGGTATTCCAGACGGAATGAGGAGGGGCCAAGAAGGGTGTCGCCCTCGATGCGCTTGCGGAGGGTGTCTTGGTCAGCGTGGAGGACGAAGTGCCGTACCGGGATGGCGTGTTGGGCGAGGCCCCAGCTGATCTCGCGCCAGTACTGCTCCACCAGCACAGTCATGGGCATCACCAAAGTGCCGCCGGTGTAGTCGAGTACGTGGCGGGCGGTCTCGACCACGAGTGGCCGCCACGGCGGCCAGTGCTGGAAGTTGTCCGTCTTGGGCAACCCCGGCGTGATGTCCATGAGTGTCTCGCCGACCTTCTCAGCATCGAACACTCGTGAGTCCGGGATCAACTGCTGGACAAGGGCGCTGGTCGTCGTCTTGCCTGCGCCGTGGGTGCCGTTGAGCCATACGATCATGGGATCCGACGCTACAGCGTGCGGGGCCGAACGCACTGTCAGCCGCTGGTGGTGCGCGCGGTCATAACCGATGTGCGATTGGTGAGGAGTTTCTGTACTGCGTTAAAGCCGCCGGCTTCGCCGACGGCAGCGCCGCTTCCGGGCGGGCATGCGGCCTCCGGCCGGTCCCGCCCTACGCCGCGCCCCAGCAACGACAGCGCATCGCCCATCCCGACCGGAGCTTGTCGGTCGTCCTGCAAGCTGCTGGGGACACGAGGGGGAGGGCGTCGCTGTGCCCAGCCAGCCTCATGCCGCGGCGGGTGTCGGTGACCGGGCCAGTTGTGGTTCCGAGAAATATGGGCTTGAACATATATGCTGCGCAGGCTATATTAATGAGGTGTTGATCGACTGGACCCGCGACTTTGGTGACTGGCTAGATCAGGTGACGGATCGCGCGGATCGAGGAGACCACCACTCGCAATTGATGCTCGAGCTCGTGACAGCTGAGCTCAGTGTTCTCCAGGACTTGACGTCGATGCCTGATGTCGAGACTCCGACGCTGCGACGTGTTCGTCAGTCAGGAAGGAACCCCGTGTGGCGGGTAGGGCATCCGTACGTCCCAGGTGCTGCGGTCCGGCTGATCGTTTGGTTCCCGCCTGAACGCCCGGAGGAAGTCGTGGTCGCATTGTTTGCCAACGACAAGGCCCAGATGGGTGATGTGTTCTATGACAGCGTCGGCTCCCGTGCCGACGCAGCGATCTCGAGGTATCGCATAGCAACTGAAGGAGAGAGCAATGGCTGAAGAAGAGATCACCTTCGTCGGTCCCACAGCCGCTTCTGCAAAGCTGCACAAGCTACTGGCTAGGCCAGGCATGGTCGAACGGGTCGCCGAGATCCGCGAACAGATGGCAACTGTAGATCGGGCCTACGCGCAGAGCTTGGCGGCGATCCGCAAGGCGGCCGACCTGACCCAGGTCGAGCTTGCGACCCAGATGGGTGTCGCGCAATCAGAGATCAGTCGGATCGAGAAGCGTCACGACATGCTGCTCTCCACCCTGACCAGCTACCTCAGCGCCGCCGGCGAGCACCCCCGAGTGGTCGTCACCGTCAACGGCAAAGACGTAGAGCTGGACTTGACGACCTTGGCCGGCGCACTTTGACGCTGGACGCGGTCTGAAGGTCACAGCCGGTCGACGCTGACCACGATCTTCTCAAGCCCTCGCGAAGGAGCTGGGCGGTCCTGGTTCGATTCCCGGTTGTCTGTGGCCATGACAAGCGCTGGGGACGAGGGGGAGGGGGTCGGCGCAGCCACCGTCCGCACGGCCCCCAGGCCCTAACTCTTGGTGGGCACCGGACGAGAACCCGCATGGTGTCCATGGGTGGTTGGTATCTGGAGCGCTGTTGCTCATCTCTAAGGATGCTGGGCCGCGACCAGCCCCGAGACTCCCACTTTTGAGTCTCGTCAAGTGTTTTGGCCCCACCGCAGTCACGAATTTTGGCCCCAGTTGAGCGCTCCCGCGTGATGTGACGTGAACGAGATTATTCAGTGTCAGCGTGGCCCTTGTTCACCCGGTGGCTGGCCCTTGCTCGCCCCGCGGCTGGTGCGGGTCTTGATGAGCGCACCTCTTCTGGCGGCGTCCAAGATCGACCAATGCGCCTCGAGAGTGTGTGCCCAGATCGCGTGTGCGACAAGGGAAGCGACGCCCAGCAGAAGCACCACGTTGGACCACAGGTCAGAGGGTTCCCCGCTGACGACCAACAGGCCGGAGAACACGAAGCAGGGAGCCCAGCGAACCCACCAGGGCTCGTCCGCGTAGCCGAGAGCACGAAGGAACAAGAATGACTCAATAATCCAGAAGAGGACCCACCCGTCGGTCTTACTCACGCGCTCACTTCCTTTCCGGTTTGGAGTGTAGACACGCCAGGAGGCGGCGCTGCGTTTAGTTGGCTCGTTTGCGACCGCTGCCGGTCTTGCTCGTGCGCAGCCGGTAGGACTGGGTGCCGGTCTCGAGGATGTGGGCGTTGAAGGTGACCCGGTCCACGATGGCGGCGACCAGGCGGGGGTCGGGGAACACCGTGCCCCACTCACTGAACGGCAGGTTCGTCGCGATCGCGATCGACGCCCGTTCCTCACGTTCGGTGATGATCTGGAAGAGGAGCTCGGCGCCGCGGGGATCAATTTTGACGTAGCCAAGCTCGTCCAAGCAAAGCAGGTCCAGGCGCCCGTAGCGGCCCACGACCCTGGACAGGATCCGGTCGTCGGCGGCTTCGACGAGCTCGTTGACCAGCTGGGCCGTGGTGACGTACCGGACCCGCCGGCCTTGCTCACACGCGGCCAAGCCCAGGCCAATCAACAGATGCGTTTTGCCGGTACCTGAGTCCCCGAGCAGAACGACCGGCTCACCGGCGTCCATGTACCCACCTGAGGCGAGGTGCCCCAGCGTCGCCGCACCGATGGTGGGGACGGCGTCGACGTTGAAGTCGGCCAGGCGTTTGAGGCGGGGGAACTTTGCCTCGTTGATGCGCCTGGTGCGGCGACGGTCGGTGCGGTCATCGACCTCGGCTGACAGGACCTCGGCCAGGAAACCCAGGTGGGACTGGCGTTCCCGGGCGGCGATCTCCGACAGTCGGGTGGCTTCGGCGCGGACTGTCGGTAGGTGCAGCTCGTGGGCTGCGGCACCGATCGCGGCCTGGGCGGCGCTGTCACTGGTCATGTGGCTCTCCTTGTGGTCAGTGGCTGGTCGTAGTCGGCCAGCGACGGGGCGGGACGGTCGTACCGGGTCAGGGCCGCGATCGGGATGACCGGCGCGACGTGAGCGGCTTGGCCGGCGCGGGCATCGATCAGCACCACCTGCGGGTCCAAACAGCCCGTGGCCACGGCGCGGTCCATCGCGGCGACCAATACCGCTGCGGGCATGGTGCGGTGGGCCAGGAGGACCTCGACCAGGGCCCGGGTACCTGCTTGGTCGCCACGGGCTCGACGTACGGCGTCCCAATACCGTTGGTGTGTATGGGTGAATGCCCCGGACGCCTTGGACTGGACCAGCGCGGTCGCACCGGGCAGCCCGCCCGGTTTGGTCTTGAGGACCTCGAGGTAGTGGTCCAGGGTCAGGACCTCGACGTACCGACCGAACGCCCGCTCATGGGTCGCGACCCGTTTGGGTCCGTCGAATACCTCGACCGTTCGGGCGGATAGCCGCACGCTCAGCCTGCGGCTGACGTAGCGAGCCGGGACCGAGTAGTAGCACTGCCGCACGCTGATCCTGGCGCGTTTGTCGACGCGGGCCAACAGCAGCCGGGCCGGGTCGAAACCCTCAGATGGCAATGGCATCAACGCTGCTCGCTCGGCCGCGAACGCGGCGCCGATGGTGATGGGCCGGCCGGTGATGACCCGGGCGTCGTCGGCAAGGTCAGCCTCACCGATGTGCTCGTTGAGCTGGGCCAGGGTTGCTCCCTTGGGGACCGGGACGAGGTGACGGCGGCGGAACCGGCCGATCTCTCCTTCGACGCCGCCCTTCTCATGGGCGCCCTTCAAACCGGGCTGGCAGAAGAACGACTCGAACCCGTAGTGCGACCGCAACGCCACGAACCGTTCGGCCTCGTCCCGGTCGCGCCCTTTGAGGATCCGGGTGACCGCGGGTTTGAGGTTGTCGTACCGCACCCGGCCAGGGACGCCACCGAAATGCTGGAACGCCAGGACATGCCCTTCCAGGAACGCTTCCTGGGCTTGGGTGCCGTAGGCGACGTGGAACGCCCGACCGGAGTGCGACAGGCGCATCACAAACATCCACACCTTCACCTTTAGCCCGCCGATCGTGGCGTAGAACTCCCCGAAGTCGACCTCCGCCTCCGCGCCAGGCTCGTGGGACTGCGGGATAAACACCTCAACCTTGACCAGGTCGAGTTCGACCCGGCGGCGGGTCACGTACCGGGACACGGTCACCTCCGACAAGACGGCACCGTGCTCGGCGACCAGCCGCTGCCACACCCGGCGGGCGGTGTGTCGCTGCTTGCGATGCACGTCCTGGTCAGCGATCAGCCAGGCGTCGATCACGCCCGCCCATGGGCCGATCGCCGGCCGGGACCTCGCCACGTACTCCTTACGCGGTGGGGGCAGCGCGGACGCCAACGCCTGGCGCACCGCCCGCCGGTGGACCTTGTGGCGTTCGGCCAGCTCCCGAATCGACAGCGCCTCAGTTCGGCGGTCGCGCCGGATCTCCTCGAACAGCTCCACTCGTGAACCCACCTGACCGACCTCCACGTCGACGACACTGACGTGAAGATCTGACTCCGGGGTGGGGCCAACATTCGTGACGACACACCGCCCCACCCGGCAGCAGCATCACCACCAC
>DATCNE010000027.1:0-6869 GCA_036565395.1 Dermatophilaceae bacterium
AGAGCCGACGGGGGGACTCGAACCCCCAACCCCCTGTTTACAAGACAGGTGCGCTGCCAATTGCGCCACGTCGGCGAACTGCCGTCGCCGAGTCTCCTCGACAGCATGCAGGACGGCGAAATCGTACCCGCCGGAGGGTCAGACCCGAAGCGGCGATCCCAGCCGGACCGCAGAGGACCTGTAACCCCACCCAGCCATGACCCTGCTCGCGGCGACCAGGCGTGGTCACCGCGAAGGCGCCCGAAGCCTCCGTGTCAGTTCGAGTTGAGGTACGTCTGCAGCGCAGCCACCGTGGTCGAGCTCAGGTGTCGCGCACCATCCTGGCGAGCGCCGATGCTGATCTGCAGCGCGCGGATGGTCAGCGGACCGATGGCACCGTCCGGCGTGACGCCCACCTTGCGTTGGAGGGCTTTGGTCGACGACCGTCCCATGAGGCCGTTCGGGGCAACGCCGACCCAGCGCTGGATCGCGCGGGTGGTCAGCGGACCCATCACACCGTCGACCGCGAGCGTGGTGTGGGCTGCGAGCGTGGCGTGGGCTGCGAGGGCCGGACGAACCGTCGAGCGCGAAACCACCACGAAGGTGGTATCGGTCGTCTCTGGAGTCGTACCCGCCGTGACGGCACCCCCGTTGGCACGGGTCAGTCCAGCGCGCTTGCCACAGGTGGGCCAGGCTCCGGGTCCCTGAGATGCGAGGACACGCTGGGCGGTCGCGATCTGCTCCGCCTTGCTGGCCAGGTCGGCGCGCGGCGCATAGCGGGTGCCTCCGGCCGAGCTCCAGGTCGAGGAGGAGAACTGCAGCCCGCCTTGGTAGCCGTTGCCGGTGTTGATGGCCCAGTTGCCACCGCTCTCGCACGCGGCGACAGCGTCCCAGACGGAACCCGACGCATTGGCGGGAGCGCCCAGGGCAACACCGGTGACGAAGGTCGCC
Organism: Dermatophilaceae bacterium; assembly: GCA_036565395.1. Classification (GTDB taxonomy): domain Bacteria; phylum Actinomycetota; class Actinomycetes; order Actinomycetales; family Dermatophilaceae; genus UBA4719. The sequence goes on from DATCNE010000027.1 coordinate 931, forward strand.
GACCCGGCAATGGCAACGCCGGTGATCCGCTTGCGCAACGGGCGGGGCCGGCGCACGGTGGCGTGCTTGGGTGCGTAGTACAAGGAGTGTTCCTCTCCTGACGGGCGCCGGAGAGGTCAGCTGTCGGGTTCGGGCTGTCAGGTGCCCGGCCGACGTGCCGGCTTCACCCCAAGAGCCGCCTGTTGCCGGCTCACAATTGGGTCCCCCACCCTCGTCCATGCCCGGGGATCCCCGGTTCAGTGTCCGCCGACGAGGTTTGGCGCTGCGGACACGCGTTGCGTGTGATGGCGATATGAAGTTGTGTCTCGCGTCACGAAGGTCCGACGGTACGTAACACTCAAGGGCGCCACAACCCCGACCGTGCCTAAGACAGCCTCGCGGGGACGGTCACCTGACCCAGGGCCACAGGTTCGGCGTGGCGAGCGGCGGCCAGGGCCACGGGTTCGGCTGACCGTGTCGAAGCCAGGCCCACACGCCGAGCCCCGCTCCGAGGAGGAAGAACGCCCCAACGACGAGCTCCTCGGCCGCCGTCCTGCCCGGGGCCATGCCCCTGATCAAGCTGCGGGACCCGCGCCGCAGGGACGCACCGCCGGGCCCCCACCAGGCCAGCAGCAGGCCGATGAGGCCTCCCAAGACGATCGGCAGCGACCTGCCGGGCTGAGGTTGGCCGCCGGACCAGGGTATGAGCGCCAGCGCTGCGGAGAAGGTCGAGGCGACGGCGATGGCCACGGGGAGAAGCAGGGCGATGACCGTTGCGGAGGCGGCGATGACGAGGTGCCACGGGCTGATGACGATCGCCAGGGGGACGTCGCGGCGGCGCCATCCATGCTCATGACGGCGCCGCACCAGCGAGGTGACCGAACGGTCAGCGAAGCGGGCCCACCACGACCACACGATGATCAGCCCGGCGGCGACCAGGGGCCAGACCGCGGCCACGCCCAGCACTCCCGCCATCAACGCCAGCAGGGTCCCGATGCGAGCCGGCCGCCCGATCCTGGGGTCCGGCTGGCCTGGGCCAACGTCCAGGTCTTCCTCCCAGTCCTGCTGCTCCCAGTCCTGCTCCTGGTCCTCGTCCGTGTCCGCGTCCTGGTCCTGACGGAGGTCCCACAGCTCGTCGTCCAACGGGGGCGGGGGCTCGGCGTTGAGGAGGGGGAACGAGACGGGGAAGGAGAGCGTCACGGGCGCGCCTACGGCATACCGGTCAAGGGCATCGACGATCTCGTCCGCGTGGGGACGCACCCCGGCGATCGGCGAGAGGGCGGCCTGAAGCAGGGGAGCCAACAGCGGGTCCACCCCCGAAAGGTCCGCCTGCCCACGACGGACGCGGTCGAGGACCACGTCCATGGGCCCGCGTCCGAACGGCGGAGCGCCCGATGCCGCGAACGCGAGCGTCGCGGCCCAGCCCCACCAGTCCGTGGCCTCGGTGACCGGCGCGCCCTCGACAACCTCCGGCGACAGATAGCCCGGCGTCCCCATCACCAGTCCGGTCATCGTCAACCGGATGTCGTCGGCGAAGTGGGCGATACCGAAGTCGATGACGACCGGATCCCCATCAAGGAGAAGGACATTCGCGGGTTTGAGGTCTCTGTGGATGACGCCGGCACCATGGATCGCCTGCAAGGCCTGCGAGAGCCCGCGGCCCAGCCGGAGCAGTGACTCAGGCTGCAGCGCCCCGCTGTCGGAGACGACCCGGTCGAGTGACGGACCGGGCACGTACCTGGTCACGATGTAGGGCCGGAGTCCCTCGGTGTCGGCATCGAGAACGGCCGCGACACGAGCGTCCTGCACCCGGGCCAGCGTCTGGACCTCGCGGGTCAGCCGGCTGCGTGCCTCGCTGTCGTGGGCGATGTGCTCGCGCAGGACCTTGATGGCCACCGCACGCCCGGACTGGTCGAGGGCGAGGTGCACGACGCCCATGCCGCCCTCGCCGAGCTGCTCGATCAGCCGGTAGGGGCCGATCCACTGCGCGGGAACGGGCAGGAATCGGCCCGCTTCGCCGTCCCGCTTCAGTCCCGCCGTCATAGCCCTACGGTATGCCGTGACGACGGCTTCTCGACGCAGCCGGACACCCCGGACGGCCCTGGTGTCCCCCGCCCGCGAACCCGCCAGGGCTGGATGAGGTCGTCTACTGCTGGATGTAATGGACCAGGTGGTCCCGTTCGGTCTGGAGCTCGTCGATCCGCCACTTGACGATGTCGCCGATGCTGACGATCGCCACCAGGTGGCCGTCGGCCACGACTGGGACGTGACGGATGCGGCGGTCGGTCATCGTGCGGGCCAGGTCCTCGATAAAATCCTCAGGTGTGCAGGTCTGGACATCGCTGGTCATGATCGTGGCGACCGTCTGGTCGAGCAGACCGGCGCCCGTGCTGCGAAGGTGGCGCGCCACATCGCGCTCGCTCACGATGCCAGTCACCGTCTCGCCGTCATCGCTGACCACGAGGGCGCCGATCTTGTGCTCCTCCAGGATCTCCAGGAGCTGCTGAACCGTCGCGTCGGAGCGAACAGTCACCACTAGGTCGCCTTTACGGCGGATCACGTCTGAGATGCGCATACCACGACCGTAGTCATCCCCCGCCGCTCTCGCCAGAGGATGACGGGTCAGGAGCACGGCATCCACGGGTCTCGGTAGGCTGGAGGCTCACCCCGAGACAGGAGCTGATAGCGCGTGACCCTTGCTGGACCGACGTTTGATCTGGTGGTTGCCGCAAACCGCCTCCCCGTTGACCTTGTCATCGATGCCGATGGCGAGAGCACCTGGGAACGCAGCCCGGGTGGTCTGGTGTCAGCCATGGAGTCGGTCATGGAGGGCCGCAAAGCGGCGTGGGTCGGGTGGGCCGGCGATTCCGGCCCGGCCCCTGAGCCGTTCCACCAGGGCGACCTATATCTGCACCCGGTGGGCCTGACGTCCGCTGAGATCGCGGAGTACTACGAGGGGTTCAGCAACGACACGCTCTGGCCGATCTACCACGACGTGATCGTCCCGGCGTCCTTCCACCGCAACTGGTGGAACACCTACCGGACGGTCAACCACCGCTTCGCCCAGGCCATCGCCCAGGTGGCCGCGCCGGGCGCCACGGTCTGGGTGCACGACTACCAGCTCCAGCTGGTTCCCGCGATGCTGCGGTCGATGCGACCTGATGTGCGCATCGGTTGGTTCAACCACATCCCGTTCCCGCCGGTCGAGCTCTTCGCCCAGCTCCCGTGGCGCCGGGCCCTGGTCGAGGGTCTGCTGGGCGCGGACTTCCTGGGTTTCCAGCGCACCGCCGACGCCGAGAACTTCCTGCGGGTCTGCCGCCGGCTGCTGGGTATGTCGACCAAGGGCGACACGGTGACCTTCACCCCACCAGGTGACGACCCGGCACGGCGGACGGTGCGGGCCAGCGCGATCCCGATCTCGGTGGACTTCCGGGGGCTCAGCGCCCTGGCGCGCACCCCTGCGGTCCTCGCCCGCGCGGCTGAGATTCGTGCATCCCTGGGCGACCCTGAGATCCTCCTGCTGGGCATCGACCGGCTCGACTACACCAAAGGGATCCGGCACCGGTTGAAGGCCTATGGGGAACTGCTGCACGACAGGACGATCGCCCCACCCAAGGTGACGTTCATGGAGGTGGCGTTGCCGAGCCGTGAGCGTGTGGAGGCCTACCGCGTTCTGCGCGAGGAGGTCGAGCGCACGGTCGGACGGATCAACGGCGAGTACTCCGTGCTCGGCTCGTCGGCCGTGCACTACCTGCACCAGTTCTGCCACCGTCCCGAGATGGTGGCGATGTTCGTGGCCGCAGACGTCCTGCTGGTGACGCCGCTTCGTGACGGGATGAACCTCATCGCCAAGGAGTATGTCGCCAGCAGGCCCGATCTGGGCGGAGCCTTGGTGCTGTCCGAGTTCACCGGAGCGTGGCACGAGCTGCACCAGGCCTTTATCTGCAACCCACACGACATCGAGGGCGTCAAGCAGACGATCATGCGGGCGATCACCACCACCGAGAGCGAACGACGGCAGCGGATGAAGGCAATGTGCAAGACCGTCGCCGACCACGACGTTCAGCGGTGGGCCACGAGCTGTCTCGAGGCGCTCGCGTCGGCGCCGCAGAAACCGCACCAACGCACCCGGGCCAGCGAAGAGGAGCGTCGGGACGTCGAGCGTGCCACCAGGGCCAACCTCAGGGCGGCCGACAGCGCCTCGGAGTGGACGGTTCAGTGACTCGGACGTTCCGGGGAACAGTTTTGCCCATCTCGGGGAAGACCCCTTGGTGGACGTGAACATTGGTGGACGTGGAGGGACTCGAACCCCCGACCTCTCGCGTGTGAGGCGAGCGCTCTAACCAGCTGAGCTACACGTCCGGACGGCGCCACCCGTCATACAGGCAGCGGAGTGGAGAATAGCCGCTCCCGTCATTCGCATGCGAATCGGGTCAGCGGGCCAGACCGGGGATGCCCTTGAGCCACTCCTCGATGCTGTCGGGGAAGAAGCCGGGCACGCCGCTGATCAGGAACAGCAGCCAGAAGATCACCGCCACAGCCACGACGGTGACCAGGAGCACAAGCCCCTTGACCCACCAGGGTTGCGGTCTGAGCCAGACGGCCCAGGTGTGCAGGGTGCTCTTGGCATGCCGCAGCAAACGCTGGGCCCACTCGAACTCGGAGGCCCAGATCGCCAGCCCGAGGAAGACGATCAGCCAGCCGGGGCCCGGGAACGGCACCAGGATCAGGCCGACGACGACGATGACCAGGCCGACGACGCCGACGATGATCCGGTAGATCAGGTGCGAGTGCGGGTTGGAGCGGATCTTGCGCCGCCACTCCCAGTCGTCGTCGCCAGCGTCGAGGGTGATGTTGTGGTCGTCACCACCCCAACCGTGTTCGTCGCTCATGGGTCCTGGCGCTCGCGGGACAGCCGGTTGAAGATCTCGGCAACCTGCGCGGTGACGGGTCCCGGCGCCGGGAGCGGTCGGTCGTCGATCGCGTGAACGGCCATGACGTCTTTGATCGACGACGTGATGAAGACCTCCGTGGCCCGGGTCAGGATCGACATCGGCAGCGGCTCGGCGCGGACCGTGAGCCCCTCCTCGCGACACCACTCGATGACCAGGTCGCGGGTCACCCCGGCCAACGGTCCGGAGGCCAGGTCCGGAGTGAGGATCTCGCCATCCGCGACGACGAAGACGTTGGATCCGGTGCCCTCGCAGAGGTTGCCGATGGAGTTGGCGAAGAGTGCCTCGTCTCCCAAGCGATCCTTGGCATAGGCAAGTGCCACAACGTTTTCCGCGTATGACGTGGTCTTCAGTCCCGCGGTGGCGCTGCCTTCGTTGCGGGTCCAGGGCACAACGACAACCTTGGCTGTGACGGGGTTCGGCGCCGTCGGCCCGGCGGTGACGATGTAGGTCAACGGTGATGTGTCGCGGTCGGAGCCGAGGGGCCCCGCGCCACCGGTGATCGTGTAGCGAAGCCGTCCGTAGGCGATTGGCTCGCCCGACAGCACCTCCTTGATGCCGGCATCGATCACCGCGTGGTCAGCGGCAGGTAGGCCGAGCCCGGCCAACGACCGGTCCACTCGCCTCGCGTGCCGCGCCAGGGCGAAGGGGACGCCGTCAATGACCTTGCACGTCTCGAAGACGCCGTCGCCGACCGTGATGCCGTGGTCGACTGCGGCGATCGACGGGCCCGTGGCATCCACCCGTACGCCGTTGACCCACGCCCGGACGTCGCCGACTCGACGGTTCTGGCTGGTGTACCGGTCGCTGGTGCCCTGTTCGCGCATGCCTTGTTCGTTCATGTCCAGTTCGCTCACGGCTCCAGCCTCCCAGATGCGAGTCCGATCAGGCGAGCGGCTTTGAGCTCTGTCTCGCCCCATTCCCGGGTCGGGTCCGAACCCCACGTGATGGCGCCGCCGGTGCCGAATCTCAACGTGCGCTGACCCGAGGAGTCCCGATCCGCCCAGA
>DATCNE010000028.1:0-18944 GCA_036565395.1 Dermatophilaceae bacterium
TACGGCGGTCATAGCGAAGGGGAAACGCCCGGTCCCATTCCGAACCCGGAAGCTAAGCCCTTCAGCGCCGATGGTACTGCACTGGTGACGGTGTGGGAGAGTAGGACGCCGCCGGACATACATTGTGAAAGAGCCCCCACCGGGCAACACCGGTCGGGGGCTCTTTTGCGTCCGTCGTAGGCTTGCGAGACTGGTCGAACTGTCCGAGCATTGCTTGAAGCACCCGAGACGAATGGAGGCAGGCCCGTGTCTGCTGACCAGGCTGCGCACCGCCCGAGCGAAGACCACGGTCGCCGAGGAGGTTCATCCGGACGCCCCGACCGAGGCGGCGGTGCAGATCGCGGGCAGCGGGCCGGGACTGAACGCGAAGGTCAGCGCGGCAGCTCGATGCTCACACCCAAGAAGCCGAGGTTGCCTGAGCCGGCCATTCCCGATGACGTGACTGGCTTCGAGCTGGATCGATCGGTCAAGAACCAGTTGCGAACGCTGAGCAAGGAGAACGCGGTTGGTGTCGGGCAGCATCTGGTGATGGCTGCTGCCTTCCTCGACACGGACATCGAAGCCGCCCAGGCGCACGCCGAGACCGCCGTACGTCGAGCGGGGAGAGTTCCTGCTGCTCGTGAGGCGTTGGGGCTGGTTCATTATCGCAAGGGGGAGTGGGCCAAGGCACTGAGTGAGTTCCGCACGGCCCGCCGGCTGTCGGGTTCGTCGCACATGTTGCCGTTCATGGTCGACGCCGAGCGGGGCCTTGGTCGTCACGAGCGGGCCCTCGATCTCGCGGCGTCACCCGAGGCGGCAAGTCTGACTCTGGACGAACGCATCGAGCTCGCGATCGTGGTGTCGGGGATTCGCCGTGACCTCGGCCAGTACGACGCTGCCGTTGTCGGGTTGCAGCTTCCGCAGCTCAATGCGGGTTCGCGTCAACCCTGGGCGGCACGCTTGTTCTATGCCTATGCCGAGGCGTTGCTGGCCAAGGGCAACGAGGATGGAGCCATGACGTGGTTCGGGCATGCAGCGAGCGCAGACCTCGAGGGCGAGACAGACGCCGACGAGCGACTCTCGGAGCTCGATGGTCTGGTGCTGACCGACCTTCTCGAAGGCGAGGACGAAGTGGAGTTCGAGGACGACGTCGAGGACGATGGGGACGACGTCGAGGACGATGAGGACGAGGACGAGAAGCTGGACGAAGAGGAGTACCAGGGCGAGGACGAAGAGCTGGACGAAGAGGAGTACCAGGGCGAGAGCACGCCTGATCGGCCCTAGCTCCCGACGTGGCCGTGCCCATGCTTGTCCACATGTGGTGGGTGGACGCCCCATCGTCCACAGCTGACGTCCGCAGGCGCCCCCAACGTTGAACGTGCGGTAATCATGGTCATCATCAACCAACGAGGGGATGAGCATGAAACGCACACTTCAGGGGGATGCCGGCGTTGGCACGATCGGGTTGGGGTTCAATGAGGTTGTCTTGAGCGGTCGGATCAGCGGTTCGCCGGAGGAACGTGAGCTGCCCAGCGGGGACTCCGTCGTACAGCTGCGCCTGGTGGTGCCACGGACTGCCTACCGCGGCCGGGCCGGCGGAGGTGGTGCGACAGTGGACACCATAGACGTGTCATGCTGGACGAAAGCCTTGCAGCGCAAGGCCGTTCGTCTCAAACCCGGTGATCTCGTGACGATCCGCGGGGCGCTCCGCCGACGATTTTGGCGTTCGCCGGGAGGACCCGCCAGCCGGTACGACGTGGAGGCGACCGGGTTGGACCGTCATGTGACTGCGCCGACCTCGACCTAGCCCCTGGAGCCTCGCGTTGGACAATGGCGTGGTGAGAGACATGGATCCGGCAGTGAAGTCACCCGTGGATAGCGTCGCCAGCGCGACGGGCACTTTGATGGAGGCCTACGACGGCGTCGTGTGTGATCTGGACGGTGTCGTCTACCGCGGTCACCAGGTTGTGCCACACGCGGTGGAGTCCTTGTTGTCCGCGCTCTCTGCAGGCGTGCTTGTTGTCTATGCCACCAACAACGCTTCTCGTACGCCTGCTGAGGTGTCCGACCGGCTCAACGAGCTGGGGCTGCCCGGCTCGGGAGCCCGCGTCGTGACAAGTGCCCAGGCCGCCGCCCGCCTTGTGGCACAACGCTGCCCGGTCGGATCCACGGTTTTGGCAGTTGGTGGGCCGGGGGTCACTCTCGCTCTCGAAGAGGCGGGCCTGGTCGCGGTCTCACCTCAGCGGATCCGATCGGAGGAGGCCGTCGTAGCGGTCGTACAGGGATACGGGGCGAACGTCGGTTGGGCCGATCTGGCGGAGGTCGCCTATGCCGTGCAGGCTGGCGCCTTCTGGGTTGCGACGAACGTCGACAGCACCCTGCCGACGGACAGGGGACTGGCACCAGGAAACGGTGCGCTCGTCGCCGCGGTCCGTTCGGCAGTCAGCGTGGATCCGGTCAACGTTGGCAAGCCGAACGCGCCGCTCTATGAGTTGAGCGCCGCAGTCCTTGGTACTGACGTTGGGCGCACGCTTGCGATCGGAGATCGCCTTGATACGGACATCGCCGGGGCAGCTGCGTTGGGGATGGACTCACTGTTCGTGTTTGGGGGAGTTCACGGATGGACGGACGTGGCGGAAGCGGAGCCGCCGGCTCGGCCGCGATACGTGGCAACCGATCTGCGTTCGCTGCACTCCGTGTACGCGGAGGCTGTACAAGACGCTGCTGACTCCTCGCGGTGGATCTGCGGCGAGGCGTCGGCGCGGGTGTCGAGGGCTGGTGAGCTGGTCGTGGCGCAGGGTGGGTCGGTCAACGAACGGCTGCGTGCCGCGGTGAGGGCAGTCTGGGACGCACGCGACCTCGGCAGTGTGACGATCGATGCGCTGGCCGGCGACGGGGCGGCGTTGTCGCGCGAACTTGACCTGGCCGTGGGCTGGAGCGCTGATCTTGATTCGGAGATGATGACGTCGGGTCACGCTGGCCGCCCCGCAGGTGGGCGAGACGAGCGAAGCGTTGGGCAGTAGCGTGGTCAACCACCGCCATCCTGAGGAGGAAGCATGAGTTTCGAATCGTTTCGGGGATATGTCCAGCTTGCATCGGGTCTGGGAGAACTCACGCGAGCACGCGCCATGGAGGCCGCGCAGGGCCTGATGTCAATGCCCGGAGTCAGTGTCGCGACAGGGAAGTTCGCTGTCCAGGTGGGTGCGTTGGCCGAGGAGCTGTTGGCCGCCGCGACAACGAATCGTGAGCATCTGACGACGCTGGTTCGAGGCGAAGTCGATGCCGCGGTCACTCGTCTGGGGCTCGTTCCGGCGGAGAAGCTGGAAGAGGCGCAGGCGGAGGCAGCTCGGCTTCGGACAGAGGTTGCCGCGCTGCGATCCGCGGCGGCGCGTTCGAGCGCCGGGACTGCGAAGAAGGCTGCGGCGAAGAAGACTGCGGCGAAGAAGAGTCCGGCGAGGAAGGCTGCAGCAACCAGTCTGGTCACCAAGCCGACGGCGGCGCGCCGGTCGGCAGTCACCAGTCGTCGCAAACCTGCTGGCACATGAGCCATTCGGAGATGACGCATGGCGCCGGCAACGAAACGGGCATGGAGTACGAGGGGTTGCCGCACAAGGATGATGGTGATCAAGAAGCCGAAGAAGCGACCATCCCGTCACGGGTAGTCGGGCGCCAGCCCACCGGTGACGATGCCGTCGACAATGTGCTCGACGAGCTCGACGCAGTGGCCGATGAGCCGTTGGACTCTCAGATACAGGTAGGTGAGCAGGTCCATCGGGTCCTGCAGGGTCGACTTGCCGACCTGGGCAAGGAGTGAGCGGGTCCACCCGCCGACTCGATGTCGAGCTGGTTGCCAGGCGCCTGGCCAGGTCCAGGGGCCAGGCTCGTGAGCTCGTCAAGGCAGGCTTGGTGCGCCTTGACGGGTCACCGGCCAAGAAGGTCTCGACACCTGTCAGCGCCGGTCAGAGCCTCGAGCTCGCGTCTGGGGTCGAGGACTGGGTGAGCCGGGCGGCATACAAGCTGGCTGCGGCGCTGGAGTCGTTCGGAGAGGACGGTCTTCGCGCTGAAGACAAGCGGTGCTTCGATGTGGGGGCCTGTACCGGCGGATTCACGCAGGTCCTGTTGCGAAAGGGCGCACGCGAGGTGGTGGCTCTGGACGTTGGGCACGGTCAGCTGGCCGAGGAGATCGCAGGCGACCCTCGCGTCACCGAACGCTCCGGGGTCAACATCCGCGATGCCCGTGCGGACGACCTTGGAGGGCCGGCCGAGCTGCTCGTCGCCGACCTCAGCTTCATCTCCCTGCGGCTCGTGCTTCCAGTCCTGCGTGACCTCGTCGAGCCGTCCGGCGACCTGGTGCTCTTGGTCAAGCCCCAGTTCGAGATCGGGCGCGAACGTCTCGGCAAGGGGGGAGTCGTCAGGTCTGCCCACAACCGCGCGATGGTGATCGAACAGGTCGCTGCTGCAGCCACGGTGGCGGGCCTCACCACCGTGGCTCTGCGCGCCAGCCCCATCCGGGGTGCAACCGGAAACGCGGAGTACCTACTGTGGTTGACACGTCGCCCCGATGAGGGGCTGACCACGGCACAGGTCACCGAGCTGGCCGCCACTTTGTCGACGGAGGCACCCTCATGACCCGCCGCATCCTGCTCGTCGCCCACCCACGACGGGTCGAAGCCCAGCAGTTCGCCGGGGACGTCGCAGATCAGCTTCATGCTGCGGGGCTCGAAGTTGCGCTGTTGCCCGACGCGGCCGAGGCGATCATTCTGGGGGGCAGTCCGAACATCGTCACGGCTGACCCCACCGACCCGGCTCGAGGGTGCGAGCTGGTCTGTGTGCTCGGGGGCGATGGGGCGATCCTGCGTGGTGCCGCACTGTCCAGGGGAACTGATGCCCCGTTGATCGGGATCAATCTGGGACACGTGGGATTCCTGGCCGAGGCGGAGCGCGAGAATCTTGGCGAGACGGTGGAGCGCATCGTCGCGCGCGACTATGTGGTCGAGGAACGGATGACCCTCGACGTCACGGCGACCCATGACGGGGAGGTGATCGCGCAGAGCTGGGCGCTCAACGAGGTCTCGGTCGAAAAGGCGTCCCGTGGGCGAATGATCGAGCTCACGCTCGAGATCGATGGACGGCCTTTGTCCACCTGGGGCTGCGACGGAGTAGTCACGGCCACGCCGACCGGCTCCACGGCATACGCGTTCTCCGCGGGTGGTCCCGTGGTGTGGCCGGACGTCGAGGCGATGATGGTTGTGCCCATCTCGGCCCATGCCCAGTTCGCGCGCCCCTTGGTCATCGGGCCTCGGTCCGAGCTGGCCATCGAGGTGGTTCCCTACTCGGGGGCCGCCGGCGTCATGTGGTGCGACGGCTCGCGCATGGTCGACCTGCCCCCCGGAGCGCGCGTCGAGATCCGCCGCAGCGAGACGCCCGTGCGCCTGGCGCGTCTGAGCGCCTGGCCTTTCGCCGACCGGCTGGTGGCCAAGTTTGACCTGTCCGTGGACGGGTGGCGTGGTGCGGCCCGGCGCAACAACGGCGTTTCCGGCCAGGCTGAACAGGCTTGACACCCGCGGTCCGTAGGCTGTCGCCATGCTTCGCGAGATCCGGATCCAGAACCTCGGCGTCATCGATGACGCGGTGCTGGAGCTCTCGGCGGGCCTGAACGTGCTCACCGGCGAGACCGGAGCAGGCAAGACCATGGTCGTATCGGGTCTCGGGCTGCTGCTCGGCGCGCGAGCGGATGCGGGTCTGGTGCGGACTGGCGCCGCGAAGGCCGCCGTCGAAGGTGTGGTCCACGTCGGGCCAGAACACCCAGCCACGCTCCGCGCGATCGAGGCCGGCGGCGACGCCGAAGACGACTTGATCCTGGCAAGGACCGTGTCGGCCGAGGGCCGGTCGAAGGCGCATGTTGGCGGACGGACTGCGCCGATCAGCGTGTTGGGAGAGCTCGGCGAGCTCTTGGTAGCCGTCCATGGTCAGTCCGACCAGTGGCGCCTTCGTCAGCCTGAGCAGCACCGCGTCGTCCTGGACCGCTTCGCGGGCGAGTCAGTCGCTGAGCCATACGGGCGCTATACCGCACTGTATGACGAGCTCCAACAGGTTGGCGCTGAGCTGCGGGAGCTGCGCGGGCGTGCCCGCGACCGGGCGAGGGAGGTGGATGTCCTCCGGGCGGGGCTTGAGGAGATCGAGGCCGTCGACCCGGCGCCGGGTGAGGATCTCGAGCTGCGCGCCGAGGATGAGCGCCTGGCGCATGCCGATGGTCTTCGAGCCAGCGCCGGCCAGGCCCACGCCCTGCTCACCGGTGACCAGGACGGTCTCTACCCGGGGACTGGACGGTCCGATGGCTTGAACATCGGCGACGTTGGCGGGCATCTGGCAACGGCACGGGTGGCGCTGGCACCCATGACTGCGCACGATCCGGCGCTGGCTGACCTCGACCGTCGTCTGCAGGAGCTGGGCTACCTGGCGGCTGACCTGGGTGTGGACCTGGCGGCGTACTTGTCGGAGGCCGAGGTCGACCCCACCAGGCTGGCCTGGGTCCAGGACCGCCGGGCAGAGCTGGCACGGTTACAGCGCAAGTACGGCGACACCGTCGATGACGTTCTGGCGTGGGGCAAGGAGTCTGCGGCCCGGCTCGCCGAGCTGGAGGGGGCGGATGATCGTGCCGATGGTCTGCAGATCTGGCTCGATACGTTGCGAGCGGACCTGGCGACCTGCGCCGGCGAGCTGAGCGCGGCGAGGGGTCTTGCCGCGACCGACTTCGGAGCCCGAGTCACGACAGAGCTGTCCCACCTGGCGATGGGCAAGGCGGTCGTGCAGGTCTCGGTGGGGCGCCGTCCGGACCCCGACGGGCTGCCTCTCGACGATGAGACCGAGCGGGTCCGGTTCAGTCGCCACGGAGTCGATGAGGTCGAGATCCTGCTGGCGGCCAACCCTGGCGCACCTCTGCGCAGTGTCGCCAAGGCCGCTTCTGGCGGAGAGCTGTCCCGGGTCATGCTGGCGCTCGAGGTCGTCACCGGGAGCGGGGACGTTCCGACTTTCGTCTTCGACGAGGTGGATGCCGGAGTCGGTGGCAAGGCGGCGCTGGACGTCGGTGCCCGGCTGGCCGCGCTGGCAACCTCGGCGCAGGTCATTGTCGTGACCCACCTCGCCCAGGTGGCGGCGTACGCAGACCGTCATCTGGTGGTGCGCAAGACCGATGACGGACACATCACTGCCAGTGGGGTGACCGCGGTCACAGGCCAGGAACGGCTGCGCGAGCTTGCCCGGATGATGGGCGGGGTCGAGGACTCCGACGTGGCGATAGAACACGCCAAGGAGCTTCTTGGGCAGGCTTCGACAAGCCGTCAGGAAGCGACGGGAGCAGGCAGGCTCCGCACGTGACACGATGGGCCACGATGTTCATGACCCTGCGCCGTCGAGCGCCTCGCGAACCGGATCTGCCCGGGGTCCGGGGGACTCTGCGCATTGACGGGCGCACCAAACAACTGACCAAACGGCTCAAGTCCGGCGATATTGCGGTCATCGACCACCAGGACATTGACAGGGTCAGCGCCGAGGCTCTGCTTGCCTGCAAGCCGGTGGCGGTCATCAACGCCGCCTCGTCGATCACTGGACGCTACCCGAACCTCGGTCCGGAGATCCTGGTGGATGCAGGGGTGCCGTTGGTCGACAGCGTCGGTAAGGACGTGATGCTCGAGCTGAAGGATGGGCAGGGCGCGCGTCTGGACGGAGACACCTTGTACGTCGGCGATGTCGTCGTGGCCAAGGGGACCCTCTTCGACCACGACATCGTCGATGCCGCGATGACCGAAGCACGAGCGGGGCTTGCCGTCCAGCTCGAGGCGTTCGCGGCCAACACGATGGAGTACCTCCGGCGCGAACGCGAGCTGTTGCTCGATGGCGTCGGGGTTCCCGACATCACCACGGTCCTGGACGGCCGTCATGCCCTCGTGGTGGTTCGGGGCTATCACTACAAGGACGACCTGAAGACGCTGCGGTCCTATATCCGTGAGTATCGACCGGTTCTGATCGGCGTCGACGGCGGCGCCGACGCGCTGCTCGAAGCTGGGCACCGTCCGCACCTCATCGTCGGGGACATGGACTCGGTCTCGGACGCCACACTCCGGTGCGGGGCTGAGATCGTGGTCCATGCGTATCGCGATGGCCGCGCGCCCGGGCTGGAGCGGGTCCGCAGGCTGGGTCTTGACTCGGTGGTCTTTCCCGCAACGGGCACGAGCGAAGACGTGGCCATGTTGCTTGCTGATGACAAGGGCGCTTCGCTCATCGTCACAGTCGGTACGCACGCCACGCTGGTCGAGTTCCTGGACAAGGGCCGCTCGGGCATGGCCAGCACGTTCCTGACCAGGCTGCGGGTCGGCGGCAAGCTCGTGGACGCCAAAGGCGTGAGCCGGCTGTACCGTTCGCGCATCTCAAACCTTTCTCTGGGTGTCATGCTGCTCGTTGGCCTGTTCGCACTCTTTGTCGCTCTGGCCTCGACCCCCGCCGGCACCATCATGCTCCAGCTGGTGGCTGCCCGTTGGGATGACGCGTGGTCGTGGATCGTGGGGTTGTTCACATGATTGACTTTCGTTATCACCTGGTCTCCATCGTCTCGATCTTCCTGGCGCTCGCCGTGGGGATCGTCCTCGGGGCCGGGCCGCTCAAGGGTGACCTCGGTACCCGTCTCACTCAGGAGACGACGGCGCTGCGAGCAGACAAGGCCGATTTACGCACGCAGCTCGACGCCGAGAAACGAGGCACGGCGGCGCGCGACTCCTTCTCGTCGGCCGTTGCGCCGGGGATCATGAAGGCAAAGCTGACGGGCAACATCGTTGCCCTTGTCATCGCTCCTGGAGCGGACTCCGACCTGGTCAAGAACACCACTGCTTCTTTGGTCGCCGCAGGCGCCAAGGTGGGATCGACCATCACGTTGACGGACGCCTGGGCAGACCCGGCCAAACGAACCTTCCGCAATACTCTGGCGGACCAGCTCGCTGCGCTGGTCAAGGCGCCGCTCGTTGCCAACAATCCGGACGAGCTTGCCGCCACGGTTCTGGCTCGGGCGATCCTGGGCGGCAAGGACCATTCCACAGAGCGGGTCGCCCCCTCTGCGAGCGCAGCGTTGGACGGTCTCAAGGCTGGCGACCTCGTCAAGGTGTCCCCGGACCAGATCGTCCCATCCTCGAGCGCGGTCATCGTGGGTGGACCGGTCAAGGGCTCCTCCCAACAGGACATCGACGCCCGCTTGGCCAGCTACGTGCAACTTGTCCGTTCTCTGGACGTCGCTGGGTCCGGCGTCGTCGTCGTCACCGTGTCCAACGTCATCAACCTGAAGGAGTCCGCGGATCTGGTGACCGCGGTCCGCAAGGACTCCGACGCCGTCAAGGTCGTGTCGACAGTTGATGACGCAGACCTGCCCATGGGACAGATCACGGTCGTTCTCGCGCTCGCACAGCAGTACTCCGGAGCCAACGGACAGTACGGGCTGGCCTCCGACGCCAAGGCGATCGCACCGGACATGACGGCCAAGCAGTGACACGGAGGCGACGGGAGAGCACCTCGAGCGCCCCTGTCGCCTTGGGTGCGTTCAGCGTCGGTGCCCTCTCTTCGTTGGTCGCCTCGGCCATCCTGAAAGGCCACCCACCCGGCGGCGCCGAACGGTGGACCCGCACGAACCACGCGGGTTGCCCCGTCACCTTGTTCGAAGGCCCTGCCTATGCCGTGGGCGCGGTCGTCGGAGCCCTCTCCGGAGGTGCCGGCGCAGCTGCGGCGGTGGCAGGTCTGGGCGCTGGTTTCCTGGGTGCTCTCGATGACTGGTTCGGTGGCAGCTCCAGCAAGGGTCTGCGCGGCCATCTTGCTGCCGCCCGACGAGGCCAGGTGACGACCGGGGTCGTCAAGATCGTGGGTCTGGGGGTCACCGGTCTCGCGACCGCATGGATGGCAGACCGGTCACGCGGGACGACCGGGACGCGTGCGACCGGGCCGTTGACCACGCTCGTCGGCGGTGCCGTGATCGCGGGCGCGGCCAACGTCGTCAACCTTTTCGACCTTCGCCCAGGGAGGGCACTGAAGGTGGTTCTGCTGCTCGTCGTGCCGTTCGCCGCCGGCCGACCCGGAACCCGCCTGTCGACCGCCACAGCCGCCGCCACAGCCGGTGCCGCGATGGTGGCCCTGCCCGATGACCTGTCTGGTCGGAGCATGCTCGGTGACACAGGGGCCAACAGTGCGGGGGCCCTGATCGGAGCCGCACTGGTGGCGCGCACGGGTCTTCGTGGCCGGCTGCTCGCTCTTGCCTCGGTGACCGCCCTGACGCTCGCCTCAGAGACGGTCAGCTTCACGAAAGTGATCGAGTCGTCGCCCACCTTGAGCCGGCTCGACGCGCTCGGCCGTCCACCACGGCCGTCCCACGGTGATCCTGTCAATCCATGACTCGCCACGACGAGACCTCCCGCCGGGCCACCATGGCCGGCAAGGCGGCTCCTGGGGTCTTCGCGGCCGCTGGACTCATTGCGGTGGTCACCCTGGCAGCCCGGGTCTTTGGGTTTGGCCGCTGGCTGGTGTTCTCCCAGAGCGTGGGGGCCACCTGCGTCGGCAGTGTTTACCAGGCCGCGAACCAGCTGCCGAATGTCATCTTCGAGGTGGCCGCGGGCGGAGCCCTTGCCGCGGTCGCCGTCCCGATCATCGCGGGCCAGCTGGCCGGCGATGCCCAGGCCGAGGCAGCTCAGACCGCCTCGGCCATGCTCTCCTGGGCGCTGGCCGTGCTGGCACCCCTCTCCATTCTGATGGCCGCGGCCGCGAGGCCGTTGTCGACGTTGTTGGTCGACAGGCAGAGGTGTTCTGGCTCAACGGATCTCATGGCTGCCATGCTGGTGGTCTTCGCGCCACAGATCGCCCTGTACGGCGTCGGTATCGTTCTTGCCGGAGTACTTCAGGCCCACCGGCGCTTCCTCGCCGCGGCCGCGGCCCCCCTCTTGTCCAGCGTCGTGGTCATGGCGACGTACCTGCTGTATGCGGCCATGGCGCAGGGGAGAGGAAACGACCTGACGCAGCTTCCTGTGCAGGCCTCCACCGTGTTGGCGGCCGGGACGACGCTCGGCGTTGTTGCGTTGAGCCTGCCCCTGCTCATCCCGGTGCACCGCGCCGGCATACGACTGCATCTGACCTTGGCCTTTCCGCAGGGAGTTGCGCGACGAGCCAGAGCCCTCGCCGGTGCTGGGCTGCTGGCGCTGGTCGCTCAACAGGTTGCCGTGCTGGTTGCCCTCTGGGTGTCCCAGCATCGCGGTGGTCCAGGCACGCTGAACGTCTACACCTACGTCCAGGCCGTCTATCTCCTGCCGTATGCCGTGCTCGCGGTTCCCATTGCCACAGCGGCATTCCCGGCGCTGGCGACGGGCATGAACCAGTCGGCGCTGGCGACGGGCATGAACCAGTCGTCGGTCGAGCGCGCGCAGCAGACGCTGTCCTCATCGGCGCGGGCGATCACCGTTGCCACCTGCGCCGGTGCCGCTGTCCTGTTCGCCGCCGCCCCACCCATCGGTGCGTTCTTCAGCGCCTTGGATGCCGGCCGTCACAGCCCGGCCGGCCAGGAGGCGCTGGCGGCCCTACCCGCTGCCCTGAGTGCCTTCGCGCCCGGGCTGGTCGGGTTCGGGTTGCTGGCGTTGTTCACCCGTGCGCTCTACGCCAGGGGTCGTCCTGGCGTGGCTGGTGGAGCGGCAGCTCTCGGCTGGCTCATCGCCGCAGCCGTGCCTCTGGCCCTGCTCCGAGGTGATGCTGGACCGCAAAACACGTTGCAGTCGTTGGGGCTTGCCAGCTCCTTGGGTATGACCGTCTCTGCTGTCGTTCTACTGGTTGCGGTTCATCGGGCGTGGGGTCCACACATAGGCAATGGCCTTGTTCGCAGCGCGCTGGTGGCTCTCGGGTCGGGTGCGCTCTCAGCTGCTGTGGGGCGCGGCATCGCCGGAAACCTCCACCCGCTTGGTCTGGCGACCGCAGCCACGGTGACCGTCCTGGTCGCGATCGCTGTGCTGACGTTGTACGCCGCCTCGATCTGGATCGGTGATCGCGAGTCCGCTCGACTGGCGGGCGCCCAGCTCCGAAGGAGAGCGCGGTGAGGGTGGTCATGGTCGTGGGCCGCAGCACCGGTGGCATCGGAACCCACGTCGCTCAGCTCAGTGCGGATCTGAGGGACCGCGGCACGGACGTGATTGTCGTGACCCATCCGCTCACAGCCCAGCGTTTTGACCTGGGGCCTGTGCGGCTGTGGTTGCCGGGGTCTGCCGGGTGGATCCGTGCGCTGCATGACTTCCGGCTTCTGCGACGGCTGGCTTTGAACAGCGACATCGTGCACGCACACGGACACCAGGGCGCGCTGCTGGCAACCCTGTCGATTATGTCAATCGCCCTCACGCGAGACCGTAGTCGACCGAAACTCATTGTCTCCCAACACAATGCGGTGTTGGAGGGCAGCGGTCGACAGGGGCTCAAACGGGTTGCACAACGATGGGTGGCGCATCGCGCGGATCTCGTGACCGGGGCGAGCAGCGACCTCGTGAAAGAGGCGCTCCTGTTCGGGGCCGGCCGCGCCGAGCTCGCCGAGGTGCCGTCGCCCAGAGTCCCCGAGCTGCTCGAGCAACAGCCCGCCGACGAGCCGAAGCGCGCACAGATCAGGGCGACCCTGTTCTCCTCGGCCGCCGCTTTGGAGGAGGTCGATCTCGCACTACCGCTCGTCGTCACGATCTCGCGGATCGCGCCGCAGAAGAACTTGCCGGTGCTGATCGAGGCGGCGTCTCGGCTGCGCAGCCAGTGCACATGGGTGGTCCTGGGCGACGGAGACCCTGACCTGTTGACAAAGCTGCAGGCGCAGGCGCACGCGCTGCGCGCACCGGTGCATCTTCTGGGCGCCCGCAACGACGCTGACCAATGGTTGCGTGCGGCTGAGGTATTCGTCCTGCCAAGCGAGTGGGAAGCCCGGGCGCTCGTGGTTCAAGAGGCCATGGCGGCCGGGACACCGGTTGTTGCCACCGACGTCGGCGGCCTGCACGACTTGGTCGCAGGGACCGGACTACTCGTCATTCCGGGCGATCCAGATGCGATCGCGGAGGCGACCGACCGCGTCCTGAGCGACCCCGGCCTGCGCGCTGATCTCGCTCTGCGGGGTCGACAGGTCGCCACGGCACTGCCGGACGGGCGCGACACGGCGACACGGTGGCTCGAGCGGTACGCCGAGACGCTCTTGATGACGTAGAGTCAAAGCCCGTGGTGAAGCAGACGAAACATATCTTCGTAACCGGAGGCGTTGCCTCTTCGCTCGGCAAGGGCCTGACGGCTTCCAGCCTCGGACATCTGCTGCGTGCGCGCGGTCTTCGGGTGACGATGCAGAAGCTCGACCCCTACCTCAATGTGGATCCTGGGACGATGAACCCGTTCCAGCATGGGGAGGTCTTCGTCACTGATGACGGCGCCGAGGCCGACCTGGACATCGGCCACTACGAGCGCTTCCTGGACGTCCCACTGGTCGGTTCGGCCAACGTCACGACGGGCCAGATCTACAGCCAGGTGATCGCCAAAGAGCGTCGCGGGGAGTACCTCGGGGACACGGTGCAGGTGATCCCGCACATCACCAACGAGATCAAGTCGCGGATGCGCGACCAGGCCCGTGTGGCTGTCAAGGACCGCCCGGACATCATCATCACCGAGATCGGCGGCACCGTCGGCGACATCGAGTCGCTGCCCTTCCTGGAGGCTGCGCGCCAGGTCCGCCACGACGAGGGCCGCGACAACGTCTTCTTCCTGCACATCTCGCTGGTGCCATACCTTGCGCCCAGCGGTGAGCTGAAGACAAAACCGACCCAGCACTCGGTGGCGGCCTTGCGACAGGTCGGTATCCAGCCGGACGCCATCGTGCTGCGGGCCGACCGCGAGATCCCCCTGAGCGTCAAGCGCAAGATCTCGCTCATGTGCGACGTCGACATGGAAGCGTGCGTCGCGGCTGTCGACGCGCCGAGCATCTACGACATTCCCAAGGTGCTGCACTCCGAGGGACTCGATGCCTATGTCGTCAGGCGCCTCGGCCTGCCCTTCCGCGACGTTGACTGGCGCGAATGGGACGAGCTCCTGCGCCGGGTCCACAACCCCGAGCACGCCGTCGAGATCGCTCTGGTCGGCAAGTATGTCGACCTGCCTGACGCTTACCTGTCGGTCACCGAAGCCTTGCGTGCCGGCGGTTTTCACCATGACGCCAAGGTCTCGATCCGCTGGGTCGCCAGCGATGAGTGCGAGACCGATGCCGGTGCCCAGAAAGCACTTGGCGGCGTGGACGCGATCGTTGTCCCGGGTGGCTTCGGTATTCGCGGCATCGAGGGCATGTTCGGGGCGCTGAAGTGGGCTCGCGTCAGACAGGTACCGGCGCTGGGCCTTTGTCTGGGCCTGCAGTGCATGGTGATCGAGTACGCCCGCAACGTCGTTGGCATCGCAGATGCCTCCTCCACCGAGTTCGACCCGCAGACCACCCATCCGGTGATCGCCACGATGGAGGAGCAGAAGGCCTTCGTCGAGGGCGCCGGAGACCTGGGCGGGACCATGCGGCTCGGAACCTACCCAGCCAAGCTGGTCGAAGGCTCGGTCATCGCCGAAGCCTACGGATCCACGCTCGTGAACGAACGCCACCGCCACCGCTACGAGGTCAACAACGCCTACCGGGACCAGCTCGAGGAAGCCGGGCTGTGCTTCTCGGGCACCTCGCCCGACGGCAGCCTGGTGGAGTTCGTCGAGCTGCCGGCCGATGTGCACCCGTACTACGTCTCGACCCAGGCCCACCCGGAGTTCAAGTCCCGGCCGGATCGCGCGCATCCGCTCTTCGCCGGGTTGGTCGAGGCCGCAATCAACTCCCACAGGGCATCACGTCTGGTCGAGGTCGAGAGGCCCAGGGGCACCGAAACCGTTGCGGTGCAATGAGTCTGGACGCCCCTGTGCTCCGTGGCGCAGATCTGGCTGACCGGCTCGACCGGCGCCCCGTCTCCGACACGGCGCTCGTATTCGACGGAATGGTCTGGGACGTCCGGCGCGACGTCATCGACCTCGGTGACGCCGGCCAGGTCACCCGCGAGTACGTCGACCACCCTGGTGCTGTGTCGATCGTTGCCCTTCGCGAGGCCGATGGCCGCGATCAGGTGCTGCTCATCCAGCAGTACCGCCACCCGGTCGGTTCGTTCGAGTGGGAGCTGCCGGCGGGGTTGCTCGACATCGCAGGGGAGCAACCGTGGCTCTGCGCGGCACGCGAGCTGCACGAGGAGGCTGACCTCATCGCCAGTCGTTGGGACGTCCTCATCGACTATTTCAGCTCTCCGGGAGGCAACTCCGAAGCGCTTCGCATCTTCCTGGCCCGGGAGCTCGTCGACGTCCACCACCATGAGCTGTTCATTCGCGAGGCCGAGGAACACGGCATGCCGGTCGGCTGGGTCGATCTGGATGAGGCGCACGAGGCCGTTTTGCATGGCCAGCTGCACAACTCCGGCGCGGTGATCGGAATCCTGACGGCACACGCGTCACGGGCTCGCAACTGGGCCACACTACGACCTCACGACGATCCCTGGCCGGAGCACCCGGCATACCGCTGATCGTCGCTCCGTAAGATGTCGGGTGCTGCCCTCGAGGATCAGGCGCAGGATCCACAACTAGCCATTGACTCACCGAAACTAGGGACTTCACCGTGCTTCGCACTCACGAGGCCGGCACCTTGCGCGCCGACCACGCTTCGCAGACCGTCACCCTGACCGGGTGGGTTGCCCGACGCCGCGATCACGGGGGCGTTGCCTTTCTTGACCTGCGTGACGCGTCGGGGGTGGCGCAGGTGGTCGTACGCGACGAGATCCTCGCCCAGGGCGGGGCGCACGACCTGCGCAACGAGTACTGCGTCAAGGTCACCGGCGAGGTGCGGATGCGCCCGGAGGGCAACGCCAACACCGATCTGCCCACGGGTGAGATCGAGGTGGTGGCGACCGATCTTGAGGTCCTGAGCCCGGCTGCCCCTCTGCCGTTCCAGATCGACGAGCGCGTCACCGTCGGCGAAGAGGCCCGGCTCAAGCACCGCTACCTCGACCTCCGCCGGCCCGGTCCGGCAGCGGCGATTCGGCTGCGGAGCAAGGTGAACCAGGCTGCGCGAGCTGTCCTGGCCGAACGGGACTTCGTCGAGATCGAGACGCCCACCCTGACCCGCTCGACCCCTGAGGGTGCCCGCGACTTCCTGGTGCCGGCTCGTCTGCGGCCCGGCTCCTGGTACGCCCTGCCCCAGAGCCCGCAGCTCTTCAAACAGCTGCTCATGGTCGCCGGCATGGAGCGTTACTACCAGATTGCACGCTGCTATCGCGACGAGGACTTCCGTGCCGACCGCCAGCCGGAGTTCACCCAGCTCGACATAGAGATGAGCTTCATCGAGCAGGACGACATCCTCGAGCTCGGAGAGGCCATCGCGACCGCGGTGTGGAAGCTCATCGGTCACGAGATCTCCACACCCATGGTGCGGATGACCTACACGGACGCCATGGCCACCTACGGCACGGACAAGCCGGACCTGCGCTTCGGCCAGCAGCTCACCGACTGCACGGAGTTCTTCAAGGAGACCACCTTCCGCGTGTTCCAGGCGCCATATGTGGGAGCGGTCGTCATGCCCGGCGGCGCATCCCAGCCGCGCAAGCAGCTCGACGGCTGGCAGGAGTTCGCCAAGCAACGTGGGGCCAAAGGCCTGGCCTATGTCCTCGTCGGTGAGGACGGCGAGCTCGGAGGCCCCGTCGCCAAGAACCTGACGCAGAGTGAGCGCGAGGGTCTGGCCAAGCACGTTGGCGCCAGCAACGGCGACTGCATCTTCTTCGCGGCCGGCCCGGCCAAGAACTCACGTGGGCTCCTGGGCGCGGCCCGGTTGGAGATCGGCAAGCGGTGCGAGCTGATCGACGAGAACGAATGGTCGTTCCTCTGGGTTCTGGACGCGCCGCTGTTCGAGCCGACCAGCGAGGCCGAGGCCTCAGGTGACGTAGCGGTGGGCTCGGGAGCCTGGACCGCTGTCCACCACGCGTTCACCTCACCCAAGGCCGAGTTCATGGACACCTTTGACACCGACCCGGGGTCGGCGCTTGCCTACGCCTACGACATGGTGTGCAACGGCAACGAGATCGGTGGCGGCTCGATCCGTATCCACCGCAGGGAGATCCAGGAGCGCGTCTTCAAGATCATGGGTCTGTCCGAGGCCGAGTCGCAGGAGAAGTTCGGCTTCCTGCTGGATGCCTTCGCCTTTGGCGCGCCACCACACGGTGGCATCGCATTTGGCTGGGACCGCATCTGTTCCCTGCTCTCAGGCACGGACTCGATCCGCGACGTCATCGCCTTCCCGAAGTCCGGCGGTGGCTTCGACCCCCTGACGTCTGCGCCCGCCCCGATCACGGCGGCACAACGCAAAGAGGCCGGGGTCGACGCCACGCCCGAAGCTCCGGTCGAGGTCAAACCCTGACGGTTGGGGACGTGGCGGCTGGTGGCGCGACAGGCCTGGAGAGATAGCCTGCCAAGCGTGACCACCGGCGCCGACGACGACCTTTTCGCGGTCTCTTCCCGTGACCCCTCGGCTGGCCCGGATGCCAGCGCGTCCTCGATGCCGCCCCTGGCAGTCCGGATGCGCCCCCGCACTCTCGACGAGGTCCGGGGGCAGGCAGAGGTCCTGCGTGCCGGAAGCCCGTTGCGTCGGTTGATCGAAGGGCACGCGGGCGCAGCCGGCCCGCTGTCGGCGATCATCTGGGGACCGCCGGGGACGGGCAAGACGACATTGGCGCATCTGGTTGCCAACGCTGCCGGACGTCGGTTCGTGGAGCTGTCAGCCGTTACGGCTGGCGTCAAGGACGTCCGGGCCGTCATGGAGGCGGCCGCTCGGGAGCAGTCCATGTATGACCGCCAGACGGTCCTCTTTCTCGACGAGATCCATCGATTCACCAAAGCGCAGCAGGACGCATTGTTGGCAGGGGTGGAGAACCGTCTCGTGGTCCTGGTCGCAGCGACCACGGAGAACCCGTCCTTCAGCGTCATCGCGCCGCTGTTGTCGAGGTCCATGCTGATCACTCTCGTGCCGCTGTCTGATGACGAGCTTGATGCTGTCATCACCTCCGCGTTGGTCGAACAGCGTGGATTGGCAGGGGTTTTCAGCCTCGAGCCTGAGGCAAGACAACACGTCATACGGATGGCGGGTGGGGACGCGCGCCGTGTGCTTACCTCCCTGGAAGCCGCAGCAGGTGTTGCCCTGGACGCACAGCCGGCGGGACGCGTCAGTGACGACGCAATCTCGATCTCGTTGTCCCAGGTCGAGCAGGCCGTAGCCCACGCCGCGGTCCGCTATGACCGGGCCGGCGACCAGCACTACGACGTCGCCAGCGCGCTGATCAAGTCGATGCGGGGCAGTGATGTCGACGCCTCGTTGCACTACCTGGCGCGGATGCTGGAGGCAGGGGAGGACCCGCGCTTCATCGCCCGGCGGATCGTCATCGCGGCCAGTGAGGACGTCGGGATGGCCGACCCAACGGCCCTACAGACCGCTGTCGCCGCGATGCACGCGGTCGCGCAGATCGGCATGCCCGAAGCACGGATCATCCTGGCCCAGGCTGTCGTGCACAACGCGATCGCACCCAAGTCGAACTCCAGCTATCTCGGCATCAACGCGGCGATCGCAGACATCCGGGCCGGCAAGGGTGGCCCCGTGCCGGTTCACCTGCGGGGGAGCGGCTACGCCGGCGCCACCCGACTCGGACACGGCGAGGGGTACAGGTACGCGCACGACGACCCGGCGGGCGTTGTTACCCAGCAGTACCTTCCCGACGACCTGCTGGTGGACACCGACTACTACCGGCCCACCGACCGGGGTTTCGAGCAGACCCTGTCCTCGCGTTGGGCACGGCTCAAGGAACGAATCAGGGGTAAGTAACCGGTCGGTAACGATT
>DATCNE010000029.1:0-7616 GCA_036565395.1 Dermatophilaceae bacterium
GCACATCACCGGGGAGGCGCATCCACTCGAAGATGCTGTTGGTCGGGTTGGTGATGAACTCCAGCTGCCGCGCGGCGAAGTAGCCGTCGTTGACCGATGCGTAGAGCTGCAGGATGCCGAGCGGGAGCAGCGTCGCGAACGACATCCAGGCGAGGCCGAGGTTGGCCGACCAGAACGAGATCTTGGCCAGCCGGTCCGACCAGCGCTCGGTGGGGATGAGGTAGCGCAGGCAGAACAGGGCCAGCCCCATCGCGAGCATTCCGTAGACACCCATCATCGCCGCGTGCGCATGGTTGGCCGTCAGCGCTGTGCCGATCTCGTAGTACGACACGATCGGCAGGTTGACCAGGAAGCCGAAGATGTCGGCCCCGAGGAAGTTCCAGAAGCCGACGGCGACGAGGAACATCACCGCCCAGCGGTGCGGGAACGGCGTTGCGGACTTGGACTCCTGGCGGGCTCCGAGCTGCAGGAACGACCACGCCTCGACGGTGAGGAACGTCAGCGGGATCACTTCCATGGCCGAGAAGAACGCGCCCAGGGCCATGGTCTCGGCGGCGCTGCCGGAGAAGTAGAGGTGGTGCATGGTGCCGATGACCCCGCCGGCTGAGTACAGCAGGATGTCAAGGAAGATCACGGTGAGTGCGACGCGCTCACGCACAACACCGAGCATCACGAAGATGTAGGCCACCAGGACGGTGGTGAAGATCTCCAGGAAGTCCTCGACCCACAGGTGCACGACCATGAACCGCCAGAAATCGGCGATGGTGAAGCTCTGGTCCGAGCTGGTCAGCAACCCCACCGCGTAGAACGCCGGGATGGCGAGCGCGGTGAAGAAGAAGATCCACGGCATGTTGCCGCGCGACTCCACCCGAAGCCGGCTCCGCAGCCCGCGGAACAGGATGATGACCCAGATGAACAGGCCGACGGTGAGCAGGATCTGCCAGAACCGGCCGAGGTCGATGTACTCCCAGCCCTGCATGCCGAAGGCGCCGAAGGTCCTGGACAGAAGTCCGTGGATGTCGAGGTACTCCCCGGCCATGCTGCCGAACACGACGACCGCGAGCGCACCGAGCAGGCCGTAGGCGAGCCAGTGCTGCCGGCGCGGCTCCCGTCCCGCGATCATGGGCGTCAAGAAGATGCCGGCTGCGAGGAATGATGTTGCAGTCCAGAAGATCGACAGCTGGACGTGCCAGGTGCGCACGAGGTTGTAGGGCAGCCAGTGGGCGAGGTCGAAGCCGAAGAAGCTGGTGATGTCGGCGCGGTAGTGCTCACTCGCGGCGCCGACCATGACCTGGATGAAGAAGAGCAGACCGACGACCAGGAAGAAGTAGGCGCACGCGCGCTGCGCCGGCGTGAGGACCACGTCGCCGGGCGGGCGGAACGAGATGGTATCGGCCTGCCGGCCCTTCCAGCCGAACCGGTCGCCCCAGCGGCCGAAGGCCGCGAACAGTGCGCCGATACCGGCCAGGAGGGCGATCAGTGAGAGCACGCTCCACACCAGCACGTTGGCCGGGGGCTTGTTGCCCACCAACGGCTCCGGAGGCCATGAGTTGGTGTAGCTGTAGTTCTTGTCCGGCCGCAGGGCCGAGCCTGCCCATGCACTCCAGGAGAAGAAGGCGGTGAGCTGGCGGATCTGGGTCGGGTCGGTGATGGCGTCCGGCCGCAGGCCCTTCTTGTCGGACGTGGCACCGAAGTAGTTGCCGTAGTAGCCGACCAGCTCCTTGAAGGCCACCCCCTGCGCGGCCGAGTAGGTCAGGGTCCGCGACGCCTCGTCGTACCGGTTGGTCTTGAAGTCCTCGATCACCCGCTTCTCCGCGGTGCTCGAGGCGTTCCCGCCATACTCGCGGGTGACGATCTCGGCGCTGCGGTGCAGGTAGTCGGCCATGAAGTCCGGGCCGAGGTATGCACCGTGCCCGAAGATCGAGCCGTACTCCATCAAACCGTTGTGCAGAAAGAGCTTCTGCCCTTGGGTGACGTCGTCACCGGTGAACAGCACCTGGCCGTTGCTCACCACCCGGTCGGCGATCGGCGGCCCGCTTTCGTAGGTGCGGAAGGCCAGGAAGCCGAGCACGGTGAAGCCGAACAGGATCACAAGGGCAGCGGCCTGCACCCAGGTCCGCGACACCATCATCGGGCGCCTGCCGTCCGTAGAACCCTTGCTGGTGCTCACTTGTGACACGTCTTACCTCCTGGGTGCGGCACGCTCGTGGCAGCTCGTTCTCCGCCTGGCGTACAACCGTCTGGATGGGCTTCGATGTTTTTACCACAACAAAGGCGTGAAAATTACATCAGGCCATTTCGCCCGTGAGATCGAGCTCACGGCCAGGAACGGGTTGGTAGATGCAGCTCGGGTCCTCGGCAAGTGGGTCCCCAGTCGTGGCATAGGCGTGTGAACGCGAGCCTCCGCACACAGCCCGAAACTCACACTGCCCGCATCTGCCGCCAAAGCCATCCGGGTTGCGCAGCTCCTGCAGCAGCCACGAGCCGCGGTAGATCTCGGGGAACGACTGGTCCCGCACTGAGCCAACGGCGGTGGGCAGGAACCCGCTGGGATACACCACCCCGACGTGGTCCACGAATGCGAAGCCCCGACCGGAGTTGACGTCGATCGGTGGTCGTGGACGCCGACGCCTCGGCTCGCGCCGGGCGAGCAGATCTGCGGTGTCGCTGCGCAGCTGGGAGCGGAGTGGGCCCACGGGGAACATGTCGTCGATTGCGTTGGCACCAAAGGCTTTCACGCCAGCACGCTGTATGGCGATCCGCCGGTAGTGGGGCGCCTCGGTGGTCTTGATGGCAACCAGATCCGAGACGTCGTGCAGCCAATGCAGGACCTCCTCCTCCTCGGCAGCGGTGAGGGGTTGAAGGTCCTTGCCGCGCCCGGTCGGTATCAGGAAGAACACACTCCACAGGGCCGCACCCAGGTCCAGCACGGACCGAAGCATCTGTGGCAGCTCGAGGACGTTGCCCTTGGTGACGGTCGTGTTGATCTGCAGACGGAAGCCGATGTCGCGGATGGTGCGGGCCGCGTCCAACGTGGCGTCAAAGACTCCATCGACGCCCCGAAAGGTGTCATGGCTCCGTGCTGTCGCCCCATCAAGGGACAGCGAGACCGCCTTGGCTCCGGCCTCGAAGAGCTCCGCCAGGACGGGGCGGGTGAGGCGGTCGGTGACCGACGGCGACAGGGCCATGCTCAGCCCTACCTGCGTCCCGTGAGCGACCAGCTCGGGCAGGTCAGGTCGCTCGAACGGGTCGCCGCCTGTCAGGACGACCAGGGGGCGCGGTGACCCGAACGAGGCGAGCTCATCGAGCAGCCGCTTGCCCTCGTCCGTGGTCAGCTCGAAGGGGTTTCGGGTCCGGATGGCGTCTGCCCGGCAGTGGGTGCACGCGAGCTGGCAGGCGCGCGTGACCTCCCAGATGACGATGAACGGCCGCTCGGATGCGTCGTGGTGCATCAACCGCACAGCGCGCTTGGGAGCAACGGTCATGACACAGCCCTCCGCTCGCTGCTCATGCGGGGCTGGCTGTCGGCTGCCGGTCGCGACGGCAGACTCGTCGAACGCGCCATATCTGCACGATCAGCGTGAGCCAGATGGCTGCCACGATGGCGAAGAGTGCGACGATGAGGACATTGCCCACGCCGGCGAGAGCCTTGGGATGCGCCGGGTGGTAGGCGGACCTGGCGACCGTAACGTTGACCGTGGTGCTGGACGTGACAGGGTTCGCCTCCGGCGTCGGGGCGTAGGTGGCGACGAACTCCTGCGGCCCGTTGGCGGTGGGTCGGTACAGATGATCAGCGTCACCCCCGAGTGTCAGCCGGGCGATGCCGGTCTTGTCAGTGGTGATCGATCCCAGTGGGACGAGCCGAGCCGGGGTCCCGAACTCGGTGGTGGAGAACAGAAACGCGACCGGTGCATCGGCCAGGGGATGGCCGTCGGGGCCGGTGAGGGTCGCGGTGAGCTCAATCAGCCCGCCTGCCTCGACGCCAGTGATCGTGATCCTGGGCGCACTCTGGGTGGCAATTGTCGATGGGCTGATCGATGCACTGACCAACGCGGTCGGCAGTGTCGCGGCAGTGGCAGGGTCGGCCCGGCCCACGCCGAACATGCCCAGGATGGCGACGAGGATCAGAACCCCGGTGCCGCCGGCAACGCGGTGGGCAGTGCCCGTCGCGCCGACGAGGTTGCCGTCGTGATCCGCCGGCTCACGGGGCGCGGCATGTGGGAGCTCGGTCAGGTGCTTCTCCATCTCCTGGATCTCGTTGGCCTCGTCGATCTCGTCGATCTCGTCGATGGACAGCAGTGGTATGACGCGGAACAGCAGCATGAGCAGCAGCGGGACCGCAGCCGTCGCGGCGAGGGTGATCGCGACCGGGACCCAGGTGAAGTGGTATCTGCCGAACGCGCCGGTCATGGTGTCGTAGGTGGCCGGGCCGACGACCATGCCGGCCACGTTCCTGGTCCAGGGCAGCGCCACCAGCAGCAGCGGCAACAGACCTCCGACGACGGCGAACAGCCAGAACCAGGGGGCCAGGCGACCGACGAGCAGCTCGGCGAATACCGCGGCCGTCCCATGATCCGCGACGTAGGCGCCGGGTAGCAGGTCGGCGAAGGTCAGGTAGATGTAGGTGGCCGAGAGGGTGGCCAGGAGGAACCCCAGTCGCACGAAGTGCCGCCCGGTGATGAACCCCTCGAGGTGGTAGCCGCGGCGGAAGCCGGCGACGACGAGGATCACGAGGGCCACGCCGGAGTACAGGGCAGCGACAACGAACTGCGGCGCCCAGATGCTCTCGTGCCACCAGGGTCGGCTGGTGGTGGCAAACGCCCACGCGAGGACCGAATGTACGGAGACCGCCAGGGGGATGATCATGATGGAGACCAGGCCCAGCGCGCCGGCCAGGACCCGCCGCTGCCGGGGTGCGCCCACCCAGCCTCGGGAGAGGGTCTCATAGAGGCGCGCGCGGCGACCACCAAGCTGTTGCGCGTGGCCCTCGTGCAGGGCTGCCATGTCGGGCACCAGCGGAAGGGCGAAGAAGACGATGGACGCGAACGTGTAGGTGGTCACCGCGACGAAGTCCCAGAACACCGGGGCGGTCAGGTTCGGCTGGGTCAGCAGCTCCCAGAGCCGGATCGGGTTGCCGATGTGCGGGATGATCAGGGCGGCTCCGATGAGCACGGTGACCACGGCCGTGCCTTCTGCCAGGCGGGTCAGCGGCGCGCGCCAGGTTGCGCCGGTCAGTCGCAGGATCGCCGAGACCACAGCCCCGCCGTAGCTGACGCCGATGAAGGTGATGACGTCGGCGATGTAGATGGCCCAGAAGGCCTGGTCGCTGTAACCGGCGACACCCATCCCACCCCTGAGCTGGATGACCCAGGCGGCGATACCGGTCAGGACCACCAGGGCAAGAGTGGCGACGGCTGACCACCAGAGTCGGCTGGGCTTGCCGAACGGGCGCAGTGACGCCTCGCGTGCATCCGGGGTCATCCCAGCCCGGGTCATCGCGTCGGCGGTCATGCCTGACCTCCGAGCTTCTGGCCGTGGCCAAGGATGTAGTACACGCGGGGGTTGGTCCCGAGCTCCTCCTTGTACCGAACGGCGTCGTTGTCCCGGAGGAACTCCGAGAGCACCACGGTCTTGCCGACTCCGTTGACAGCAATGTCGGTGACGAGGTCGCCGATGTAGAGGACACCCATGGGGCATCCCGAGACGCAGGCAGGCAGCTCTCCCTGGGGCAGCCGGTCGGCGCAGAGCACGCACTTTCCGACCGTGCCCTTCTTCGCCACCGGCATCTGCGGTGTGTTGGGCATCGCCATGCGCTTGGCCGGAAGCGGTTCCGTCCAGTTGAAGTAACGAGCCTCGTACGGGCACGCCGCCATGCAGGCGCGTGACCCGACGCAGGTGTCGGTGTCGACCAGGACGAGCCCCTCGTCGGTGCGAATCGTCGCCCCGACCGGGCAGACCTTCAGGCAGGGAGGGTCCTCGCACATCATGCAGGGCCGCGGCATCGAGAAGGTTCCACCGGAGCTGTCCTGCATCGAGTAGACCTTGATCCAGGTCTGCTCCTCCCGAAGCCCGTGACGCTGCTGGCAGGACATCGTGCAACCCCTGCACCCGTCGCAGGTGCGCAGGTCGATGACCATGCACCAAGCGTGTTTGGGAGCCGTTGGCTCCTTCGGGGCCGTTGTCCCGTGCGACATGGCAGTGCCGTGATGCGTGGTCGTCGCCTGCGCCTCCTCCTTGTAGCTGACCATGGTCAGCGCGCCGCCCGCCGCGACGACACCCAACGTCCCGAGGAGGTTGCGTCGGGAAAGCACCTTGCTCACCTCGGCGGCGATCTTCGGAGGAAGACCTGCCGGAATCTGGGGGTGCGTTGTGGGGGGCTGCATGTCGTTCTCCCTTGCGCTCATTCTCAGTTCACTTCTCGGTCACGCGGATTACGGGTTACGGCTCAAGACGGGTTACCCCCGCCCATGCCGCCAACACGGACAACCCCGTCCAGGTCGCCAGGGACGCGCAGACGGCCAGAGTCGCGCCAGCGGCGCCGACCGTGACGTTCAAGTACGCGCCAAACGGCCCAAGGGTCAGCGCGTCGCCGCCGGACGCCAGGACCATCAACACGCGTCCAGCCTCGAGCGGGTTCAGCAGGACGCCGACGAACAGTCCCAATGGGCCAAGATGAACACTCGCCGCCACGCCTGCCAGGACTAGGTCGATGGCAAAGGCGAAGAGGAACCACAGGCCCATGGACAGGCCAAGGGCCTGCAGGCGGCTCCCCGCAAGCGCAGAGACTGCGACGCCGAGCGCAACAGCGACGACGGCCACACCGAGAGCCGAAGCCACGATGGCGAGCAGACCTCCGACATCGGCCGTCCCGGCAACGCCGGCGAGCAGGAGCGCGGAGGCACCGAAGCCGAAGCCGATGGTCAGCCACACAGCGCCGACCAGTCCGAGGATGACACCGGCCACATGGTCGAGTCGGGAAAGTGGTTGGACAAGCATGAGCGGAAGGAGGCCTCGTTCACGCGCCGATGACAGGCTGTTGGCTCCGAGCATCATCCCCATGAGTGGCGGAAAGAGGATGGCGAGGTTGATCAGCGCGGCCGTCCCCGGCCCGACCCCAGCCAGTCCGAGGTCGCTCAGCGAGCGCAGCCCGAGCAGGGTGGCCACCACGCAGACGACAGTGAAGGTCAGGGCGGTCCCCATGACGAGGCGGCCTCGGACAGCAAGCCGGAACTCCCATCCGGCAACGGCGAACACTGCGCGAAGACTCATCGCGAGCCCACTGACAACAGGTGCTGAGCGCCCTCAGCTGACATCGGGGGAGAATCGGCCGCAGATGACAGAGGACGAGAACTGCCCAAGGCCGGCGTCGGCCGAAGGGAGTCGACCGAGCCATCGTGAACCACCCGCCCCCGATCGAGCAGCACAGCCCGGTCAGCGACGGTGGCCAGGTCGTGGCGCAACAGACTGGTCACCATCAGCGGCATGGCGATGAGCGCAGTGCCTCCAGCCGCCCGGAGCGCCTTCATCGTCTCCCACAACGAGGCGCTGTGCTCCTCGTCGAGGCTGGCCGCGGGCTCGTCGAGCAGGACCAGCGGTGGGGAGCCTATGAGCGCGGC
>DATCNE010000030.1:0-2861 GCA_036565395.1 Dermatophilaceae bacterium
GTCCCGGCGCGCCATGTGACGCCGATG
Source organism: Dermatophilaceae bacterium (assembly GCA_036565395.1). Lineage (GTDB taxonomy): Bacteria > Actinomycetota > Actinomycetes > Actinomycetales > Dermatophilaceae > UBA4719. The sequence goes on from DATCNE010000030.1 coordinate 28, forward strand.
GTTGAGAATGAGCTCGCCGCCATGGGCGCACTCAGCACCACGGCGCGGGCGGCGCGACCGTCTTTCGTCCGCGCCAGTGGGGCCCCGGCACGTGCGTTCGCGTCCACACCGTGCACGAGAGCATGGTGGATTCTGGGTGCCACCGGATGTGCAGAGGCCGTCGGGAATGTCACGACAGGGAGCGCCAGACCCGATGGAACGATGGCTAGGGCGAGCGCGAAGGAGAGCAGGTGTCGACGACGCATGGTTGGCTCCGGTGAGGGGTCCGGCAGGCGACGAGACATGCCCGCCAGTCCGCCCGTGATGGACATCGGTTCAGTAACAGTAGCCACTCGAGCACCGTCCGTCACCATATTGAGGCAACGAATGGCTTTCAGGTTGGCGGTCTGCGAACCCGGAAGGCGAACTGACCGCAGAACTGGAGCTTCCTCGCGTTGACGGCGAGGACAGACGCACCAGTTTCGGCTGCCCACTCGTCGATCTCGACGTTGAGCGGCGAGAGCTGCCACCACCGCGCATGCTCGGGCGGGGCACCTTCGTACTGCCTGGTGAGCAGGGCGACAGCGTCGATGCTCGGGCGCGCCTCCTCCAGAATCAACCCGGCGTCCCTGCACAAGGTCGCCCACCCGTAGAGCGTGTAACCACCCCAGAGGCTGTACGCGTGATAAGGCTCGAGCTGCGAGACGCTGCCGATGAAGACCCCGCCAGGCATGAGCACCCGCTGGATCTCGAGCAACAGCGCTTGTGGATGACGAACATGTTCAAACACCTGGTTCGTGTAGACAAGTTCGATTGAGTTGTTGGCAAACGGCAGACGGAGACCGTCAAAGATGACGACGCTTTCGGCGTGGACGTCCCGGACCGTCCCAGACTCGGTGATGTCGACGCCAACCCAGCGCACCCCTGGCTGCTCGGACCTGAACAGCGCGGCCGATGATCCGTCGCCACAGCCAAGGTCCATCACCACGCGCGCGGGCGGGGTGACCTGCATGGCCTCCTTGATGTAGTACTGCGAGCCCACCTGGCGGGCATGGTCGCGAGGGATGTGTGCGGTCATGTTGATCGGCGGCAGACGCACCCCGCCTCGGACCAACATCGCGCGGGTGGTGCGGTGCCGAGGAGACGCTGCCCCGATGACGGCGCGGGTGGCGTCGAGCATCCGATGCAGCACCCGCTTCACGCTCGGTGGCAACACCCGAGCGGCCGCACGTCGCGCGGGGCTGCGGCGGGATCGGGGTGTGATCGTCACGTTCGGCTCCTCATCCGGAAAATCGCTGGGCCATCACCGTCCCGGCTTACTGTCCCTGAAAGCGTGCAAACCCTACTACTGCCCCCATGCCACAGCGCCAACCCTCAGTCAGGACGATCTAGGCGTCATCGTCACGACCAGCACGAGTCCTCCGGCCACTAGCAAGGTGCCCACCCATGTCCACACGTTGGTGCGTTCGTGCAGGAATACCACGCTGGCGGTCAGGATCCCGACGTAGCCGAGCGCGTTGAACGGGTAGGCGAGGCTGAGCGGAACCCGGGACAGGGTGAGCATCCAGGCCACGGCTGAGACGCCGAAGATCGCGAGCCCGCCGACAACCCATGGCGACGTGGCGGCGGCGATGGCCAGCGACCCGCCGGAAGCCTCCACCCGGTTCTGGGCGAGCGTCATACCGTGCTTCAGCACCAGCTGGGCAACCGCGGCGAGCGCGACGGCGACCAGAAGCACGGCAAGGCTGGCGAGGCTCATGGTCGATCCTTTCCTTGGTGAGTCAGAAGTGTCAAAAGCCTGTTCTTCCACGGTGTCATGCAGAGGGCCCATGGCTGACGGCATCCTCTCTGGCTCGAAATTCCAGATGATCCGAGTGGATGGTCTCCTCGGCGTGCGGCGTCAGGCGAAGCACGTGCTGATACCCGAACAGCGTCGGCCGAAGCCGGACGAGCGACTGGTCGATGCGCCGGATGGCCGACCCTCGCCCGCCACCCCGGGAGACCGTGCCCAGCGGCAGTCCGGTCGCCGACTCCTGCAGCACGTCGAACCCCGCCGTACGCACCAGGCGTCGCAACGTCGAGCGCGTGAAGAAGCGGAGGTGGGTGTCATCAAGGATTCCGCGCCGGTCGTAGCCGAAGACACCGAACGCCACCCTCAGGCGCGGGTACCAGTGGCCGAAGTTCGGCACCGACAGGAGCAGCTGACCGCCCGGCCGCAGTACGGCGTCAATCGCGCGCAGGGCGTCGAGGGGTTTGGCGAGGTGCTCGATCACGTCTCCGGCGATCACGACGTCGAACCCGACCCCGGCGGCCTCGGGGATCCCGCTGTCCAGGTTGCCGGTATAGAACTCATCGGTGCGACTGCGGACGCCCGGGACCTCGATGGAGTCGACGCCGACGACGTAGTGACCGGCCTGACGCATCTTCTCGGCGAGCAGGCCGCCTGAGCAGCCGAGGTCGAGGATGCGTGACGTGGGCAGGCTCGACAGCATGTTCAGGATGGCCGCATGTGACGATCCGTCGCCCTCCTTGAAGGCATACTCATCCGGTTTGGGAACCCACTCGCAGGTTCCGAAGCCGCGCACTGCCAGCTGGTACTCCAGGACGTCGTGCACCACGTCGCGGGCGTAGCTCACCCCGTTGACGTAGCAGATCTCGTCCCCGTAGTACGTCGGGATCGGGATCTCCTCGATCCGTCCCTTCACATGCAGGATCTGGGCGATGATCTGGGTGTCGAAGTCGAATCCGTCGCTGTTGGCCTCGAACGGGATCTCCCGCAGGACCCGCGTCGCGTAGGCGCGATACCCCGAGTGGAACTCGCTGAGGTCCGTGCCCAGAACGCGATTCTCGAACCT
>DATCNE010000031.1:0-8090 GCA_036565395.1 Dermatophilaceae bacterium
GTTCCGCAAGCACGAGGCCGCGGTCTCGCTCGTGACCGGCGCGATGCTCATCCTGGTCGGCTTCCTGATGATCACGAACCTGTTCATCAAACTGTCCGGCGCCCTGCCCAACTTCGGTATCTGAGAAAGAGTTCACATGAGCCAAGACGTCCGCACCCGCTCCACCGAGTCAGGTGATCGCGAGTCGCTCGACGGCCTCGACGATCTCGACGGTGGCGGCTCCGTCGCAGCCTCGGACGTTCTGGACCGGCTCTGGCGGTTCTTCATCTCGATGCGCACCGGGCTTGTCCTGATCCTCGGGCTGGGACTGCTGTCACTGATCGGCACGCTGCTGGTCCAGGCGCCGGCAGGGATGACCGCCGACCCGGCCGCCTACACGAGCTGGGTCGCCTCGATCCATTCCAAGTACGGCGGCTGGACGCCCGTCTTTGACCGGCTCGGCTTCTTCTCCGTATTCACGTCAATCTGGTTCAAAGCGATCACCGTATTGCTGACCACGAGCGTCCTTGCCTGCTCGGTCAACCGGGCGCCGCGCCTGTGGAAGATCGCCTTCCACCCGCGCACGCGCATGGGCGAGACGTTCTTCACGCATGCGGCTCTGAGAGCCAACATCCTCGTGCCGACCGGGCCGGACACCGCGATGGACGACGTACGCGAGGTCCTGAAGTCCCACCGCTTCCGGACGATCACCGACCCGGACGACAACGGCCTCAACCTGTATGCCGACCGCTTCCGCTGGGGCCCCTTCGGAACCGTCGTGGCCCACCTCAGCTTCGTCATCATCCTCCTGGGTTTCTTCCTCAGCGCGACGACGGGCTTCAAGGACACCCAGTTCGTCGCTCCGGTGGGCTCCAAAGTCCAGGTCGGTCACGGGACCGGGCTGACGGTCGAGGCAAAGTCCTTCAACGACGCCTACTATCCGGACGGCTCCCCGAGTGACTACGTGAGCGACCTCGTCGTATACAAGAACGGCGCGCAGGTCGACAGGCAGAGCGTGCGGGTCAACCACCCCCTGACGTGGGACGGCGTCTCGTTCTACCAGTCGTTCTTCGGCACCGCTGCGGCGATGAAGATCACGGACGCCGCCGGAAAGACTCTCTACAACGATGCCGCTGCGCTGCAGTGGCAGTCCGACGACGGCAAGCACAGCATCGGCCAGATCGACATGAAGGCCGCCGGGCTGAGCGTGTACGTCATCGTGGCTGCCTCCGGTGAGCCTGACCCGAACATCAAGGCCGGGCAGGTCGAGCTCGAGATCCACCAGGACGGGAAGGACGCGCCCATCGCGACCCAGGTCGTGGACCAGGGCAAACCGTCGACGATCGCCGGCGTGAGCTACACCTTCGAGCGCACTCGTCAGTACACGGGGCTGATCGTGGCCCGCGACCCGGGAGCGATGTGGGTATGGGTTGGTTCGACGCTGCTCGTGCTCGGACTCTTCCTCGTCTTCTTCTTCCCGCACCGTCGCATGTGGGTGCGGATCCGCAAGGCATCTGGCGGCACCGAGATCCTCTGCGCTTCCACCATGAAGCGTGACCTGGCGTTCGAGCCACAGTTCCACCAGCTCGTCACCGACATACAGCTCGCCGGTACCCCGTCGAGCACCACACAAGAAGTAGGGCAGAACGATGCTTAAGTATTCGCAATACAGCCTGATCGCCAGCCTCATGCTGGTCGTCCTGGCCCTGGCTTGCTACGTCCTGGCGCTGACGCTCAAGAAGTCCGTTCGTCAGGCGCCGGCCTTGGTCCGCGCCGGCGTGGGCGCTCGGGGCGGCGTAGACGACGGCGTGGACACTGACCTTGGCGACGGCGCGACGGTGGCCCCGGTTGTCACCTCACGGCCACGGGCTCTGGCGCTCTACGGCACCAACTTCACCCGGCTTGCCCTGGTGTTCCTCACCGCCTGCCTGGTCTTCCGGACGATCGCGGTCGGTCACGGGCCGTTCTCCAACCAGTACGAGTTCTCCGTCTCCTTCGGCTGGGGCATGATCGCCGCGTACGTGTACTTCGAGCACCGCTACCACGTGCGCACCATCGCCCTGCTGATCCTTCCGCTCACCACAGGGCTTCTGCTCTACGCCCTGTCGGTCGGCGCCACGGCCAACCCGCTGGTACCGGCTCTGCAGAACAACCTCCTGCTGACCATCCACGTCGCCGTGGCGATCATCGCCTACGGCGCGTTCTCGGTCTCCTTCGCCGCGGCCTGCCTCTACCTGATTCAGCCCGAAGAGGGCCGGCGCGGACTGCCCAAGCCCGCAGTCCTGGACGAGCTGGGATACCGCGCAGTCATCATCGGCTTCCCGCTGCTCACCCTGGTCGTCGTCCTGGGCGCGGTCTGGGCGCAGATCGCGTGGGGCACCTACTGGAGCTGGGACCCCAAGGAGACGGCATCGCTGCTCACCTGGCTCGTCTACGGCGCCTACCTCCACGCCAGGGTGGCCCGCGGTTGGGTTGGACGTCGGGCGGCGTGGCTGCTGGTGGCGGGGTTCGCCTCCGTGCTGCTCACCTTCTTCGGCAACCTCTTCTTCGGCGGCCTGCACAGCTACGCGAAGTAGACAGCACCCCAAGACGTCAAGCACACAGACGGGATTGAGACACCACAATGAGTGAAGTAACGACGGTCAGCAGGCCAAAGGGCTGGCAGCAGCGTATCCGCGAGAGCCGGCTCGGCACCCTGCTCGTCCTTGCGGTGACCGCAGCCGTCGTCATTGTGGGCGCCTACCTGATTGACCGCCCGACGGCGGCCGCGTCGGGCACCACCGCCGTCGAGCTGTCGGGGCCCGGTGGTGGAGCGGCGCCAAAGATCGGCAGTCCCGCACAGGACTTCACCGGGACAACCGTGGACGGCAAGGAAGTGTCGCTGAGCTCGTACAAGGGACACCCGGTGTGGCTGACGTTTGGAGCCAGCTGGTGCGCGGCGTGCGTGGCAGAGGCGCCGGACATCGAAGCCGCGTACCAGAAGTTCTCAGCGAAGGGTGTCGTCGTGCTGGCGATCTCCATCTCGGAGGACTCCGCGGCAGTGCGCGACTACGCCACTCGCGTTGGGCTGACCTACCCCCAGATCGCGGACCCGGACACGCGCATCGCATCGGCGTACCGGGTCTACGGGATCCCGGCCCACTTCTTCATCGACTCCTCCGGCATCCTGCGGTCGATCAAGACAGGTGGCCAGAGTCCTGAGCAGATGGACGCTGCCCTGACGGCGATCAGCTGATGACGGAGCCGATCGAGCCCACAGCATCGACCGAGTCGACCCATTCGACTGAGGTCGAGGAAGGCGTCCGTCCGGTCCGGCGCCGGTTCCGGCGCACCCGTGCCTTGTTCGCTCCACTGGGTCGGCTGCTCGGCAAGATCCCGCATCCGCCGTGGCGAAGCCGCCGTGGCGTGTTCGTCCTGTTTGTTCTCTTCGCAGGGTTCGGTGCAGTTGCCGCCGTCGGTGGGGTCACGGCCATCCACTTCTCCGAGACCCCCAGCTTCTGCGGCATGTGCCACACCATGGATCCGGAGCTCAAGGCGTACGCCATGTCCCCTCACAAGGAGGTCGCGTGCGCCGAGTGCCACGTCGAGCCGGGCGCTGCTGGCTTCATCAAGGCGAAGGCAAACGGCACCAAACAGCTGATCGGCGTCCTGACCGGGCAGTTCCCGACGCCCATCCCGCCCCCCGACCACGCCGACCTGCCATCCGTCAAGGACAGCTGCCTCGAATGCCACTCGCTCGAGCAGATCACCGAGAACGGTGGCCCGGTCAAGCTGGTCCTCCGGCCCCGGTACCGCTTGGACGAGACCAACACGCGGGAGTCGGTCGCGGTCCTGCTTCGCCCCGGTGGCCTGGGAGAGGCCAGTGGCGCGCGTGGCGTCCACTGGCACGTCGCCCAGTCGGTGACCTACACCTCGGGTGATGTCCGCGCGCAGAAGATCGACCTCGTGGAGTTCAAAGACGCGGACGGGACGACGAAGCAGTACATCGCAGGGACCCAGGTCAGCGTCTCGGAAGACGTCAAGCCCGACATCGCGCGGCTCAAGACGAGCCAGACGACCCGGCTCATGGACTGCATCGACTGCCACAACCGCGTCGGGCATGCGGTCGCCAGTCCGGACCAGGCAGTTGACGAGGCGATGGCCGCCGGCAAGATCAGCGCGGACCTGCCCTTTGTCAAACGTGACAGCGTCGCGCTACTGAACGGCAACTACTTGTCCCTCGACCTCGCGGACGAGGCGTTCGCCGGCCTGCGAGCGACGTATGCGGCGAAGTACCCGCTGGTCCTCAAGAGCCATGACAAGCAGATCAACACGTCGATCGACGAGCTGAAGCGGATCTACCGACTCATTGCGACCCCGGCCATGAAGGTCCAGGCGAAGACCTACCCGGACAACCTTGGGCACCAGTCCGCGCCAGGCTGCTTCCGCTGCCACGATGGGGCCCACTACCTCGTGGTCAAGGGGAAGATCACGAACGAGAAGATCCCGTCCGAGTGCTCCACCTGCCACACGTTCCCCCAGATAGGCACGGGTGCCACCAACTCTTCTCTGGTGGACAAACCTCCCACCACATCTCTGGCGTCTCAGCTCGCCGACTTCCCCCTCGGTGCCAAGCCGACCACTCACAAGGACAAGCTCTACGTGTTCAACCACAAGAACTTGACCAAGAGTCTCGACCCGGCGGGGACGACGTGCGCTGCCTGTCACGCGCGAACGTACTGCGAGAACTGTCACAAGAGCGGTGCGGTCAAGGTCAACCACGACACGATGCTCTACAACCACGCGAACGCCATCAAAACGGCCGGTGGTACTCAGGCGTGCGCCCTCTGTCACCTGCCGGTCTACTGCGCAACGTGCCACAAGGATCCAGTCCTTCAGCCGGGCGCGCAACCTCTGACCCTCGAGGCGAAGCCGACATCATGACCGTTTCGCGGACAACAGAGACGGCGGTCGCCGAGGAGTGGCTGACCGTCCAGGATGCGTGCGCGCTGATCGGCGTCTCGCCGGCCACGCTGCGTCGCTGGAGCGCAGCAGGTGACGTCCAGGCGTTCACGACTCCCGGCGGTCACCGCCGGTTCGCACGCTCGATGATCCTGGGCCTGCTGCCCGCCGCCAGACGGCAACGGCCCACGCTTGAGCACCTCGGCGAGACCCCGGAACACATGATGAGCGTCTTCCGTCGGCACCTTGCTCAAGCCTGCGACGGGGTGAGCTGGCTGGCCGGTCTCGGTGAGGACGAGATCGAGCCGCTGCGCGACCACGGTCGTCGGATCGCGGGGTCGCTGCTCGTGTTCATCGACGCGTCAACGACGGGGGAGCGTCAGGCGGCCATCCAGAAGGCCGAGGGCGCGGCCAGCGAGTACGGCCGGATCGCCGCCAGAGGATCTGGCGAGATCCGCGAGACCGTGGAGGCGTTCCTCCGCTTCCGCATGCTCTTCCTGGGCGAGCTCGCCCAGGTGGCTCGACGCCGCGGGTTGGACACCACCGAGTCCACCAACCTGCTCGTCACAGCGACCCAGGCCATCGACCAGCTGCTGGTCGCGCTGATGAGCGGTCATGAGACCGAGCTGGCCGAGATTGCATCTGAAAGGGATAGCTCGTGATCACCATGTCGTCGCCTACTGCCGCTGTCGTCTGCCCCACCGCAGATGTGATGTCGGACAGCTCCGTTGCGCTGTCGCAGCCGACGGACAAGGCGCCGCCGGCCACCGTCGTGGCGCTCATCGCCCATGCACGGGGCGTCCCCAGCGTTACCCGCGAGGCGTTCGCCACCAAGTGCCATGCCCTGCAGGCCAATGACGCGGTGATCATCGTGCACACCTGCCACCGTGTCGAGATGTATGTCGCACTCGACGCCTTCGGCAACGGGGAGCTCCCGGAGCTTCCACGCGGCGGAGAGCGCCTTGAGGACGCCGCCGCGGCCCGACACCTCATCAGCGTCGCCTGCGGCCTTCAGAGTGCGGTCCTCGGCGAGGACCAGATCCTCCACCAGGTCCGCGAGACCTTCGCCCTGCGTCACGCCGAGCGGGCCCTGAACCCGGTGCTGGACCGCCTCTTCCAGGTCGCGCTGACCGCCGGCCGCCGCTCTCACGAATGGTTCGGTGGGGCGAAGCGGTCGCTGGGCGATGCCGCGCTGAAGGAGATCGAGCAGCAGGCCGGATCCCTCAAGGACCAGGCAATTCTCGTCGTCGGGGCCGGCAGCATGGGTCGGCTCACCGCCCAGGCGGCTGTCCGGCGCGAGGCACGGGTCACCGTCACGAGCAGGACCGCTGAGCGAGCCGTCTGCCTGGCGGACAGCGTTGGCGGACAGGCGATCTCGGGTGACGTCGACGGCACCCTCCCGCCCGTAGTTGGTGTGGTTGTCGCATTGTCCGGCCCGTGGAAGGTCCAGGCGATCGACGCCCAGCGTCTGGTCGAAAGCGGCGCCACCGTGGTCGACCTGTCATCACCGCCGGCCGTCCCTGAATCCCTGCAAGCCCGTCTCGGCGACCGCTTCATCTCCATCGACGACCTCGCCTGGGGACCGCAGACCGAGCTTGCCGGCGGACTTCGTGACCGGCTCGAGCAGCTCGTCTCCGGCTCCGGCCGGGAGTACTGCCAGTGGCTGTTGGCGCGCGACTCCACCCCCGCCATACAGGCGATGTCAGAAGCAGCGGATGGCCGTCGACTCAGCGAGCTGGAGTGGCTGTACCGCCGCCTTCCGAACCTGTCCGAGCAGGAGCGCGCGCTCATCGATCAGATGAGCCATCGACTGGTGGGTGCGATCCTGCACGCACCCAAGTCTGCTCTCCGGCACGACGAGAGTGGCGACCTCAGCCGGGCGGCCTGGGAGCTGTTCGGGCTATGACAGTGGCCACACGAGCGACCTAGGCGAAGATGTTTCCATGACCGTCACCAAGGGCGCGAGCCGTCGACCGAAGGAGCTCATCACCCTCTCGGTTGCGGGAATGACCTGCGCAGCGTGTGAGCGGCGCATCGCCAAGGCGCTGACCGCGTTGCCCGGTGTCGTCTCGGCGAGCGCCTCCACCCGCAAGGGCACCGCGAGCCTCATTACGACCGACCAGGCCAGCCGGGCGTCGATCGAGGCGGCCATCATCAAGCTTGGCTACCGGCTCGGGGGCTCGCCGTGGCTCAACCGCGACCCTCAGGTATGGCGCAGCGCCGGGCTGGCCGCCGTCTTCGTTGCAGCTCTCGTCTGGGCGGTCGGCGTCGGCGACATCACCGGACGGATCGGCGACCTCAGCACCGGCGGGCTTCTTCTTGTTCTGGCGCTGGGCCTGGCCGCAGGGGTGTCCACGTGCATGGCCATGGTCGGTGGCATCATCCTGGCCATCTCGGCAAGCGCCGCCGGGCGCGCCACTGCCAAAGGCGGATCGGCTCGGACCTCGGCCTGGCGGACCAACCTCGTGTTTCAGGCGGGTCGCATCGGCGGATTCGGTCTGCTCGGCGTCGTGTTGGGTGCGCTCGGGGGAAGAGCAGCAATGCCGCAGCCGGTCGTCGTGGCCTTGATGGTGGCCGTCGCCGTCACCATGATGCTGGTCGGAGTGCGACTCACCGAGCTGTCACCGCGTATTGCCGGTTGGTCACCAACGATTCCTGCGGCGGTTGGCGATCGGCTGGGGCTCACCGGTGACCTCCCTGCCCGGAGAACCGCGGGAGTGGTGATCGCCGGCGCCGCGACCTTCTTCCTGCCGTGCGGCTTCACCCAAGCCGTGCAGCTCTACGCGTTCTCCACCGGATCGCCGCGGGCCGCCGGAGCCATCATGGCCACCTTCGCGATCGGTACGTCGCCAGCTCTTCTCGCCCTTGCCGGCGCACCGACACTGTTCAAGGGCACGCGCAAGATCCCCATGCTGCGGGCCCTCGGCGTCGTCGTCGTCGGCTTTGCCGTCATCAACGCGACCTCGGCGCTACGCCTCGCCGGAGTCGACTTCAGCAGCGTGAGCTTCAGCGTCGCAGCCAGCACCCCACAGACGGTCAGCTCGAACGTCACGATCACCTCCGTCGACCAGACCGTCAGCACCGAGCAGGGCGCCACCGGCTATTCCCCCGCAGACGCCATCGTCTACGCGGGACGACCCACTCACTGGGTGATCACGTCCACCGCGCCG
>DATCNE010000032.1:0-38023 GCA_036565395.1 Dermatophilaceae bacterium
TCCAGGGCCATCGCGTGAAGTCCTTTCGTGAGTTCCTTCGTCGGTACTCACAAAGCCTCACGCGGTGGTTCCTCCATGCCCGGGATCGACACGATCACCAAACTGAGGAACCCGATTTACACCACCCCAGGGGACTCACCCCAGCACCGCCGTGCGCCCGCGCAGGAGACGGTACGTCGGCACCGGCTGATCGTTCGGGGGCTACTGGTCGGGCTGGTTGCCGGGCTGGTTGCCGGCATCGGTTTCGGCTCGTGGTGGTTCATCGCCGCGGCCGACACTCCCTCAACACCAACAGCACAGAAGCAGTCGGCCAAGCCCGCTGCGACCTCACCGACGCCATCTCCCCCACCGCGTCCAACAACCGCCGCCATGGCACCTCTCACCCTCACCGCCTCCGGTCCGGGCAGGCTGACCTCCGGATCCAGGCCCTCGGTGTTGCCAGGACCGATCCTGATTGCGGACGAGCAGAACCATCGGTTGATGATCATCGACCCCCGCGGCCGGACCATGTGGCAGTTCCCCCGCCCAGGAGACCTCGCGCCGGGGCAGACCTTCATGACCCCCGACGACGCGTTCTTCACTCCGGACGGCAGGCAGATCATCGTCGCCCAGGAGGACGACAACGTGATTCGCGTCATCGACATCGCCACTCACAAGATCGTCTACACCTACGGCGAACCTGGGGTTCCCGGGTCGGGCCCCGACCGGCTGAACCACCCTGACGGCTCGCTGATGCTGGCCAACGGCGACATCCTGACCCCCGACATCAACAACTGCCGGATCGTCCTGATACCCAAGGGCCGTCACGCGATCAGTCGACAGCTCGGTGGCACCGGCACGTGCGTCCACAGCCCACCGAAGACTTTCGGCAAGCCCAACGGCATGTTCCCGATGTCCAACGGGAACTACCTGGTCACCGAGGCCAACGGCAACTGGGTCGATGAGATGGACCTGTCCGGGCACGTTGCCTGGAGTGCGCAGCTGCCCAGCGTCTCCTACATCTACGAAAGCAGCGAGATCAGCCCGAACCGCTACGTGACGATCGACCACGCCAGCCCGGGCCAAGTCCTGACCTTCGATCGCGCCGGACACGTGTTGTGGCGCTATGCCCCAGCCGGAAGCCAAGCCTTGAACATGCCGTCACTGGCGCTGCCACTGCCCAACGGCGACTTCCTGGTCGACGACAAGGCCAATCATCGGATCATCGTCGTGGACCCCCGCACCAACTTCGTCGTGTGGCAGTACGGTCACACCCACGTCGCGGGCAGCGGCCCCGGATACCTGAACAACCCGACCGGGCTGGACGTGTACCCGCCCAACTCGGTGCTGATGAAGTGAGCCGCGACCATCTGCAGGCAGTCCAAGGCTGAGTCCGTATCGTGGGGTCAATGAGATTTCTACGTCGGGTCCCCCTGCGGCCGGGCGGCGTGTGGCTCACTGCAGTCGCCTTGACGTTGCCTGCCGCCATCTGGGTCATCACGTCCTCTTCCGGCCCCGGGGCCGCCCACGGGCTGCCCCAAGAGACAGCTCCGAAGGCCGTGGCGACGACCAACTCAGTGACCACACCCACACCCACGCCGACTCCCACGACCACGCCCACGCCGACTCCCACGCCCAGTTTGGCCCCCGGCTCCGCCACGGTGGTCGGTATCGGCGACTCCGTGACCTCCGCCACGGTCTGCGGGTGCACCGGATTCGTGGAGTCGTATGCCGCCAACCTGCCGGCTGCGGCCGGCGGCCCCGCCCACGCGGTGAACCTTGGCGCCGGGGGCCTCACCGCTGCCGGGCTGCGCGCGTTGATGACCAGCCCCAGCCCCACGGCCACGGCCGTCGCGCAAGGAGACATCCTGCTGGTCACCATCGGCGCCAACGACCTGACGCCCCTACTCGATCAGTGGCAGGCTTCGGGCTGCACGTCCACCTGCTACTCCCCAGCGGTGGAGGCAGTCGGCTCCGATCTCGCCGCGGTCCTGTTCGCAGCCAAGGACCTTCGCGGCCACCAACCCACACGCATCCTCGTGACGGACTACTGGAACGTGTTTGCCGACGGCGATGTCGCACGCGCCAGCGACGGCCCGGCATACCTTCGATGGAGCGATGAGCTCACCCGAGCGCTCAACAACACAATCTGCGCCGTCGCCCGGAATGCCGGTGCCACCTGCGTCGACCTGTACGCGCCGTTCAAGGGCGATGGAAGCCTTAACCCGACCACCTTGCTGGCAGCAGACGGGGACCACCCGAACGCGGCCGGCAACAACCTCATCTCCGCCGCCCTGATGGCTGCCACGCCGATGGGCGACATACAGCGCCTGCAGGGCACCGGATGACGGCGCTGGAGAGTCACGGCACCCGCAGTCCCGCTGTCCCAAGCGCTACCTACCGTCTCCAGATCACCGCGGAGTTCACCCTGTTCGACGCGGCCGACGTGGTCGGCTATCTGGCCGAGCTCGGGGTCGGCGCGGTCTACGTCTCCCCCTTGCTGCGGTCGACCACCGGGTCCAGCCATGGGTATGACGTGGTCGATCACGGGCTAGTCGATCCTGACCGCGGCGGCAATGCAGGGCTGGCCAGGTTGTCCCAAGCATGCCGAGCGGCCGGCCTGGGCCTCGTCGTCGACATCGTGCCCAATCACATGGGTGTCGCCGTTCCGTCAGAGAACCGCGCCTGGTGGGACGTGCTGCAATGTGGCCAGACGTCGCGGTTCGCGCGGTGGTTCGACATCGACTGGCAGATCGCCGCTGGCAAGATCCTGATCCCGGTGCTGGGCGACGACGCCGACCTGGCAACCGATCTCACGATCGCCGACGGCGAGCTGCGCTACTACGAGCATCGGTATCCGATCGCGCATGGAACCGGTGAGGGCAGCCCGGCCGCGGTGCACGACCGACAGCACTACCGGCTGATCAGCTTCCGCCGCGCGGACACGGCGCAGAACTACCGCCGGTTCTTCGCGGAGACCGACCTGGCCAGTCTGCGGGTCGAGGACCCCGTGGTGTTTGACGCGACCCACACCGAGATCCTGCGCTGGGTGTCCGACTACGGGGTGACGGGTATTCGGGTCGATCACCCGGATGGTCTTGTCGACCCGGGCGGTTACCTGGGCCGGTTGGCGGCTGCCGCCCCGTCCTGCTGGATCACGGTGGAGAAGATCACCGAGCCGGGCGAGCGGCTCCCCCCAGCCTGGCCGGTCGCCGGCATGACTGGATACGAAGCGCTCAGCGAGGTCAACGCGCTGCTGCTCGATCCAGCCGCGGAGCGTGCGATGACCGCGCTGTACGTCGAGCTGACCGGCGACGACCTCGACTTCGAGCAGCAGATCGCCGATGGCAAGCGGCTGGTGGCCACCACCATCCTGCAGGCCGAGGTGCGCCGGCTGGCCCGTTTCGTGCCGGAGATCGACGACGCGGTGGCCGCCCTCACCGAGCTCACGATCGCGTTCCCGGTGTACCGCTCCTACTTGCCGCTCGGCGCGGAATACCTCGCCCAAGCCGTCCAGCGCGCCACTGCCCGTCAACCACAGCTGAGCGCGGCCATCGCTGCGCTGCTCCCCCGGCTGTCCGACCCCACTGATGAGCTGTGCGTCCGGTTCCAGCAGCTGACCGGCGCCACCATGGCCAAGGGTGTCGAGGACACCGCCTACTACCGCTACACCCGGTTCATCGGGCTGAACGAGGTCGGCGGATACCCGGGCAGGTTCGGCTCAGGGATCGCCGAGTTCCACACCGCGCAGCTGCGCCGAGCCGAGCTATCACCAGCAGGGATGACCACCCTGTCCACCCACGACACCAAGCGCGGCGAGGACATCCGTGCTCGGCTTGCCGTGTTGGCCGAGATGCCCGACGCGTGGGGCGACACCGCACGACGGCTGATGTCACTGAGACCGATACCCAATGCCGCCTTCGGATATCTGCTCTGGCAGACCGCAGTTGCGCTTCCGGCGCTGCCAGACCCGACGGCTCAGCCGGCGCTGCCAGACCCGACGGCTCTGCCCGCGCTGCTTGAATCGGCACGGGACCCGAGGCGGGACCGCTTCCAGGCGTACGCCGAGAAGGCCATGCGGGAAGCAGATGTCGAGACCGGCTGGGTCGACCAGGACAAGACGTTCGAGACCGCTGTATACGTCGCGGTCAGCGCCGCCTTTGACAACGCCGAGACACATGAGCTGATCGAGCCGATGTTCGCCCTGATTGAACCGCACAGCTGGGTGAACTCGTTGTCGCAGAAGGTGATCCAGCTGACCATGCCGGGCGTGCCGGACGTCTACCAGGGCAGCGAGCTGTGGGAGGACTCCCTGGTTGACCCGGACAACCGACGTCCGGTGGATTTCGGTTCCCTGCACGCAGCCCTCACCGCATTGACCGCGCCACCAGCCCTTGACGGCACCGCCTTGGCCAAGCTGTGGGTGGTCAGCCGTGCGCTGCGAGCCCGCCGCGATCACCCCGAGATTTTCGCCGGCTACACCCCTCTGGTGGTCGACGGGCCGATGCAGAAGCACCTGGTCGCCTTCGACCGCGGTGGCGCGATCACCCTCGCGACCCGACTGCCGGTCGGCCTGTCCGCTGCGGGTGGTTGGGGTGACACCACGCTGGTCCTGCCCCCCGGTCGGTACCGCGACGTGTTCACCGGCTCCGCCTTCACCGATGAGCTGTACGTGGCCGATGCTCTCGACCGGTACCCGGTAGCCCTCCTGCTCGCCGAGAAGTCCTGATGATCACGATGGAGTCCTGATGCCGGAAGTCAGGGTATGGGCGCCCAACGCCACTCGGGTACGGGTCACGATCGCCGAGCCGGGCGGCTCCATCGAGCACCCAGTCGTGATCACGGACCTCGAGCCGGACCGCGAGCTGGAACGCGGATCTGTCGCGAGCGGCTGGTGGCGAGCTGACGTCGCTGACGCATTGCCGGGCCGCGACTACGGCTTCCTGCTGGACGACGACGAGCGGGTGCTCCCCGACCCGCGTTCCCGTTGGCAACCGCACGGCGTCCATCAGCCGAGCCGGTTCTACTGGGACGACTTCGCATGGACCGACGCAGGCTGGCGCGGCCACGACCTTCCCGACTCGGTGATCTACGAGCTGCATGTCGGCACCTTCACCCAGACAGGCACCTTCGACGCGGCGATCGAGCGGCTCGACTACCTGGCTGAGCTGGGCGTGACCCATGTGGAGCTCCTGCCGGTCAATGACTTCAACGGCGAATGGAACTGGGGCTACGACGGCGTGCTCTGGTATGCCGTGCACGAGGCCTACGGTGGCCCGGACGGTCTCAAACGACTCGTCGATGCCTGCCACGCTCGCGGCCTGGCCGTCGTGCTCGACGTCGTCTACAACCACCTCGGCGCGTCGGGAAACTACCTGCCGCGCTTCGGCCCGTACTTCAAGACCGGCCGCAGCACGTGGGGCGAGCTGGTCAACCTTGACGGCGAGTCGGCCGGTCCGGTGCGCGAGTACATCATCGCCAACGCGCTGATGTGGCTGTCTGAGTTCCATGTCGACGCCCTGCGCCTGGACGCGGTGCACGCCCTGCATGACTCTTCCGAGGTCCACCTGCTGGCCGAGCTGTCCACCCGGGTGAAAGCTCTTTCGGCCGAGATCGGCCGGCCTTTGGTCCTCATCGCGGAGTCCGACCTGAACGACCCGATCATCTTCACCGACCGCGCTGAAGGTGGATATGGGCTCGACGGCCAATGGAGCGACGACGTGCATCACGCCTTGCACGCGCTGCTGTCCGGCGAGCGGCAGGCCTACTACGCCGACTACGGGTCGCTCTCGGCCCTGGCCAAGGTGTTGACCCGGGCGTTCTTCCACGACGGGATCTACTCCACGTTTGAAGGCCACCTGCGCGGCAAACCGGTGGACGTCAAGAACACGCCGGGATACAGGTTCGTCGTATGCCTTCAGAACCACGACCAGGTCGGCAACCGGGCCGGCGGCGACCGGCTGCCGCGGATCACGTCACCCGGCATGTTGAAGGTGGGCGCCACCCTTCTGCTGACCTCGCCGTTCACCCCGTTGCTCTGGATGGGTGAGGAGTGGGCGGCCAGCACTCCGTGGCCCTTCTTCACCTCACACCCGGAGCCGGAGATGGCGGAGGCCACCGCCACGGGGCGGGTCAGCGAGTTCGCCGAGCACGGCTGGAACGCCGACGACGTCGTCAATCCGCAGGACCCGGCCGCGTTCACCGGCGCCAAGCTGCGCTGGTCCGAGCGGGACGACCCCGAGCGCTCAAAGATCCTGGCCATCTATCGCCAACTGCTGAGGTTGCGACGTGAACAACCGGATCTGGCCGACTCCCGCCTCAACCTGGTCGAGGTCGACTTCGACGAGGACGCACAGTGGATCGTCGTTCACCGGCGCGCGTTCGATGTTCTTGCCAACCTGGCCGACCATGCTCAGGATCTGCCGGTTGCATCAGGCGACGTTCTCTTTGGCACCGAGCCCGGACTTCGCACCAACGGACGCACGATCACCCTGCCTGCTCGTTCGGCCGCCATCACTGGTCAGATCGGCGCGGCCGGGTTCTAATGGGGTGATGACCGGTGAGAGGCGTGTCCGCGCGATGGTAGCCGAGTCGTGGTTTCGCTCAGCCGCTGCAGGAGTTCAGACAGACACCGTCGACGCCCCGATCACCTTGCCAAATGACGTCCTGCGGGACCACAGAGAAGCCCACCCCCTCGCGCAGGTCTTCCCACTTCTTGACGACGTCCTTGGTCAAACCGCGCGTGACTGCGATTCGATCATGGCCGTCTCGGATGCCGCTGGGCAGCTGCTCTGGGTCTGTGGCTCGCCGAGCGTCCTGCGCCGTGCCGAGTCGATCGGTTTCGTCGAGGGCAGCAACTGGGACGAGCGGCTGGCCGGCACCAATGCACCAGGCATGGCGCTGGCCCTCGACCAACCCATCAGCGTCATGGGCGCAGAGCACTTCCGTCACTCGGTGCAGCCCTGGAGCTGCGCGGCCGCACCCATCCATGACCCCATCACCCATTCGTTGCTCGGTGTTCTGGATATCACTGGTGGTGCTGACACTGTCGTGCCTCAGACGATGGCGATGGTGCGCGCCGCGGCACGCATGGCCGAGGCCGAGCTCGCTCGGGAGCTACTGTCCCGCCGCGGCAGCGAGCAACGGCACGAGGTCGGGAGCATGTTCGTCATCCTGGAGTCTCTCGGTCGCGCGGACTCACTGCTGACCATCGACAACGGCCGCGGGCGGCAGAAGACGATCCGCCTCAGTCCCCGTCACAGCGAGATCCTCCTACTGCTGGCTTCGACGCCGAGGGGCCTGTCCGGGGATGAGCTCGCCGTGCTGCTCTACCAGGAGGACAGCAGTGCGTCGACCCTGCGGGCGGAGCTCAACCGGCTGCGCCACCTGCTCGGCGACGAGCTGCTCGCATCTCGGCCGTACCGTCTGGTGGCCGAGCTCACGGCCGACTGGCTCGCCGTGGAGGCCCATCTCGCCGCAGGTGCTGTGGCGGCGGCGCTGCGCGTGTATCGCGGACCTCTGCTCCCAGCCTCAACCGCGCCAGGCGTGGTGCGGCTGCGCGAGTACATCGAGGCGTCGCTGCGCCAGGCCGTGCTCAACAGCCAGGAGCCCGACCTGATGTCCACCTGGACCCGCTCGGCCTGGGGTGCGGACGACTACGACATGTGGGAGGCGCAGCTCGACGCGCTCGGGCCATCTTCCCCGCTGCGCCCACTCGCGACCGGACAGCTCGCCCGGCTCGACCGGGAGTTCAGCATCGTCACGTCGCTCAAGGGACCCTTGCGGCCCCCCTGATCAGGCATGCAACGTGGTTGCAACGTTCACGGGCCTAACGTCGGCTGACAAATTCAAGACAACGAAGTCTGACCAGTAGAAGGATAATCACATGGCGACCATGCAAGCAGCAGTAGTCAAAGAGTTCGGCAAGGATCTCATTGTCGAGGACGTTCCTATGCCAGCGCCCGGGGCCGGGCAGGCACTGGTGAAGCTCATCACCAGCGGCGTCTGTCATACCGATCTGCACGCCGTCGAGGGCGACTGGCCGGTCAAACCGAACCCGCCGTTCATCCCGGGCCACGAAGGCGTCGGCAAGGTCATCGCCCTGGGCGACGGCGTCACCAACATCACTGTCGGCCAGCTCGTGGGCAACGCCTGGCTCTTCTCCGCCTGCGGCGACTGCCAGTACTGCAACACCGGCTGGGAGACCTTGTGCGAGAAGCAGCAGAACGCCGGCTACAGCGTGGACGGCTCCTTCGGCCAGTACATGCTGGTCGATGCGAAGTTCGCCGCAATCATCCCTGACGGTGCGGACCTGGTAGAGGTCGCTCCGATCCTCTGCGCAGGCGTCACCGTCTACAAGGGACTGAAGATGACGGAGGCCCGGCCCGGCCAGTGGGTGGTCATCTCCGGCATCGGCGGCCTCGGCCACATCGCGGTGCAGTACGCCAAGGCGATGGGCCTGCGCGTCGCCGCTGTCGACATTGCCGATGACAAGCTGGCACTGGCCAAGAAGCACGGCGCCGAGCTGCTGGTCAATGGGCTTCACGAGGACCCGATCGAGGTTGTCCAGAGGGTGACCGGCGGAGCCCACGGCGTGCTCGTTACCGCAGTGCATCCCTCGGCATTCGGCCAGGCGATCCACATGTCACGGCGCGGCGGCACCATCGTCTTCAACGGCCTTCCAGCCGGGGACTTCCCCGCATCGATCTTCGAGATCGTCCTCAAGGGGCTCACCGTGCGCGGCTCCATCGTCGGCACCCGCCAGGACCTGGCGGAGGCCCTCGAGTTCTATGCCCGAGGCGAGATCCATCCGACCGTGTCCACCCGGAACCTGGGCGAGATCAATGCCGTCTTCGACGAGATGAAGAACGGCAAGATCGACGGCCGCGTCGTCATCAAGTACTGACCATCCGCATCATTACGACCATCGCCATCAACTTCTGACCATCCATCGTGAGTGATCAACCCCTGAAGGAGCAATGACATGAAGTACGTCCCCCCGGGTCAACCCGGAAGCATCGTCTCGGTCAAGCCGAGGTATGAGAACTTCATCGGCGGCAAGTGGCTGGCGCCGACGAAAGGCAAGTACCGCGTCAACGTGACCCCCGCGACTGCAGAGCCCATCACCGAGGTGGCCGAGTCCACTCCGGAGGATGTCGAGCTCGCCTTGGATGCCGCCCACGCGGCCAAGGACGCATGGGGTGAGGCATCGGCAACCGAACGCGCCGCGGTGCTCAACGCCATCGCCGACGTGATCGAGAAGAACGCTGAGATGCTGGCCGTCGCCGAGAGCTGGGAGAACGGCAAGCCGGTTCGCGAGACCTTGGCCGCCGACATCCCGCTGATGGTCGACCACTTCCGTTACTTCGCGGCGGCGGCCCGTTCGGAGCAGGGCTCCTCCACCGAGATCGACAAGGACACTGTCGCCTACCACTTCCGTGAGCCGCTGGGCGTCGTCGGGCAGATCGTCCCGTTCAACTTCCCGTTGCTGATGGCCGCGTGGAAGCTCGCCCCTGCACTTGCGGCGGGCAACTGCTCGGTGCTCAAGCCCGCCTCTCCGACCCCGTGGTCGATCCTGAAGCTGATGGAGGTCATTGAGGACGTCTGCCCGCCGGGAGTGATCAACGTCGTGACCGGCCCCGGTGCCGAGATCGGCAAGGCGCTGGCCACGAACACGCGGATCGCGAAGATCGCGTTCACCGGTGAGACGGTGACCGGGCGGCTGATCATGCAGTACGCCGCGCAGAACCTGATCCCGTCCACCACCGAGCTGGGCGGCAAGTCGCCGAACATCTTCTTCGCCGACGTGATGGACCACGACGACGACTTCTTGGACAAGGCGATCGAGGGTCTGGTGCTGTACGCCTTCAACAAGGGCGAAGTCTGCACTGCTCCATCGCGGGCGCTGATCCACGAGGACATCTACGACGAGTTCATGGCCCGCTGCCTGGTGCGGATCGCAGCGATCAAGCAGGGCGACCCTCTGGACACCGAGACCATGATGGGGCCGCAGGTCTCCAAGGCGCAGATCGACAAGATCGCCTCGTATGTCGACATCGGCATCGCCGAGGGTGCGGAGGTCCTCATCGGAGGCCATCGCACTACTATGGACGGGGAGTTCACCACGGGCTACTTCTACGAGCCGACCGTGCTCAAGGGCGACAACAAGATGCGGGTGTTCCAGGAGGAGATCTTCGGTCCGGTGCTGGCGGTCACCACCTTCAAGGACGACGAGGAGGCCCTGGAGATCGCCAACGACACCCTCTACGGCCTGGGCGCCGGTGTCTGGACCCGCAACGGCAACCGGGCATACAAGATGGGCCGCAAGATCAAGGCCGGCCGTGTCTGGACGAACTGCTACCACGCGTATCCCGCGGGTGCGGCGTTCGGTGGCTACAAGATCTCCGGCGTCGGCCGGGAGAACCACGCGATGATGCTCGACCACTACAGCCAGACGAAGAACCTGCTGGTCAGCTACAGCACCAAGCCGCTCGGCTTCTTCTAAGGCCTGAGATGTCCGAGTCGGTCATTCCGGCACGCATCACGGCTACTCCGGCGGCGCGCGAGGCGATCACTCGTCTGCGCGCCGCCCGGGGCGGCCCGGTGATGTTCGTGCAGTCCGGCGGCTGCTGCGCCGGCAGCACACCCATGTGCTACCCCATGGGTGAGTTCATCATCGGTGACGTCGACCTCTTGCTCGGCGACATCGACGGCTGCCCGTTCTACATCGACAAACGCCTCGACGAGGCGTGGCACCAAGACACGTTCCTGCTTGATGTGGCCGTCGGCGAGCCCGAAGGCTTCTCGCTAGCCGCTGGCGAAAACCTTCATTTCGTCACGCTCTCTCCGGACTGCGCCACACCAGGCCGTTGAAGCACGCCACCGACGACAAGATGTCGATTGACCGCTCCTGTGAAGGTGGGCGGCGCCTCAACTGATGGTGGCCGCGTGGTCGGCCACCTCGGTCTGGAGGCTCCGCGCCGTCCGGACATAGCCGGTCGGCGGCGGCCGTCGCGGCAGGTCGAGCGGGAGCCGCGCTACCTGTTCGTAGGGAATGCTCGAGAGCAGGTGGGCGATCATGTTGATCCGGGCATGGCGCTTGTCGTCACTCTCAACGACGAGCCAGGGGGACTCGGGAATGTCGGTGTGGACGAACATCTCGTCCTTGGCCCGCGAGTAGTCCTCCCAACGGGTGAGCGACTCCACGTCCATCGGGGAGAGCTTCCACTGCCGCATCGGGTCATCCACCCGGGAGCGGAACCGGCGCTCCTGCTCGCCGTCGCTGACGGAGAACCAGTACTTGCGCAAGATGATGCCGTCCTCGACCAGCAGCCGCTCGAAGATCGGGCACTGGTGGAGGAATCTCCTGTGTTCCTCGGCAGTGCACAGACCCATGACCCACTCGACACCGGCGCGGTTGTACCAGCTGCGGTCGAAGAGCACGATCTCACCGGCGGCAGGCAGCTGCTCGATGTACCGCTGGAAGTACCACTGCGTTCTCTCGCGTTCGGTGGGAACGGGCAGCGCGGCGATGCGAGCCACGCGAGGGTTGAGGTACTGCGTGACCCGCTTGATGGTGCTGCCCTTCCCCGCGGCGTCACGTCCCTCGAAGACCACGACCACCCGCTTGGCCTCGGCCCGCACCCATTCCTGCAGGACGACGAGCTCAGCCTGAAGGCGGAAGAGCTCCTTCTCGTACACCCTTTTCTTCACCAGCGCCCAGCTCCTGTCACCGTCCGAGATCTGCTCGGGTGTGCGGCGGCCTCGAGGCCTCGACCACCACCATGCGAAAGATCACTCAATTCAGGCTGCCACCCACTGGCGCCGCTGCGCAGTTGGTTGCAGGATTCCGGTCATGGACGATGGCCTATCAGCTGCCCAGATGCAATGCGCGACGGCGTTGTCAGCCCTGTCAGACGAACGCCGAGAGCTGTTCGCACTCAGGCTGGACCGGTGGTGGCCCGACCTGGTCGACGGGCTGAAGGGGGTCTACGGCGCCCATGTGACCCGCGACATCGCCCTGCAACTCACACAGCGGGCATCGGCGGCATACCTGGAGCGCGACCCCGACCTTCACCGGCTCGACCTCGTCCGCAGCCTGCAGCCGGACTGGTTGCAGCAGCCGCGCATGGTGGGCTATGCCGCGTACGCCGATCGGTTCGCGGGCGATCTGGCAGGGGTGGAACAGCGGATCGAGTACCTGAAGGAGCTCAGCGTCAGCTATCTGCACCTCATGCCGCTGCTCCGCCCACGAGAGGGTGACAGCGACGGCGGCTTTGCGGTGGCTGACTACCGCGATATCCATCTTGACCTGGGGACGCTGGACGACCTGCGCAGTCTGTCAAAGTCGTTGCGGGACAATGGAATCAGCCTCGTGCTCGACCTCGTTCTGAACCATGTCGCTCGCGAGCACGCTTGGGCGCAGGCAGCGCGCGCGGGCAGCCAGCGCCACCGGGGTTACTTTCACGTGTTCCCCGATCGCACGAAGCCGGACGCCTACGAGCGCACCCTTCCCGAGATCTTCCCCGACTTCGCCCCTGGCAGCTTCACCTGGGACCCGGAGCTCGCCGGATGGGTGTGGACAACGTTCAACGAGTGGCAGTGGGACATCAACTGGGGCAACCCTGAGGTCCTTCTGGAGTATGCCGACATCGTCCTCTTCCTCGCCAACGCCGGGGTCGAGGTGCTCAGGCTCGACGCCATCGCGTTCTTGTGGAAGCGGCTCGGCACGACCTGTCAGAATCAGCCCGAGGTCCACTCCATCACTCAGGTGCTGCGTGCGCTGGCCCGAATCGCTTGTCCTGCAGTGTCATTCAAGGCGGAGGCGATCGTCGGACCGACCGACCTTCTGCAGTACCTCGGGCAGGGAACCCACCACGGCAAGGTGTGCGATCTCACGTATCACAACAGCCTCATGGTCCAGATCTGGTCGATGCTCGCGACCCGCGACGTCCGCCTCACCTCCCATGCCTTGTCCGCCCTCCCGCCGGCACCGACCTCCTCGACCTGGATCTGCTACGTGCGATGCCACGACGACATCGGCTGGGCGATCGACGACGACGATGCTGCCGCCGTCGGCCTGTCGGGACCGGCACACCGTCATTTCCTGTCGGACTGGTACTCCGGTGCGTATCCCACGTCACCCGCGCGCGGGCTGACCTTTCAGCACAACCCGGCGACCGGCGACCGCCGGATCAGCGGCACCATGGCCAGTCTGGTCGGCCTGGCGTCAGCCGAATCGCCCCACGAGGTGGACTCGGCGATCGGCAGGTTCCTGCTCGCTCACGCCATCATCTTCGCCTGGGGCGGGATCCCGGTGCTCTGGAGCGGCGACGAGCTGGCGATGCTGAACGACGCCGACTGGGCCGACGAGGAAGGCCACGCCGGCGACAACCGGTGGGCGCACCGCCCTCGCCTTGACTGGGACGTGGCGACACGTCGGGACGACCCGACCACTATCGCAGGCCGGGTGTTCACCGGCCTGGCCCATCTCGCACGTGTGCGCGCGGGCCTTCCCCCACTGCACGCCAGCGTGGCCACCGAGGTGCTGGAGGTCGACGACTGGGGTGTTCTCGGTACCTTCCGTCGCCATCCCGCCGGGCTCCTCGTTGGCCTCTACAACGTCACCGACAGCTGGCGCCCATGGTCGGCCGCACGGGTGGCGGAGCTCGGACTGGATCGTCCGTTCGACGCGATCAGCGACCGGTTCGTCGAGCCGGACGCCGACGGGAATCTCTGGCTGCCGCCGTATGCCGGTTGGTGGCTGGTAGATCGCGACTGAGCCTCGCCGTTGGAAAGCCGCGAGGTGTCTAGACCATCGCGAGCAGCCCGTCGATGTCGCCATGCACCTCGAGCCCTGCGACATCACCGGTGTCGGCCAGGATGATCCGGCCGGAGGGATCGGTGAGCGTCACGTGGATACAGGCGTCCAGGGTCTCCTCGACGCGACGGTGCATCTGCGAGCGCATCGGAGCATGCAGGAGCCCACCGCGCCGGCGTTCGGCCGTGATGTCCAGCGTCAGGCCCGTCTTGCTGCGCAACGACCACCGCACAAGGTCGTCATCGACCGTCAGCGTCTGCGTGCGTGCGCCGGTGTAGGTGGCGAACCGGTGCAGTGCGGGTCGACCATCCGGCCCGGCCATCCGCAACCCGACGATGAAGCCGCGGAAGTGCGTGCGATGCCAGGGGATGATCGCGATCGAGCCGACCAGGCTCACACCGGAGCGGGCGAAGTGATTGCTCTGCATCCAGATGTAGCCGGCAGGGAACGCCCGTCCCCAGTCCTTCTCGAGATAGCCGCGTCCCCCGCCGAAGGGCAGGGAAACACCACCCAAGGACAGCGAGCCCGCAAGGTCGTGCCCGAACGAGACAACTCCGTGATAGGCCTCCATGACCGGAACCCACGCGTACCAGCCCATGATCCCGGGCGATCTCATCGTCACCGGCCACGGGTCGAACCCTGTGGCGAAGTCGACTCGTCCGCGCAGGCCGGATTCTGGCAGATCGAGCGTGACGCCCTCCGAAGTGAACCGATTCGGCCCTATGGCGACGTCGAAGCGACCAGTCGCCGCGCGGAAGTCCGCGGCGTCGTACCGCTCGTACCACGACCGTCCGGTGACGCCGTCGAGGACCTGGACGAACGCCTCATCGTGGCGACCGGCGGAATCCTCCAGGCCGAGGAAGATCCCCGGGATCACGGCGATTCGGGCCGAATGGTCAGCGGAGATCAGCTTGACGTACCAGCCCTCGAAGAACCCCGCTCGCTCGTGGGCTCCGTGATAGCCATCGGGACGCAGCGTGGAACCCACATTGGCGACGGTGCGCCTGGCGAGGGTGAGCACCGGAATCAAAGGCACGCGGTCGAGGCTACCCGGCCCGCCCGCGACACTCCATGGGCGGCGTAGGGTCCCGGCATGGACGACGTCTTCTACCTGCCGCTCGGCGGCGACCGCTGGCGCCCAACCATCCATACGACCGGTCCGTGGGACGCCCGCTTCCAGCACGGCGGGCCACCGAGCGCACTACTTGCTCGCGCCATCGAACGGTGCAGCCCAAGGGAGGACATGCTTGTCGCCCGGATGACGGTTGACATCCTCGGAGCGATCCCGGTGGACGAGCTGGAGCTCCGTTCGCGAGTTCTGCGCCCAGGCCGCAGCGTCGAGCTGGTCGAGGCCGCGCTGTCTTACGGCGGCCGCGAGGTTGCCCGCGCACAGGCCTGGCGGGTGCTACGCACGACGCAGAGGACCACCCCGCGGCAATCGTCCGCGCCGGCGCTACCGGACGAGAGCACGCCGTTCGTGGCCGAAGGGTGGGTCGACGGCTACGTGTCCGCGGTCGAATGGCGCTTCACTGCAGGGGCATTCGAGCAGCCGGGGCCGGCGACAGCCTGGACCCGGCTCAGACATCCGCTCGTCCCCGGCGAGCAGCCCAGCCCCCTGCAGCGCGTCCTCGCCGTCGCCGACAGCGGCAACGGAATCAGCAACGAGCTGGACGTGGCCAACTGGCACTTCATCAACCCCGAGCTCACAGTGCACCTGCACCGCGAGGCCGTCGGCGAGTGGGTTTGCCTGGAGGCCCAGACGGCCATCTCGCCTGGTGGGGTGGGGCTCGCCACCAGCGTGCTGAGCGACCTCAACGGTCCGATCGGCGTGGGTGCCCAGAGCCTGCTCGTCGCACAGCGCTGAGCCGCCCGAACGCCGCTGAGCCGCCCGCACGCAGTAGGGCTCGCACCGGTCAAGTCAGGAGGCCACTCCGGTCAGGTGCGAGGAGTCCCTGATCGCTTCCTCCTCTTCCGCGCTCAGCAGAGGCTGGCCCTGCAGATAGCGGTCGATGGAGCGCGCGCCTGTCTTGCCGGCGCCCATCGCCAGGATGACCGTGGCGGCGCCTGTGACGATGTCGCCGCCCGCGAACACGCCGTCCTTGCTGGTCGCCAGGGTGTGCTCGTCAGCGACGATGTTGCCCCACTTGGTGAGGTCAAGTCCACGGGTGCTCTTTGTCAGCAGCGGGTTGGCACTGGTGCCGACCGAGACGATGACCACGTCGACGGGGATGCGCCTCTCGGAGCCATCAACGGGCACGGGGCGCCGTCGACCGCTCTCGTCCGGTTCACCCAGCTCCATGTCGATGACCTCAATCTCCTTGACCCAGCCATCGGTATCGCCGATGATCTCCGTCGGGTTGGCCAACAGGTCGAAGACGATGCCTTCCTCTTCCGCGTGGTGGATCTCCTCAGTGCGGGCCGGCATCTCGTCGAGGGTGCGGCGGTAGATGAGGTGCACCTCGGCCCCCAGTCGCAGGGCAGTGCGAGCCGCGTCCATGGCCACATTGCCGCCGCCGATGACGGCGACCTTCTTGCCAACCGCGATCGGGGTGTCGTACTCAGGGAATCGGTAGGCCTTCATCAGGTTCGACCGGGTGAGGAACTCGTTGGCGGAGTAGACGCCGTTCAGGTTCTCGCCCGGAATGTTCATGAACGAGGGCAGTCCCGCGCCATTCGCGAGGAAGACGGCGTCATGGCCGTCGGCGAGCATCTGGTCAACCGTCAAGGTGCGCCCGATGACGTGATCCATCTTGAAGGCCACGCCCAGGGACTCGACGTATTCGCACTCCCGGGCCACGATCGCCTTGGGCAGCCGGAACTCGGGGATGCCGTAGACCAGCACCCCTCCCGGTTTGTGCAGGGCTTCATAGATGGTGACGTCATAGCCCATCTTGGCCAGCTCGCCGGCGCAGGTGAGGCCAGCGGGGCCGGAGCCGACCACGCCCACGTGCTTGCCCTTCCTCGGCGCGAGCTGTGGTGAGGTGGCGGCATCCTTGCCAGTGGCGCCATGGGCGAACTCCCAGTCGGCTGCATAGCGCTCCAAGCGCCCGATGGCGACCGGCTCCTGCTTCACGCCGAGGACGCAGAGCTGTTCGCACTGCTCTTCCTGGGGGCAGACGCGGCCGCAGACGGCCGGGAAGCTGGTGGTCTCCTTGAGCTTGGCGATGGCGCCGGCAGGATCACCGGCCGCAATCATCCTGACGACAGCGGGGATGTCGATGCCCACGGGGCAGCCGAGGACGCATTTGGGCTTTTTGCACAGCAGGCAGCGGCTGGCCTCGAGCATGGCCATGTCCGCGTCGTAGCCCAGAGTCACTTCCTCGAAATTGGCCGCCCGCTGCTTCGCGGGCTGGCAGGGCATATCCGTGCGGGGTATCTTCGGCGCCTTTGGCTTCCTCGCCGGACGGTCACCGTGGACGGTCTTCGTGACGTCAGACACCTGCAGCCACCGCCCTGTTGCACGCAGTCGCATCCGGCACAGCCGAATGAGACACAGTCGCATGAGACAGATAGGCGTCCAACGAAGCCTTCTCCTGCTTGAGGTACTGCCGCTGACGGGACATCAGCAGATCGAAGTCGACCTGGTGCCCGTCGAACTCCGGCCCGTCGACGCAGACGAACTTTGTCTCGCCGCCGACGCTGACCCGGCAGCCGCCACACATGCCGGTGCCGTCAACCATGATCGAGTTGAGGCTGACGAGCGTCTTGACGCCATACGCCTCCGTGGTCTTGGCGCAGAACTTCATCATGACGCCTGGCCCGATGGCATAGATGAGGTCGATGCCGCCAGCTTCGCAGAGCTCCTTGAGCGGCTCGGTGACCAGGCACTTGCGGCCACGGCTGCCGTCATCGGTGGTGACGATGAGCTCGTCACTGACCTCGCGCATCTTGTCCTCCCAGAACAGCAGGCTCTCGTTGCGCGCGGCCATGATGCAGATGACCTTGTTGCCGGCTTCCTTGAGCGCCCGGGCGATCGGATAGATCGGCGCCACTCCGACCCCGCCGGCGGCGCAGACGACCGTGCCCACCTTCTCGATCTCGCTCGGCTGGCCCAGTGGACCGATAAAGCTGGTGAGCGAGTCGCCCTTGCCCAGTGTCTGCAGATGCCGCGTCGACGTGCCGACCGCCTGGACCACGATGGTGATGGTGCCTGCCTCGCGGTCGAAATCGGCGATGGTGAGCGGGATCCTCTCCCCCTCTTCGTGAATCATCAGGATGATGAACTGTCCCGCCTGGCACGCCGCGGCAACCGCCGGAGCCTCGATGACCTGCATGAACACGTCATCCGAATAGTCGACTTTGCTCAGTATCTGGTACATGTCCTCTTTCTTGCCATTGCCCTCGTTAAACCCCTTCGGTGCCAGCCTCGCTCTCCGCTGCCACTTTTCACAGGGGCAAAGGTCCTTCCGGGTCAGCCCGGGCAGCGTCCAGGGAAGACGTCACCTACCGACCCGCGTACCATACCCCCATGGGTATTAGTGCGACTCAACACTCCCCCACTGCAGCTCCCAGCCCAGGGTAGCGGGTTGACCGTCCGGGCCGCGGGCGCCGAATGCGCGGCTGACGGCCCAGGCCACCCTCACGAGTAGGGCGGCAGCCACGGCATCGGCGAGGAAGTGGTGGCCCGTCGCCATCACGATCAACGTGGTCGCGACGGGGTAGGCCCAGGCGAGGTGGCGGACCCGCGCGCTGGGGAACGCGACGGCGTCGCGGTTGTGGCGATCGACCCGTCCGCTCCGTATGCGTCGGGGATCCGCCGGGCGTTCCCGCAGGCCAGGATCGTGCTGGACCATTTCCACCTGGGGATGCTTGCGAACAAGATGCTCACCGACGTCCGTCAGCGGGTCCAACATGAGCAGCAGGGCAGGCGCGGGATGAAGGTCGACCCGGCGTGGGCGCACCGCCAGCTGCTGCTGCGTGCCGGCGACGAGCTGGGCCCCAAAGCCCTGGCCCGGTTGAAGACCGTCTTCGACACGGACGACCCAACCGACGAGATCAGCGCGGCCTGGGGCGTCAAGGGGCTCCTGCGTCAGATGCTGGCGGCGCATGGCCCGAACGGGTACAGCCGGCACGAGACCTCGACTCGCCGGACGAGGTTCCTGGCGGTGTGCGTGGACGCCGACATGCCCGAGGCGACCCGGCTGGCGGGCACGATCGAGAAGTGGTGGCCCGAGATCGAAGGGTTCCTACAGCTCGGCAACACCAACGCCCGGACCGAGGGCTACAACCGCGTCATCAAGCAGATCAAACGCGTCGCTTGCGGGTTCCGTAACCAGGAGAACTACGAAAGGCGCATCATGTTGCACAGCGCAGCCCACCGGGCCGCGTGAACTACCAGCGGTCGAGGTCAACCCCGCTCAAGTGTGAAGAGCCTGCAACTATGACTTGTAAGAGCCGCCGCAAAGCCGGTCCCCCTCCGGATCTCATGGCAGATCCGGACTGGTGGCGTCAAGCAGTCGTCTACGAAATCTACGTACGCAGTTTTGCCGACTCCAACGCGGATGGTGTCGGGGACATCAACGGCATCACGTCACGCATTTCCTATCTGGCGTCACTGGGTATCGACGCCGTCTGGCTCAGCCCTTTCTATCCCTCAGCCCTTGCTGACGGAGGCTATGACGTCGATGACTACCGCAACGTTGACCCGAAACTGGGAACGTTGGCGGATTTCGATGTCCTGATCGCTGCCTTACACGCCGTCAATATCAAGCTCGTTGTCGATATCGTGCCCAACCACTCCTCCAACCGACATCGATGGTTCCAAGAGGCTCTGACGTCTCCGAAGGGCTCACCGGCGCGGGACCGCTATATCTTCCGTGAGGGTGCAGGCGAAGAGGGGTCGCGGCCACCTACAGACTGGGAGTCCCTCTTCTCCGGTGGACCGTCCTGGACCCGCGTTCCGGACGGACAGTGGTACCTGCACCTCTTCGCGCCAGAACAGCCAGATCTGAACTGGAACAGTCGTGAGGTCCGTGACGACTTCCTCAAGACTCTGCGGTTCTGGTCCGATCGGGGCGTGGACGGGTTCAGAGTCGATGTCGCTCACTGCCTTGCCAAGGACTTGACCGAACCACTGCTGAACAGGGCAGAACTCCCGGACAGCGAGGTACGCGACGGGGCTCACCCGCTGTGGGACCGTGACGAGGTACACGAGATCTACGCCGAGTGGCGAAAGTTACTCAACGAATATGACCCGCCACGCACCGCCGTGGCGGAGGCCGTCGTGCACTCGTCCCGGCGCGCACGCTATGCCAGCCCAGACGGCCTTGGCCAGGTCTTCAACTTTGATCTGATGAGCGCCGACTTTGACGCCGTTCAGTTCAAGGACACCATCATCGCCAACCTCGCCGAGGCGAAGGCGGCTGGAGCGTCCCTGACCTGGGTGTTGTCCAGCCACGACAGCATCCGTCACGCGACCCGCTACGGAATGCCCGACGATCGCAGCGTGAAGAACATGGGAGGTCGGCCGCTCGGCGCTGGCATGACCCCCCGACCAGACGTTGAGCGAGGCGTCCGCCGAGCTCGTGCGGCCACCCTGCTGATGCTCGCCCTACCGGGATCCGCGTACCTCTATCAGGGAGAGGAGCTCGGGCTGCACCAGGTAGCCGATATTCCGGACGAAGCCAGACAGGACCCGATCTTCTTCCGCACAGCCGGGGCGGAAGAGGGGCGCGACGGGTGCCGTGTGCCGATTCCCTGGACGGCCGACGGGCTGTCGTTCGGCTTCGGCAACAACGGTGCGCACCTGCCCCAGCCGGCGTGGTTCACTGCATACTCCGTACAGACGGAGGAGAACGAGCTCTCCTCCACGCTGCACCTCTACCGCCGCGCCCTGGATCTACGTCACAGGTTGCAGGCCGGGGAGGACCTGGAATGGGTTGCGAGCGATGTTCAGCGCCTGCTCCATTTCGTCCGGCCCAATGGCTGGCAGTCGGTGACCAACTTCGGCTCGGAGCTGTTCACCCTGCCTGACGGGGCAGTCGTGATCACGAGCTCACCCCTCATCGACGGGAAGCTTCCACCTGACAGCACCGCGTGGATCACCTGATGAACACAAGCGACCGGGCCGGTTGAACCTCAAAAATGAGTGTCGTTGTAGGGGGCCTGTGACGAGCCGAAAAGTCGGTCCAGCTGGGGTGCGACTGCTGGTGATGCGCAGGCGATCCTCCCCGCCCTTTGCAGCGTGGTCGGGCTGAATCCCCCGAGGAACACCGACCCCAGGGCCGAGACGTCAAGGGTCGCGTCGGCCGGAGCATCCGGATCGAGGCGGCACACCCGCACGCCGGCAGGGTGCGGGGCGATCCGGTAGCTTCCACCGCAAATGCCCAGCTCATCGGTCACGCGCAGACTGACCGGGTCGCCGACAGCGTCCTGCAGGCGCTGCTGCAGGCAGGCCACCGGGTCGAGAATGCGCAGCCACAGGCCGTCCTCCTCGCCCACCACCCGCACCGCGCGCCGGTCGGTCAACGACCACGGGAGCGGGTCGTCGAGCGTGGTATGGCCAAGTCGCACCACGTCCACCAGGTCGATGGACGTGACGAATCCCCACAGTGCGAGGTAGGCATTCTGCGACAGGCCGACGATGTCGACGATCTCAACCGTGAGCGGCCGCTCCTGCCACCCGAGGAACCTGAAGGTGACATACCCGTCGGGGACTCCGTCGTCGCCGAAATGGAGAGCCCCCCTCACATTGGGGTCACGCTCGGGCGCGTCCTCGGCCCACAGCCCGCCCACCTTGGACGCGTGCGACCAGAGGCGTTGCACCGAGCCGATCGTGGACTGGTGAAACTGGTCATAGATCGCGGAAACGACCGCGCACAGGGCTTCCGGATCTGCGACCGCGACAGAGCCCGTCGGTGGACTTGAGAACACGAAGCGGCGCACGTCCACCTCGACCTGGAGGGTGCGGGTCGCCGGTCCGAAACCGTATCGGCCGTAGAGTCCCGCGTCCCCTGCGTAGAGCGCCGCCACGGGCAACCCCGACTCGGCGGCCTGCCTCAAGTCATCCACAACCATTCGGCGCATCAGTCCTTGTCGACGGTGGGTCGGACGCACCGTGACGTCCGCCACGAGATGCGCCAGGATGACTCGTCCGCCGCCGACGTTGAGGGACTTGCGCATGGTGGCGTAGGTTGCCACGGGTCTGTCGGCACCCCAACCCGGCGCGGTCGCCGACGCATCGTGTATGCCGGTGAGGACGCGCCCGTCCTGACGGAACGACTCCACGGTCCGGACCGCATGCTCCGGCGTGGGGGGGCTGGCCAGGAAACCCATGGACTTGGCTTCCAGCCACGCGACTGTCTGCGCGTCGGCTGAGCCATCGGCATTTGTCGCCGCGCTGAAACGGTGCAGCGACTCGTCAGCGGTCATGGCCATGATCCATGGTGAGCGTCAGCCTCGCCCAACCACCACCCGGCAGCGTCAGCTGCGTTCCGTGACCGCCCACGACGTCGCCCCTGCGGACCGGCCCTGCCGGCAGCGACACCTCGACCGAGCCGGGCACGCCAGACTTCAGGCACGTGAAGGTGACCTCGCAGTCAACCTCAACGGAGGTGCTGTTGTAGGCGAGGAAGTGCAGCAGGGTCGGCCGCGATCCGACCGGTTCGCGGTAGGAGTCGGTGTTCACCACCATGACTTCAGGGTTGTCTGCCTGGGCCAATGCGTCCCACAGCAGGTGCGCACGGAAGGTGAACCCGGCGCCATAGATCTCCTGCCCGAGGAAGCCGACGTCATTCGGGCCCTCGAGAATGGGAACGTCCTCGAACGGGATGAAGTCAACCGGCATGGGCCCGTACATCTCGGGCGAGCACACCGGCATGAAGGACTGGTTGTTTCGGCGTGCGAAGTCCAAGACCCGCAGGGTGTCGGACGGGTCATCCTCGGTGGCCGAAGTGGCGGCCAGCCGGGCAGCGACCTCGATATTCTCGAAGAAGGCCGGGTAGCCGATGTTGGCACAGGCCAAGAACATGCCGAGCTGGCGCGACAGTGCAGTCCGTTCCGACGTGTTGTCGTTGTACCAGTACATCATCCGCAAGATCTGGGCCCGGAAGTATCGTCGTACCCGCTCCCACTCGAGATCCCCGGTCAGCGTGTGGAGCCGGTCGGCCGCATCCATGGCGTGCGCGACCAGAAAGACCTCCTGCAGGGCCGAGTCGACGGGGACGTGGGCGAGGGCACGCAGGGCTCGCTCCGCCTCCAGCTGATAGCTCCGGTCACCGGTAGCCTGCGCCACGTCGAGCATCAGCAGTGCGTAGGTGCCGGCCACGGGATAGGCGGGCCCGGGCCCCACCGCCCGCAGGGACGCCTTGTCGAACTGCAGGGGAAACAGGTGGGCCACATTGTTGGCCATCGGCACCAGGACAGTGTCGATCTCTGTTCGGATCGCAGCCCGTAGATCGGCATCTTCGGTGGCGTCGAACAGGTGCCAGACCTCTGCCAGCATGTACACGTACTGCCACGTGCCCATGAACAGGGGCTGGTCGGTCCGTCCCTGCAGCAAGGCGCAGCGTTGTCTCGCCACCTCGGCTGTGACGAAAGCCCGCAGACGGCTGCGCAACGTCGGGAATGGGTCGCAGGCCAGCGAACTGGCCAGATTGTCCAGCGGATGCAGTGCCCACAGTGCCGCCTCCAGGCAGGGCCCTTCGCCGTCGTACTCGCCGCCGCGCGCAGCGACGGTGACGGCCCAGGCCTCGGAGTGACCATCCACGTAGGAGCGCAGGTACTCACCGGAGTCATCCGAACCCCAGCAGTGTTCGGTGCTCATCAGGTCAAGGGCGCAGCCGGCCGCCAGATCCCTCCAGGTCATGGCCCCGTTGGGCCAGTACCCCTCCACTGCCGGCACCAGCTTCAGGCAGTCGGCCACGAGGTCGGTCAGGGCGTCCTGCTCCCGCGGTGAGGTGGGTTTGTCGGAGAGATGCTCGACCGAGCAGTACCAGGAGAAGACCTGAGCTCCCGGGGGGAACTGCTGCCCGCCCTGCGTTTCTGCCAGCAGCCCGATCTCGGCGGCCGGGTGACCGTGGTCGAGCCGGCGGAATCCGCACCGGTATCCCTGGAACCGTTTGATCGTGTCCGGCCCCATCCAGCTCATCGGGGTCATGTCGAAGAACATCTGGAACTTCGCCTTGAGATAGGGGTCGTAGTAGTACAGCGCCGGGAAGTCATTGCCGCGGCCCTCGTTGTTCCATCGGGTCGGGTTCTCCACCAGCGTCTTGAACCACACGTGGTCACCACGCTCGTACGGCGGGAGATTGCCGAGGCCAAGCTCGATCTGCGGCTCGACCGCACCGGTGGGTCCAATCGCGAAACCGGCCGACTCGACGACCACCAGCCAATGGAACCAGCTGGTCCCCGGGACGGGTTGGACCTTTCCGCGCCAGGAGTATGCCCGCCCGTCGCCCAGGTCTTTCATCCCGGACAGGGCGAGCGAATCGCCCTCGACCTCAACGTGCTGCGGTCGGAGGTCGAAGGAAGGGCCGCTCACCAGCGCGTTGTGCTCCCCGGTGATCCGGCGCCACACGCCGGCGTCCAGCACCTCGAGGTGATAGCCGAACTCGTTGGACCGGGGGCGGAATACAACGCGTGAGCCGGACGACTCGAGACGTGTTTCCGCGTCGGACGCGCTGCCCATGCCGCACCTCACGTCAGTTGAGAGTCACAAAGGACCGAAACGTTTCGGTTGACTCTAGTGTGCGCGAATGGCCGGGTCAACAGCGCGGCTCAGTAGCCGCCGGATACGTTCGCGTCACCTCCGGAAAACCGGAGGTGAGGGCCGCGCCCCATCAGCGCGATACGCTGACCCTGGCCCGAAGTCCCTCAGGCAGCCACGATTTACTGGTGATGGGTACGTTGGAGGCAGCAGATGGCCAAGAGCGTGACGATCGCCGACGTTGCCAGGGAAGCGGGCGTCTCGATCAGTTCTGTCTCGGTTGCTCTGAACGGTGGCCCGGGTGTGTCGGACGAGACCAGGGCGCGCATTGTTGAGGTCGCTCGCACAACTGGCTGGGTGCCCTCACTGCGCGGACGCAGCCTGTCAGGGAACCGCGCATTCGCCGTGGGGCTGGTCGTACAACGCAAACCCGAAGTGCTCGAGGCGGACCCCTTCTTCGCAGGTTTCATCGGCGGAGTCGAATCAGTCCTGGAGAAGCGTGATTTTGCGCTGGTGCTCCAACTGGCGGCCAGCCGCGCCGGCACGACCGACCGCTACCGGCGCCTCGCACTCGACCGTCGGATCGACGGGATATTCCTCACCGACATCTGGCTGAAGGATCCGCGTATCCCACTGCTGGCAACGCTTGGCCTGCCGACCATAGCGATCAACGCGGGAAACGGAGCCTGCCCGTTCCCGACCGTGCGGCAGGACCCCGAGCCGGGCATGCGCGACCTGATGGCTCACTTGGTGGGGCTGGGGCATAGGCGCATAGCGCACATCAGCGGGCGAAAAGGCATGATCCATTCGGCGCAGCGGCTGAATGCCTGGCGGATGGGTCTGGACGCGGCCGGGATTCCTCATGGCCCTATTGCGGACGGTGACTTCACTTCCAAGGGAGGCGCCCGAGCCGCCGACGAGCTGCTCAGCCTCCCGGAGCCCCCCACCGCCGTCGTCTGTGCGAACGACCTGACTGCATTTGGCTTCATTGCGCGCGCCACCGCGCTTGGCTTCAGCGTGCCGAACCAGGTGTCGGTGACGGGCTATGACGGGATCCAGCTGGGGTCCTACATGCGTCCACCCCTCACCACGGTCGCGACGTCGCCGCATGACCTCGGGCGTTCGGCAGCCAAGCTGCTGCTCGACCTGATCGACGGCAAGCCCGTCGGTGACGTCTCGATCCGGCCTGCGTCACTAATCGTCAGGGAGTCGACGGCGCCCCCTCCAGCGTGACCGGTCTCCTACTGCCCGACCTGGACCGTCGTGCCATCGGCGAGTGCGCGAGTACCGGCACACGCCACTTGGACGGCCGAGGCGCCCGAATCGGCCCCCGCTCGGGGTGACCCACCGGTGCGAGCACAGGTTGCCAGGTCGCTGAGGGCAGCCCGCACGCTCTCGGAGAAGACCCGCAGGTGCGCCTCAGGCCAACCCAGGTCGATCGTGGCCGTCACGTGGTGCGGAGCCTGGAAGTCCCTGTCGCGCGTGTGCGTTGCCGGCTCTGCGGCGTTGCGCCGGACGTCCACCGTGATCAACTCGGCGCCGCCCAGCCGGGCTCCCTGCACGTTGAGCAGCTGCTGGGCTCGTGCCGGGAGCGCTTCGTACGCCTCCGCTCCCTGGTCGTCGACCCAGGCGTTGAACTCGGCCAGCAGCGGAATCCAGCCATGGATAAGGATTTCGGTGAGGCCGCAGTCCAGGCGCATCAGCTGGCGCTCCGCGCGGCTGGCATGGCAGAAGCCGTGCGCGTGGGTGGCCAACACGCCATTCGTGTGCGCCACGGTCGCCACCACGGTGTCCACCCGCCCATCGGCGCGTCGGTACCCCATCGTCTGCACCTCCCGCGCGGGGGCGCCGATCAGCTCCGCCGCGACGTCGAAGAAGTGCACGCCATGCTCGAGCAGGATGCCGCCGCTGAGGTCCGGATCCCAGAACCAGTGGTCGGGCTGGAGGAACTCGTCCGACGCGGCGTTCTCGAAGCTGAACCGCTGGAGGGGCCCGACCAGCCCCTCGTCGCGAAGCCTTTCCACGGCGGTGATGATCGGGTTGTACCGGATCACGTGGTCAACCACATAGACGCGACCCGACGACGCGGCTGCCGCGCTGACTCGCCGCGCGTCCTCGACGCTCAGCGCCATCGGTTTCTCCGAGAAGACGTGCCGGCCCGCCTCGAACGCCCTGATGGCGAGTGCAGCATGGGTACTGGGTGGGGTGGCGATGATGACGGCCTCCACCCGATCGTCGGTCAGCATCGCGGTCAGGTCCGCTGCGACAGTGGCGCCACTAGCGGCTGCGAGGCGGGCAGCCCGGGCAGCGTCCTCGTCAGCCAGGGCCACAACCTGAACACTGGGGAGGCCTGCCGCGGCGTTGCACACGAATGTGCCGAAGCCACCGGCCCCAATGATTCCGAGCCCGAGGGGGGGTGCATTCACTTGATTTGAGGTGGACATCGGTGTGTGCTCAACGGAGCTCATGTTGCGCCTCTTCGCGTCGACGGGGATCCAGGGGCGGTGAGTCAGGGCATTGACCCCCCACCGTTTGAAATGTAGTTTCAAATCAACCTAAACGCTTCGGCAACACCCGGAGGTATCATGCCAACTAAGAAGTTCCAGGTGGTGCTGGCACCCCGCAGCATCCGAGTCCTCACTGCATCCCTGCTCGGTGTGGCCCTGTTCACAGGCTGCTCCAGCGGGCAGAGCACAACGCCGGGCGCTCAGACCCCCGCGTCAAGCCCGAAGGGCGACCTGAACGTCGTCGTCTCCAGCGCAACGGGATCAGACGCCGGCTTCCAGGCCGTGAACAAGGCCTTCGCCGCCAAGTACCCGGGTGTGAACATCAAGTTCACCGCCATCCCCAACGAGAACTACGCCGCAGCACACTCATCCCGGCTGAGCGCGGGGAGCATCGACGTCGGTCTGGCCGGCCCACAGGAACTCCCCAGCTACGTACCGGCTTCCAACGAGGGCGATGATGCGCGGCTGGCTGACGCCGGGGGTCTGGTGGACCTGACCAATCAGGACTTCATGAAGAACTTCACCCCCACCGTGCTGGACGCCATCAAGTACAAGGGCAAGCAGTACACCGTGCCGACCGGTCTGAGCTACTACTCCGGCGTCTACTACAACAAGACCATCTTCGAGAAGTACGGGC
Organism: Dermatophilaceae bacterium; assembly: GCA_036565395.1. GTDB lineage: Bacteria > Actinomycetota > Actinomycetes > Actinomycetales > Dermatophilaceae > UBA4719. Next base: position 27,588 of record DATCNE010000032.1, read on the forward strand.
TGAAGATCCCGGCGACCTGGTCCGAGTTCATGACGGTCTGCCAGACGCTGAAGTCGAAGGGTGTCGTGCCGCTCGGCATCTCGGGCAAGGACAGCGCAGGCGTCAACATGCTGGGCGTCGTTCAGGATCTCTACCCGAACAAGCAGGACAAGGTTGACCTGGCGAAGGGCCTGTGGGACAAGAGCATCAAGCTCACTGACGGCAAGCAGATCGAAGTGCTCACCAAAGTGAAGTCCCTGTACGACTTGGCCGAGCCCAACTTCGCCGGCGTGTCCTACAACACCATGACTGCCGGGTTCGTCAAGGGCCAGTTCGCCATGATGTCGGATGGAACCTGGAACCAGACAACGATCGACAGCGCTGGTGGTTCGAGCTTCAAGTACGGATACTTCCCGCTGCCTTCCAGCGACAATGCCGCCGACAACGCCTTCCTCGGCGGGAAGGTCGAGCTGACGCTTGCCGTGCCGAGCAACTCGAAGAACATCGGTACTGCGATGGCCTACCTGTCCTTCTTCTCGCAGCCCGAGAACTACAAGCTCTTCCTCAAGGAAGCGGGATTCGCCCCGTCCCAGCCGAACATGGAGACCACCCCCTTCTTTACCTCGATTGCCGCCTACACCAAGACCTTCCAGCCGGCATGGGACACCATCTGGGTCGCGAACGCCAAGGCCGGCGCCAAGGCGCAGTTCCCGTTCAACTACTCCGGTATTGCCCCCTTGGGCAGTTTGACTCCCGCGCAGGCCGCGGCAGCTTCTCAAGCGGACTGGGCATCAGGCTTCTGAACCTCACTACGCAGGCCCGGCCGGGCCGCAGACTCGGCCGGGCCTGCGTACGTTAATGGAAAGGAAGTCAGCAGTCGTGTCGGACTATTTCGTGTTCGGACGCCGGTCTACCGTTCGGGCATCCTTTCTTGTCGGTCTCCTGCCGGTCATCGCGTTCGCACTCCTGCCGGCGGTAGCCGTCCTGGTGATCTCCCTCACGGACGTCCGCGCGTTGCCCTACCTGCCCGTCCATTGGGTGGGGATTGAGAACTACCAGTCCTTCTTCTCCGCGGCGCACCTTGGCTACAACGTGAACGCGTTGAAGAACACGTTCATCTTCGCCTTCCTGGTGACCGTCCTGCAGAATGTCCTGGCACTGCTGATCGCAGTGCTGCTCAACCAGAGACTTCGGGGAACCACGCTGTATCGCAGTGTGGTCTTTCTCCCCACGATCCTGGGCGTCACGGTCATCGGGCTCATCTGGTCACTGATGTTCAACCCGACCGCGAGCCCCGGGGCCGCCATCTGGCGCTGGTTCGGGGCCAGCAGCGCCTTCTTCGGTGATCCCAACATCACGCTGTACCTGGTGATCTTCGTGCAGGTCTGGGCAGGCATCGGTGTTGCTGTTGTCATCTATCTGGCGGGGCTGCAGGCCATCCCCGCCGAGCTGTATGAGGTGGCCAGCATCGATGGCGCGAACAGCTGGCAGAAGCTGCGGCGGATCACCTACCCGTTGCTTGGCCCATCCGTGACGGCGAACATGCTGCTGTGCATCGTCGGCTCCCTGCAGAGCTACCAGCTGATCTACGTGCTGACCGGGCCGAACAACGATGCCACCCAGGTCCTGTCGCTCGCGATCTTCACGCAGGGCTTCGGTGGCAGTGCGTCCGGCGGTGCGGCGCAGTCGCAGGGCTACGCCGCGGCCATTTCAATCATCCAGTTCATCATGGTCGGCGTGGTGTCGCTGATCGTGCTGGCCTACCTGCGCAGGCGGCAGGCGGACCTGTGAACAGCGACCAGGACCCGAACAAGGCAGTGCTGATCGGCGGCAGGACCGTTCTGGACCCTGAACCCTCCCCGTTGAAAGCGCGACGTCGACGGCCGATGCCGGTCGGCCGGATCCTGCGCTACGCGGCAGTAGTGATCGTCATGGTGTTCTACCTGTTCCCACTGCTGTTCCTGTTGAACACCGCGCTCAAGAGCAACTCGGAGTTCTTCTCCAACCCACTGGGCATGGTCCAGCACTTGGCCATCAGCAACTTCAGTGTCGCCTGGCGCCAGGGCAACTTTGGCGCCTACATGATGAACAGCATCCTTTACACGACGGTGGCAGCGTCCCTGGGCACGGTCATCTCCCTGCTGGTGGGGTTCCCCGTGTCTCGCGGCTACCTGAAGCACACCAAGATCTGGTACGGACTCTTCATTGGCATGCTGTTCCTACCCAACGCGCTCGTGACCCAGTTCCAGCTTGTCCTGCGCATGAATCTCTACGACACCCGACTCGGATACATCCTGATGATGGCCGCCGGGATCGGTGTCGGCCCGCTGCTCATCAGCGGCTACGTCAAGTCGGTTCCCGTCGAGCTCGATGAAGCGGCAGCACTCGATGGGGTTGGTTACCTGCGGTACCTGTTCGGCTTCCTACCGCACCTGCTGAAGCCTGTCTTGTCGACGGTCTTCATCCTGCAGGCGATCGGCGTGTGGAACGACATCATCCTGGCCACAATCCTGCTGCCCGACCAGTCCAAGTCGCCCGTGAGCCTGGGGCTGTTCGCGTTCCAGGGCACCTACACCAGCCAGTGGAGCCTGCTGTCGGCGGCCACGATCATCGTTGCCGCGCCGCTGCTCGTGGCCTACATCTTCCTGCAGCGCTACCTGGTGGCCAGCGTCGTCGGCGGCGCGGTCAAAGGTTGAGCGCCCCATCGGAATCACCAACCCAGCGCGAATCTGAGGAGGACCACTGTGTCTGCCTGCCCCACCCCCATTCCTGAGGTCCCCTACACGCTGACGCGTCTCGGGACGTTGATGCGACCCGACCCGAACGAGCCCCTCGAAGTCGAGGGGGTACTCAACCCCGCTGCGGCTTGGGGGCCAGATGGTCGGCTCTACATCTTCCCCCGACTCGTTGCGGCAGGGAATGTCTCGCGGGTCGGCCGGGGAGAGGTAGTCATCGAAGAAGGCGCACCCGTCCGGGTGGAACGGCTGGGGGTCGTGCTGGCGCCAGACCGGGGCTGGGAGCACGGGACTGGGCACGGTGGCGTCGAGGACCCACGGATCACGTGGATCGCCGATCTGGACAGCTATGTGATGACCTATATCGCGTTCGGTCCGCTGGGACCTCATCCGGCGCTGGCGGTCTCCGCCGATCTGGTCCAGTGGAAGCGCCTCGGGCCGGTGCAGTTCGGCTACGTCGACGAGCTCGACACCGATCTGAACCTGTTCCCGAACAAAGATGTCGTCTGGTTCCCCGAGGCGGTCCGCGCGCCCGACGGCGGTCTGTGTTTCGCGTTCCTGCACCGCCCGATGTGGGAGCTGGACTTCTTGCGTCAGGGCGAGAAGCCGCCGTTGCCCGCTGGTACCACCGACGATCGGGCGGCGATCTGGATCTCCTACGTCCGCGTCCAGGACGCGAAGGCCGACATCACCGCGCTGTGCCGGCCCTTCGGGCACCAGTTCGTGGCCGGCTCCCAGCACGACTGGGAGTCGCTGAAGATCGGTGGCGGCCCGCCGCCCTTCCGGGTCCCCGAGGGATGGCTGCTGTTGCACCACGGGGTCAGCGGGAGCGTCGTCGGCGATGGGTTCGACCCGGAGAACCAGAAGAATGTGAACTACGCGGCGGGAGCGATGATCCTTGACGCCGAGCACCCCGAACGAGTGATCGCCCGAACGGTGGAGCCGCTGATGCGCCCGGAGACAGCCGAGGAGACGACGGGCCAGGTGTCGAACGTGGTTTTCCCTACTGCGATCGTCGAGATTGACCAGGCGCTCTTCGTGTTCTATGGCATGGCCGACTCCCAGATCGGCGTGGCCAGGCTGGAGCGAGTCGAGGCGCCGTCTCCGGGCACGGCCTAAAACTCAACTACCACCTCGCCACCATGTCCGGAGGTCTGAGCCTGCGCAGAAAGCTGAGCAGCATTCATGATGGTCACCGCTCTCAAGCCAGCACCACCATCCGGTTGAGGTTGCCGGCCCTCCCTGACGCCGTCTAGAAACTCATCTATCATCTTGGCATCGAGATCTGTGCCAAAAGGAAGCCAAATGGCCCCAGCCGCCCCGTGTCCACCTACATGGGAAGCAAAGGGACTTATCTTTACCGAGCCCTTCGTGCCTAACACTTCCAGAGTGAGCCCACCCCAGTTTGGTGCGCTTATCGGCTGGCTCCACGAGCAGTCGATGGTTGCGATGACGCCACTCTGATAGGTGACTGTTACCATGCCGCCGGTCTCCACTTGAACGCCAGTCTCGGCGTGCAGTATACGATTGGATACTGCACGAACCGACGTTGCCGGCTGCTCGAGCAGCGAATCCAGTAGATCAGCACAATGCACGATATGATCGACCAAAGAACCGCCTCCGGAAAGCGCAGGATCCGTGAACCATCGGCGCTCGGACGGAATCTTGCCATTGTTTGTCCCCAGGACCGCGAGGACGTCGCCCAGCACGCCCGCTTGGACCTGTGACTTCAACTTCACAAATGACGGGGAGAATCGAACCGGGAATGCGGTCATCAGCGCAACGCCTGCTCGTCCGACGGCATCCAGCATCGCCTCTGCGTCGGAGGTGGTGGTGGCGAGCGGCTTCTCACAGAGAATGTGGGCGCCTGCCGCGGCCGCCTGCTCGACCAGCGTTCGGTGTTTGGAGTTCTCAGAACAGATAACAACGGCGTCAGGGCCCCAGGCGAGAGCCTTCTCATAGCTGTCGAGATAGGTCGCATCGCACTCATCAGCAAGTTCCTGACCGCGAGGACCTTCGTCGAGCGACGACGTTCCGTCAGGGTCGCACGCGACAAGCTCGACGTCATCGCGACGTTTGAGATATCGGAGGTATCCCACAGCATGGCCGTGGGCAAAAGATAATACAGCCACCCTAATTTTCGAGGACTCGGCACCAGTCATGGCACTGGCCCCGTCGTTGCCAGAACGGCGGCCGTGTCGAACTCGATCGATGAACGAGTAGCAATCGACTCCTGAGCAGCTTCCGCCAGGGCGATGGCAATAATTCCGTCCTCCAGACACACCCGCGGAGCTGGGCCGCCTTGAAATGCGTTGGCGAACTCGCGGATTTCGATCAAATAGGGACTCTCATCTACAGACGCCGGGGGTAGGTAAGAGGCTGCGGTTTCGCCGGAGGAGAGGTTTTCGACCAGCGTATCCGCGGCCGAAGAGTCGTACCGGAGCGTGCCTGCATCGCCTGCCACTTCGAAGGAAGTGCAAAAATCCATACCTGGCGGACCCCATATGCCTTGGATGTGCGAGATCGCGCCGCTCACGTGAGTCAGCGTGACGTGCGCGATGACGTTGCGTGGAATCCGCCCGTTGACAGTGGGCGGATTCTGGACTGCATAGACCTGGACGACTTCACCCGCGATCCAGCGGGCTTGGTCGATGTCGTGAATCATTTGATCCAAGATGAGGCCACCCGACTCGGCGTCGTTGAAGAACCAGTCGCTCGTTGCACCCGCGCCGCCACGACTGAAGCGCAGTACCGCGGGCATTCCAATCACGCCTTCTTCGACCGCTGCATGCATTGTGGCGTATTCCGGGAAGAATCGAACGACATGTGCAGGGTAAACCTGTACATTGGCTGCGAGGGCCGCAGCCGCGATTGCCTGGGCATCCACTAATGTGCGCCCCAATGGTTTCTCGCACAGCACACTCTTGCCGGCGCCGATGGCAGCTAATGCACACTCCCGATGCGTCACGGTGGGGGTGCAGATGTCAATGACGTCACTAGTCTGAAGAAGCTGATCAAGCGTTGCAGCGACCGTCAATCCGTATCGTTCGGCGAGTTCCTCTGCTCCGGCTAGCGCGTACACGCTTACATCTGCCCCGAGCGCCACCCAATAGGGCGCGTGTGAATGCGAGATCCCACCGGCGCCGATGATTCCCACTCTGAGTTTCGGCACGGGCTATCTGTTTCTCTCGAGCACAAGGAAAGCCAAAGTCGACGATGTGACTGCGACAAGTGCGATCTCCGCCATCTTGGGCACGAAGTTTGTTTGGCTGCGCTTCATTGCAGGCCTCTCGTCCGTCCGAGGAGGACGGGGACTCGTCGTGGTCGCACAGAACCTCAAGGATAGCCTTGCGGGTTTGTTGCCCACACACGGTACCGATCGACTTGCCCGGGGCGCCGGTCAGCGGTCCTGCCACGCCTGCGTGTGTTGCGCGAGAAGGCGCATCTCTGGCAACGGTCCGTCGACCACCCTGAAGAAGCCGCCAAGGATCCGCCGCTCAAGACGACACCTCGACGGCGGCGGATGCCGCGCTCAATGGTGGAGAACACGGCGTCGACGGTGATGCCGATCGTCAGGATCGCGATCATGAGGGCGATCATGTACGGCGTCTCGCTGAGCTCGCGATTCTGGTTCAGGAACTGGCCGAGACTGGGCCGGTTGGTGATGGAGGGGACCGCGCCGATCAGGATCACGAACAGGATGGCCTTCTCGGACAGCTGGAACAGAAAGGTTGCCAGAGGGAACCATGAGATGAACGGCATCGTCTGCAACCCGGTGATCAGGGACCCGATGGCAGCGCGCAGGACCTGAGACCGCGCGACGAGCACGCCGAGCACGCCGAGCACCAGCCCCAGTGCGGAGACGAAGCGCCACAGCCCCCTCGACGACCACGACTCGGCGGTCACGAAGGCGCAACCCCTGCGGCAGCAGGGGTTCTGGTCGTTGCGGCATGGTCATTCCTTGTTCGAGCTACCGGTCGCCATGGCGACGGGCTCGGGCATCGGCGGTGGCCACGCGCCCTACATGTCGCACAGGCGGGTCCCGAGGTCCTCAAAGGCAACGCGAAAGGCCGCACGGTCCGACGGGCGTCGCCTGACCCCTCTCGGCGGGTGAAACCCCTTCGACGGAGGCCGCCGTGATCGCCGCATCAATCTCGGCCAACCAGGACACAGAATCTCCTCAGGTATGCGACGGGCGCCAAAGGCTCCATCATGGACCGCCCGGCGCAAGGGGCGCACGTACACCACCGCTGCGCAACTGTCCTCAAGGCCACGAACCGTTCGTGATCGTTTCGTTCGCCGGCGAGCTCAACAGCAGAGTCAGCCGGCGCACCACATCGAGCGTGTTGGTCGTTGCCCATCTCAATGCCGGTCCATGCCTGGCCCGGAGCTTCCCACCGCGTTCGACTGCGTACGCATCCTCAGCTGGCTCACCATCCCGATATCCGGCACGACCATCCGGTTCTGAAAGGAGACACGTCCCGATAGCGGATCCGGTTCCGGGCATGAACAGTCAAGCCTGGGGACACTCCGGCGAGCTTCTTTGTCCGGGGGACGTGGACTCGAACGAGACCAGCCACGTTGCACGTGCCCAACGTGTTGGAGACAGCGACACCAAAGGGTCTCCGGGAGTTCACCGCGGGTGCATACGTTCACCAGGTCCTCAGGAATCCCAACAGTGAAGAGGTTCTGATGAACATCACCACCAAGCGCACCCTGATCGCCGGGCTGACCCTGGCCCTGGCCGCCGTTGGCGCCGCCACCGCCAACGCCGCCAACCCGGCAAGACAACGATCGAGTATTGCCGGAACGCAGCAGGCCAGCGACACTGCCCTGGCATCCGACTTCGACGCACTCGACCGCAACACCAAGTGGCAGCTGACCAGCAAGCTCAAGCTGAACTTCCCAACCTTCCACACCGAGGGCATCGCCTTCGCCGGTGACCGGATCTTCCTTTCTGCGGTCCAGATCATCGAGCCGACCGTCAAGTACCCCACCCCGCAAGGCGGCTACGACCGCACACCCGGTAAGGGCATCGGACACCTGTTCGTCATGGACCACAAGGGCAACCTCGAGAAGGACATCGTCCTGGGCGAGGGCGACATGTACCACCCCGGCGGCATCGACTCCGACGGCAAGAACGTCTGGGTTCCCGTCGCTCAGTACCGCCCCAACAGCAGCGCGATCATCTACCGGGTCGACGCCACCACCCTGCAGGTGAACAAGCAGTTCGAGGTCAAGGACCACTTCGGCGGCATCGTCCTCGACAAGACCACCGGCCACCTGGTCGGAAACACGTGGGGGTCCCGCCGCTTCGCCGAATGGAACCTGACGGGCAAGCAGCTGAACACCTGGGACAACACCAACTTCTTCATCGACTACCAGGACTGCCAGTACGTGCCCAACAGCAAGATGATCTGCGGCGGCGTCACCAACCTGCCCCAAACCCCTGCGGCGGGAGGAACCACAGCCAATTACGAACTGGGCGGCATGGCCCTGATCGACCTCCGCAGCCACAATGTGCTTCGCAATGTGCCGTTCCAGCAATGGTCCACGGCCGGCCACGTCGCCACCCGCAACCCGCTCAAGCTCGCCGCTGACGGCAACAACCTCACCATGTGGGCCGCCCCAGACAACGGCGACGAGGGCAACGGCACCGAAATCCTGACCTACCAAGCCACAGCCACCCCGGTGGCGAAGTAACCGAGCCAACCAGACCGACGACGCGACCCACGCAGCCTGCCGGGTCCGTCGTCGGAGCACCTAGTACGACCACAAGCCAAGAATGCGGCACCAGTGAATCGCCCCGGTTTCAGTGGAGGGCGCCCGCATGTTCACTGCTAGCCGATGTTGCGAGCACAGCCATGGCGGTGTCGCTCATCATCTTGGACATCTGGGAGATCATCTGGAGCGTCTGCTGCTGCTTCTGCAGCATGTTCTGCAGGTCGATGTTGGCCAACTGGGCGTCGTCAGCGGTAGTCGACAGTTGCTCTTCCAGGTCCCTGATGCGAGTTTCCGTCTCATCCCTCATTGCCGACACCGGATTGAACGGGAGTCCTCACATCGGCATAGTCCCGGTCGCATGTTGTCGATAGTCCAGCGTCCCGTAAACGGACGACCACTGGGGCACTCGGGCAAGTGCGCGGGCACCCAGCGTCGGCGTCCGCAAAGGATGGGCTCTCGGGTCAGGAAGGGAGCAGCGCGGCGAGGAAGGCTTCGGGGTATGAGTGCACCCTCGGTGGTGAGCTGCCTCCCAACGCGGGGGTGAGGTTCAGGCGGACATACGGTCGACTTAACACCCGGGCAACATTGGTCCCCTACCCTTGTGGCTATCGGTTCCGCGGGCACCGCCCAGACGACGGGGTAAGAGGAGACGCTATGAACGACTTCGAGGTGCCGCAGATCAGCCGGCGCATCGCGATGGTCGCGCACGACAACAAGAAGGTCGAGTTGTTGCGGTGGGCCGAGTTCAACGTGGGCCACCTGCGCCATCATCAGCTCTTCGCCACCGGCACCACCGGCACCATGCTCCAGTACGAACTGGGGCTGAAGGTGCATTGCTTCCTGTCGGGTCCGCTCGGCGGCGACCAACAGATCGGTGCCAAGATCGCCGAGGGCGACATCGACATGGTGATCTTCTTCTGGGATCCGCTGGAGCCACAGCCCCACGACCCCGACGTCAAAGCGCTGCTCCGCCTCGCCACCTTGTGGAACGTCCCGGTGGCCACCAACCTGGCCACCGCCGACATGATCATCTCGTCGCCGCTGATGACCGGCGACTACATGCCGTCTCGCCCGATCATGGACCGGCCGTCCACCGGCGCGGAATACCTGGCGTCGGCGATTGCCTGATCGCGCCCTGTCCGGTCGCACCGCCCGCGGGGACACTGGTCGTAGAACGCGAGGGAGGCAAGGCGAATGAGAGCCCGGCTACTCACCTTCGGGTCGATCGAGATCGACGGGCGCAGGTACGACCACGACATCGTCATCGAGCGGGGTGCGGTGCGCAAACGAGGCAAGAAGCCCTCGAAACCGTACCGGGACGCCTATGGTCACACGCCGCTGTCTGCCGACGAGGAGACGCCGTGGGGCGGGCGGCTGTTGATCGTCGGCACGGGGGTGTCCGGCTCCCTGCCGATCATGCCCGAGGTGGAGCAGGAAGCCCTACGCCGGGGCATCGAGCTGGCCGCCGTTCCCACCGCGGAGGCATGTCGGCTCATCGAAGACCTCGACCGACATGACGTCCGGGCCATCCTGCACGTCACGTGCTGACGGTCCACAGTTGACGCCAGGAGTTCCACCGAAGTTGGACGAGAGCGGCTCGCAGTCCTGGTGGCTGCGTCCCGATGACCGATCCCGCTGCGGACCTAAATCTGTTGCCACCCTGGTGAGACAAAGACCTGGTCGAGGCCGTCCTCCCCGAGGGTGTCCAGCGCCTCGGCCCTGCTCAGCCCAGCCTTTATCGCGACTCGTGCTGACGCGACGTTTTCTGGTCGCACCCTGGCGATCACAGGCAGACCAGGTGAACGGGCAAGGGCCACCCAGTCGACGACGACCGATGCCGCTTCACTCGCGACGCCGCGACCCCACACGCAAGGGTCAAAGCGGTAGAACAGGTTGGCGACGGGGCGATCTTGCAGGCTCATGACCTTGATGCCGCAGAAGCCGAACACCGAAGGATCATCACGCCAGCTGACCGCCCAGTATCCGACCGCGTGCCGG
>DATCNE010000033.1:0-3396 GCA_036565395.1 Dermatophilaceae bacterium
ATAGGAGAGTGAGACCCACTGCACGCTGCCCAGCCCCGTGTTGAACTCTGCTTGCAGCTGGGGGTAGGTCAGCGTCACGATGCTGGCGTCCAGCTGCCCCATGAACGCACCTAGGCACACAGCGCCGACCGCAGCCCACGGTGCGCGTGGGTGTTCCCGAACCCACGGCGGGCGCCGGGACTCTCGCGTTAACGATCCGAGGTCGAAGTTGCTAATGAACACGATTTGATTCTGTCACAGACAGAAACCTAATTCGACATGGAGGGTGGCCTTCCGTGTGCGACTGGGCCTGTCATCTAGACGACAGGGTCGTCCATGGCACAGGATCCGGGCCTGACTTTCTGGGGGCCATCGGACCCGAGACAGAGACCGTCGGGTCGTGAGACGGGGTCACGCATAGAGCGGTTTTGGTACGGGTGCCTTTTCCTCGTGGATCTGGCTGGCGTGCTGGCGCTCTCGGTGATGTCTTGATGCCTTCGCGGCGTGCGGGCATCAGTGATATTAGCGAGGCCTGGAGTAGGCGGCTTGCGCGAGCTCGAAGCGGTGTTCGGTGTCGTGGGCCGTGATAGCTGAGGCTGCCAGTGGTATGAGGACGAGGGCGGCTACTGCGACGGCTAGCCAGCGGCGACGGCGGGGTCGAGGGGCGAGGAGGGCGAGTGCCCGGTGGGCGACGCCGGAGTCGACAGCCGGCAGTGTGGCAAGAAGTGCCAGGCGCCTGCCTGGAGACGCGAGGGCTCGGGCCAGTCCGGCTCGGGCAAGGGCTCGAGCGGCCAGTGCCCGGTCTCCCACTTCAGCGGCGGCGTCTTCGTCGGCCCATCGCTCAGCGCCGTCGCGGACGGCCAGTGCCAGCGGGCGTAGGAGGGGGTTGGCGGCGGCACCGAGCTCGGCTAGCTGGACGTAAAGATGGTGATGGTTCCGCAGGTGTGCGGCTTCGTGCGCCAGCAGCACTCGGCGCTCGTCGGGGGGTAGAGCTCTTAGCATCGCGGTCGAGACCACGACGCGTCCGGTCAGCCCTGGCACCGCGTACGCGTCGGGTTCCTCGTCGTCGACGACGACGAGGCCGTTGGTGCCGGGGCCCAGTCGCCGGCATGCGGCTGCGGCCGTGGCCAGGTCCCGGCCGGCCAGCGCGAACCGTCGTGAGGCGGCGAAAAGAAGCACGAGCACGGTGGCACCGGCCAGTAGGCCGGCACCGGTAGGAATTGGGTCGTTTAAGGAAACGGTCGCGGTCGACCAGCGGCCGAGGGTTGCGATGGCAGGCGCGCGGGCCAACACCAGGAATGCGGCGATGGCAAGGATGAACCCCGTCGACAGGGCGGTTGCGACGGCAGCCAGGCTCAGCAGCCGAACTGCCGTCGCGGGTGGCAGCCAGCGTCCCAACCGTGTGCCGATGAGCCACAGGGCCCCGCTGACGAGCAAGGGCAGCAGCATCGCCGCGCGCAGGCTCATTTCTCTTGTCCGTGTCCGTTGCGTCCGGCCAATAGGTCGGCCAGTACCTGCTCGTCATCGGGGGAGAGGTCGGCCACGAACCGGGCCAAGACTCCGGCCCGGTCTTGTCGTGAGTCCAACACGCGCCGCATCCGATGCGCAGCCAGCGACGCCTCGACGTTGCGAGGGTCACCAGAGACGGCATACACGTAGGCACGTCCCGACATCAGTCGGGTGAGCACTCCCTTGGCGTGCAACCGGGCCAGGGTGGTCATCACCGTGGTGTAAGCCAGTTCGCCGCCAAGCTCGGCCAGGACCTGGGTGGCGGACATCGGGTGCCCGGCTGCCGCCAGGGCGGCCAGGACCTCGCGTTCGAGACCTCCGCGGGGACGGGGCGACGATGACATCCAGGACTCCAATCGTCTACTATCGAATCTGTAGTACGACCGAGTTGGTCGAACCTCCATGATGCCTCACGCAGGACCTGACCCGAAAGGCCCGACCATGGACTCCCTGCGCCGGCTGGATGACCAGCTGTTCCTGGCGATCAACTCGTTTGCCCGCAACACGACATGGCTGCACGCCCCGGCCCTGGCATACGCCACATACGGCTTGGTCCTGTTCGCATTGCTCCTGGCCGCTGGAGTGCTGATCTCGCGCCGCGCCCCGTCCAGAGTCCTTGCCGCGGCCGGGTGGGCCTGCATCGCCACGCTGATCGCGGTCGGGCTCAACCAGCCGCTCGGGCACGTGTTCGCCGAGGTCCGCCCTTACGTCACCCACCCGCACATGCTGCGCCTGGCCGGTTTCACAACAGACTTCTCCTTCCCCTCAGACCACGCCGTCATGGGCGGCGCGGTCGCCGCCGGCCTGCTGCTGGTCAACCGGCGCCTCGGCTTGTTTGCCGCCCTGGCCGCCGCACTGCTGGCGTTTGCGCGGGTGTACATCGGTGCCCACTACCCGTGGGACGTCCTGGCCGGACTCGCCTTCGGTGCGAGCGTGGCGCTGCTGGGCTGGTTGTTGCTGCGGCACCCGCTGACCGGATTGGCCAGCTGGCTGCGCCGCCAGCCCGGGCTCAGGGGGTCCTTCACTGAGCCTGAGGGGCCCGTCCACGCCTCTGCCGATACGGGCGGCGTGCCGTTGCGCCCATGACCGGGCTCATCAACCAGATCCTGAACGCCCCCACTTGGACGGTCCTGGCCTTCGTCGCGCTCCCGGTCTTCGTCGAGGACGCACTCTTCGTCGGGTTCGTGATTCCCGGCGAGACCGCGGCCATCCTCGGCGGCGTCACCGCGAGTCGGGGCCACGCCCCCCTTGCTGCCGTGGTCGCGGTCGTCATCGTTGCGGCGATCGTCGGCGACAGCGTCGGGTACGAGGTCGGGCGCCAGATGGCATCCCGGATCCTGGGCCTGCGCATCCTCAACAAGAGGCGCAAACGTCTGGACGATGCCCAGGACTTCCTGGCCCGCCGCGGCGGGGCCGCAGTCTTCCTCGGCCGCTGGGTCGCGTTCTTCCGCGCCGTGATGCCCGCCCTGGCCGGCACCGCCCGCATGCCCTACCCCAAGTTCCTCGCGTTCAACGCCGCCGGCGGCATCACGTGGGGCACCGCCGTCGTCTTGGCCGGATACTTCGCCGGCCAGTCCTACGCGAAAGTCGAAGCCACCCTCGGGCGCGACGCCGCCCTGATCATCCTGGGCATCGCCCTGGTCACCCTGCTCGTCTGGAGGATCCGAAAGCACCGCGCCGACTCCTCCAACGAGACGACCCCGACAACTTGACCCAGTTCGAATGCTGCCAGCGCATCACGCCGCATACCCATCGGTCACCGGAGGCAACTGGAACGCGGCCCAGGAGGGGAGAGACTGGGGCTTCGAGCCGAACCTGTGGAGCTTTGATACCCGATCTGCTGTCACTACCGTGGGCCGTCCTATTTGGGGATGCTCCGCAAGGCGCTCATTCGTGAAGGTGATACGG
>DATCNE010000034.1:0-7116 GCA_036565395.1 Dermatophilaceae bacterium
GAAGTGGTCTGACGATCTCGAGAGCACGATGGACCCGTGGTTCTACTTCTCCTACGGAGCGGGCTTCTACCACCACCACCGCAGCTGGGTCGACGACCAGACGTTGCCCTTCAGTGCCATCCGCAGCTACATCACCCGGCTCCGCCAGGGCGATGACATCGCCCGGCCGATCGAGGCGGTGCAGGCAGAGCGGGAGAGGATCACCACCGAGTACCGGGCGCTGCTGCAGACCGACGAGGACCGCAAGGCCTTCGACGACCAGCTCGGCCTGGCCCGCACGGTGTTCCCCTACGTCGAGAACCACAACTTCTATGTCGAGCACTGGCACCACACGGTGTTCTGGAACAAGATGCGCGCCTTCGGCGAGTTATTGAAGGAGAAGGGCTTCCTCGCGGACGTCGAGGACCTGTTCTACCTGCACCGGCGGGAGGTCTACGACGCCCTCTTCGACTGCATCACCTCCTGGTCGGTGGGCACTCCGGCGCGGGGTCCGAAATACTGGGCTCCGATCATTGCCAAGCGCAAGGTGATCATCGAGAACATGTCCAAGTGGGCGCCCCCGCCAGCGCTGGGGCCGCCGCCGGAGGAGGTCACCGAGCCGTTCACGGTCATGCTCTGGGGGATCACCACCGAGCGGATCCAGGACTGGCTCGGAGCTGACAACGTGGACAGCGGCGCCAGTGCCGGGACCAACCAGCTCACCGGCTTCGCCGGGTCCTCTGGTGTCGTCGAGGGTCTCGCCCGGGTCGTGATGAGCCCGGACCAGATCGGCACCGTCGAAGATGGCGAGGTGCTCGTCTGCCCGGTCACCGCACCGAGCTGGGTGCCGGTGTTCGCCCGGATAGCCGGGGCAGTGTCTGACAGCGGCGGCATCATGTGCCACGCGGCGATCGTGGCGCGTGAATACGGCCTGCCAGCGGTGGTCGGCACAGGCTATGCGACCAAGAGGATCAAGACGGGGCAGCTGTTACGCGTCGACGGCGATACCGGCATTGTCACCATCCTCGGTCAGGAGGTCGGCTGATGGTCACCGGCAGATCTCACATCCTCTGGTTCGATGGTCTTGCCGAGGACTCGTGGTCATTGGTCGGCGGCAAGAACGCGAGCCTCGGGGAGATGATGCGCCGTGGAGTTCGGGTGCCTCTCGGGTTTGCCGTCACCACCGACGCCTACGACGCGTTCATCGAGCATGCGGGGTTGCGCCAACCCATCCACGAGGCGCTCTCAGGCCTCGACCCCCACGACGCCACCGCAGTCGAGATGGCCAGCGCCGAGATCAGGCGGCTGATCGAGTCGGCACCATTTCCCCGTTCGCTCGAGGATGAGCTCGCCGCCTCGTACGAAGCTCTTGCCGAGAAGCTCGGCACGCCGCGGCCGTCGGTGGCGGTGCGTTCGAGCGGCACAGCTGAGGACACGGTCGAAGCCAGCTTCGCCGGCCAGGCGGAGACCTACCTGTATGTCGAAGGCCGAGAGTCGCTCGCTGTGCACACGCGCCGTTGCTGGTCGAGCCTTTTCACCGCACAGGCGATCTCCTACCGAGCCCAGATGGGTCTCCCAGCGGACTCGGTCTCGATCAGCGTCGGGGTGCAGTCGATGGTGGACAGCCGGGTCGCGGGGGTGATGTTCACCCTCAGCCCGGTGAGCGGTGACCGGTCAAAGATCGTGGTTGAGGCGAGCTGGGGTCTTGGCCTCAGCGTCGTCGGGGGTGAGGTGACCCCTGACGACTACTGGGTGGACAAGGTCACGCTCGGGATCCTGAGGCGCAGCATCTGCCACAAGCTCGTCAAGTACGTGCCGGACCCTAGGGCAGGCGGGGTGGCGTGCGTGGACGTGCCACCCGAGCAACAGGCGATCCCATGTCTGTCAGACGAGGAGGTAACCGAGCTTGCGCGTCTCGGCAAGGCGCTTGAGGCCTCCTATGGCTCGGCACGCGACATCGAGTGGGCCATCGACGGGCGGTTGGCGTTCCCTGACAACATCCTCATGTTGCAGTGTCGCCCGGAGACGGTGTGGAGCAACCGACCTGTCGAGCCGACAGCACGCGCGAGGGCGAGCAGTCTTGACTACGTGCTCGGGGCGATGGTGCCAACGCCGCAGCCGAAGTGCTAGGTGGTTCGCGTGAAGGCTGAGTTCTGTGCCTGTTGTGGTGGCCGGCTCACGACCGTGGTGGTGAGCGATCGTGAGCGACCCGTCTGTTCGGCTTGTGGTCATATCGTCTACTCCAACCCGGCACCGGTAGCGATGGTGCTGGCGCGAGATGCGGACCGCCGCCTGCTGCTGGTCAAGAGAGGCGTCGAGCCGCTGAAAGGCTTCTGGGCGCTGCCATCGGGCTACGTCGAGACCGACGAGAGTGTTGCGGCAGCAGCGGTTCGGGAGGTGCTCGAAGAGACCGGATTAGAGGTCGCGATCGACGGGCTCGAGGGCGTCTACTCCGCTGCTGGTCTCGGGGTCGTCCTGGTGGTCTACCAGGCCAGGATCGTCGGCGGTCTGCTGGCGCCGGGCTCAGATGCCGACGATGTGCGCCTGGCCGACCCGCGAGAGGTGCCCGCCATACGTGTCCCGCCGGGGGGCACGAAGCTCGACCACTGGTTCGCGGACCTGCTCGATCAGCTCTTCAGCAATGCGAGGGACCCGTATCCCGCGGCAGCCTCGGGGCCGCCTGCTGAGCTGGTAACGCAGATCGACCCGTGCAGAGTCGGTGTGTGATGGCGGCTACTCCCCGGCTGGTCGTCGGCATGTCCGGGTCAAGCGCGCCCCAGCTCGGCATCAAGTTCCTGCGCTGCCTGCGGGAGCTCGGCACGGTCGAGACACATCTCGTCATGTCCGAGGGGGCCAGGCTCACGATCAAGCTGGAGACCGATGAGGACGCGGATGAAGTCGCCGAGCTTGCCGACGTGGTGCACGATCCTCACGATCTCGCCGCCCCGATCTCTTCTGGTTCGTTCCAGACGCTCGGGATGGCGGTCGTTCCCTGCTCCATGCGATCGCTCGCGGCAGTCGCCACGGGGATCTCGGGGGACCTGCTCACCAGAGCGGCAGATGTCTGTCTCAAGGAGCGGCGGCGTCTCGTGCTGGTCACTCGAGAGACGCCGCTCAGCCTGATTCATCTGCGCAACATGGAGACCGTCACGGTGGCCGGCGGCATCATCCTGCCTCCCGTGCCGGCGTTCTATCACCGGCCGCGGACGATCGACGATCTGCTCGCCCAGACGGTGGGAAAGGTGCTTGACCAGTTCGGGATCGAGCATGACCTGTTCCAGCGATGGGCGTGATGACGGCACTGATCCCTGGCGTGGTCTTGCCGCAGGAGGTTGTCCACTTCCTGGCGGGCAGGCCCGTCATGGGCGGCGCGGAGCAAGTAGTCGCGCTGCTCACCGTCGATGCCAACGGCCTCCCGCATGCGTGCCTGCTCAGCCGGGCACAGCTCGACGCGAGCGCCACCGAGGTCCGTGCCGCCATCACGAGCCCCGGGACGCACGCGAACCTGCGGCGCAGCGCCGGGGCACTGATCCTCGTGACCCTGGGCGACACCGTTCACCACTGCAAACTTGGCGTCTTGCGTGCGCGTGACAGCCACGGGGTCCTCCTTGTCGCCTTCGAGCTGCTCGGTCACAAGGCAGACACGTTGGGCATCGCTCTGGAGCCGATGACTTTCGTTGCCAGTGCGGGGATCGCGAGCTTCGAGCACTGGGACGAGACGGCCGTGATGCTGCGCTCGCTCAACAACCTCTAACCCCGGTCATTCACGAGGTGCTTGTTCGGTGTCCTGGGGCTGGTGAGGGTGGCGGTCGCCGGCGATTCGTTGGGTGGGCATGACGGCGGTCAGGCTGGCGCTGCCGGTGGCGGTTCTCCGAGGGCCCTTGGTCGAGCGATCAGGGCTGAGATCGGGTGCTCAGCCCGGTGCCGGGATGGCCGCGATGCGCTCGAATGCGCTGACGATCGCGTTGGCCCATGGCCAGTTCGATGGGATTCGTAGCCTGCATCGCCTGACGCCGGTGGTCAGTCTGGCGGGTACGTGCAGGAGCCGGTAGCGCAGTGCTTTGGGTTCGGCTTTGGCCGGCTGGGGTGTCAGTGCGAGCAGCCGCAGCCACGCGATGAGGTCTGCGCTGATCGCGGCGAGCTGGGCCCAGGCGGTGTTGATCGCGCAGTTCCGGAGGGGAAGCGTCCCAGGCCGGAGTCCATCGCGTGGCGGATCCGGTCCTCGACCCGGGCACGGGCTCGGTGGCGGGCCTCCAGGAACACCAGCTGCCCGGCCGTGGTGTTGGTCGTCACCACTTGGTAGCGCCACCCGTCGGCCTTTTCGAACAGGGACAGTTGCGCGTCGGGGTGGGGTTGTTCCCGACGGACGATCAGGCGCATCCCGGCCGGCCACCGAGGACACGGTCATCGTCCCGCTGGCCGAACGCCGAGCGACAACAGCGCAGACCGCAGCAGTGTCGATGCATGAACGTCCGCATGACCCGTGCCGTGGAGATTCCCGCTCAGGCAAGTCCTACGGCGAGCCCACAAGCCAGCGTCGAGGACCGGAAAGGCCCCTTGGTTTCTGTCGGACCCAACCGCCTCGTCACGCCACTGTTGTCAAGCGCGATGGTGTTGGTTTCCACAGCGATTGCATACCCCCACCCCCGACATTCGCGCAGGTCAGGGCGCCGGCGGTCCGGCCAGCAGGGTGGCGTGCACCCGAACTTACCGGCGCATTCCCGGCGGACGTCGAACCCGCCCAACCCGGTGAACGCGTTTGCGCAGGTCACAGGCCTGCGCTCCAACAACTTGCTGAACGCCAGACCACGGTGGTTTTCGATACCCCCACCAGGTATACGAAAGAGGGCCTCCGACCACGTTTCCGCAGGTCAGAGGCCCTCTCACGCACTCGGTGGCAGGTGAAGGATTCGAACCTTCGAAGCTCACGCGATGGATTTACAGACCATGGGCGGCAAGCCCGTGACCAGCGAAAACGTCCCTTCCATCGACAACTTACGTGCGGATTCCCCACAGATAGCCGACCACAGCCGACCGCAGCCGGACACTTCGGTGATCGATGACCTTCAAGCCCCCAGAGCACGGCAGCACCTCCGTCGATGTTCGTCAATGTCCGAATCCTGCGCAACGCCAATGATTCTGACAATGGCGAACGCTCACGGACGGTTGCGAAATCTGCGGCGTTGCTACACGTTTCGCTACACGGACAACGCGCTTATCGTCCTGCGGACGTCACCTGCGGGGGCAGACGCCGGTCGGCTCAGTCCCAACGGGTCTCCCCTACTCCCGCCTCGTCCAACAGGTCAGCGATCTTGCCTTGGCGAGCGTTCCAAGCCGTGGAGGTGAAGCCGCACCGGTCACTGGCGGCCGCCGGCGATGCGACAGGGGTTGGTACCGCAGGGGCGCCGTCGCCCACCCGTCAGCAGTTTCGAGATTCCTGCGAGCTGGCTGTCCGGCTAGCAGCCAGAGTGTGCGAGCACGACGACTATGCGTGTGGTCGCTCGTGTCTTACCTTTCGTCCGGCAGGATGATTCGGCCGTCCAAACGTCGGGGCACGGCGACCGGGCCGTCCCGCAGTTCCGCTGGGAGCACCGATTGGGGTGCATCTTGCCATGCGAACGGTCGTAGAAATCGGCGGATGGCCGTGACACCGACCGAAGTGTGTAACGAGTTCGTCGCTGGCCAGGGCCCGCCGTGGTGTTGGGCCCAGGAAACGCGCACCCCCGTTGGAAACCCGTTGTAGACGATTCGACCTGCTCGAGGGGCGAGCCGGTCGGTGAGCGCGGTAAGAAGCTCGAGCTCGTCATCCTCGACGTGAACCGTCGCGGTCAACGAGTTAGGAAGCTGTTTGAAGGCGTCCTCAAGTTCCCCAAGATCTTCGTATCGGGCCACGACGATCAACGGCCCAAAACACTCCTCAGTGAGTTCATCGGTCACGTGCTTGGCGCTGATCGTCAGCATTGTTGGTCCAGCAAGAAAACCGCCCGTCGCCGTTGCGGTGGGCGTACGCGCAGCGACAACTGCGCCGCCATGATCGATCAGGCGCTCACGGATCTCCTGGTAAGCGTCGAAGATCCGCCGGTTCAACAAGACCTGACCTTCGGCCTGCTCGACGAGGCCCCGTAATGCATCGACGAGGCTGTCGCCGTGATCGCCTGTGGGCACGAAGGCGATTCCCGGCTTGGTGCAAAACTGACCCGCCGAGCCCGTAAACGAGGCGAAGAGACCTTGGGCGATCTGGGCCGAACGGGCCTTGGCGGCGTTTGCCGTGATCACAAGCGGGTTGAGACTGCTGAGTTCGCCATAGAAAGGGATCGGCTCGTCACGATCGTCAATCACGCTTTGTAGGGCTTCGCCCGCAGCGAGCGAGCCGGTAAAGCCAACCGCTTTGATGGCCGGATGCGCGACGAGACGCCTTCCCGCCGTCTGTCCAAAGACGAGGCCGGTCGTCCCGTCCGGGGCACCCCCAGCGGCAAGACCGATCAATAGCGCCTCGAACGAACGCAAGGAGGTCAGGGGATGGGAACTGTGGGCCTTCAACACGACCGGGCACCCGGCGGCCAACGCTGACGCCGTGTCGCCCCCCGCCACGGAGAAGGCAAAGGGAAAGTTGCTCGATCCGAAGACGGCCACTGGCCCGAGGGGTACGAGCATGCGACGCAGGTCCGGCGCAGCCCCGAGAGCAGTCTTGGTCGCGTGGTCGATCATCGCCTCGATGTAACTGCCCTCGCGCAGCGCCTCAGCGAACAGTCGGAACTGGAAGATCGAGCGGCTCAGTTCGCCGTTCAAGCGCGGCGTGCCAAGACCCGTCTCCTGGTCAGCGGTTTGAACAAGAAGGTCACGATCGGCATCGAGCGAATCGGCGATCGCGTCGAGCATTCTCGCGCGGCCCTCGCGCCCACTGGAGGCGAATTCGAAGGCCGCCCGCTGCGCATGTCTGGCGATGTGGTCGACCTCGGCGGCCGATGTTGCCTCAAGGTCAGTGGCTTCGGCAACACCTCTACGCGGATTTGTAGTGGTAATCATGTGACTCCTTTTGGTAATGCGGCTGTTCCTCTAGGCACTCTCGTGAGCAACTCAAGAAACCCCAGCTCGATGTTTTCAGACTGGGCACTGGCATTGCACATGCTCTGGCGC
>DATCNE010000035.1:0-1665 GCA_036565395.1 Dermatophilaceae bacterium
CTGCGGCTTGACCGTAAGCGTGAGCGAGCCGCCACCAGCCGCGCTGACGGTGATCGTGCCGTGGAACTTGCTCCCCTTCACGTTCGGGTCGGAGTAACTGAACGTGCCCGCGCTTCGGAACGTGCAGCTACCACTCTGCGCCGGCTGCAGCACAAGCGGCGTCGGTGTGCAGCTCAGACCTGTCGTGGTCTTGAAGCTCACCTGGTGAGCAACCTTGTCGCTATTGGTGAACTGAACGGTGTCACCGACAGCGATCGTCGTTGCGTTCGGAACGTAGCCGTTCGCCGTGATGGTCACCGTTACCGTCTTCGCTGTGGCCACTCCCGCGACCGCCAACAACGCGACCCCACACACAAGCACTACAACCTTTCGCACGTCTGACCCCCTCGATTCCTTTTGCGTATCCACACAAGAAGACGCTGGAAATCGGCCGAAGTTGCGTTCTGCTCACCTAAGCATCCTGTACGGCACGCTCGCCCAGCCCCGCGACGAACTGAAGGAATGAAGTGGCCGCTCGGGTTGAACGACTCCAGCCTCGGCTGGGCGATGCTTCGTGAACGAACCTCATACGCGGGGGCCGTCGACGAGCTGGGTCTTCGAATCGCGCTTCGAACACCACGGCCTGAGTGGTCTTGGCCGCAAGTATGGTCGCCGTCAGGCAGCGAGCCGGAGGGCGGGTTGGTGTGCGGCGAGCCTGGTTACTAGCTCGGTGAGGTCTGCGCTGGTGAACGTCCAGTCGAAGGGCTCGGCGATCTCGTTGTAGTGGTGCTCGAACTGCACTGCCCCAGGCCCCACCCCTCAGACCCGCGTCGCCTCGATCACGCTGAACGGCGAGTGCGTCGGGATGACCCGCTCAAGCCGGAAGCCCGCAGCCTGGAAGAGGCGCTGATACTCCTCCTCGGTGCGCTCCCGGCCCCCGAGCAGGACCAGCATGTTCAGGTCCATCGCTTGCGCCGGGCTCGGCCGATTGTCCGGCGGGATGACCATCTCGACCAGCAGCACTTTGCCCGCCGGGGCAAGCGCGCGATGGCAGTTTTGCAGCAGCCGCGTCGCCCGCTCGTCGTCCCAGTCGTGGACGATCTGCTTCAGCAGGTGCAGGTCGGCCCCCTCCGGCACCGCCTCGAAGAAGTCGCCGCTCACCAGCTCGCACCGCTGCGAGAGCCCTTCCTCCGCGACGGCGCCCCCGGCCGTCGCGATGACGTGGGGCAGATCGAACAGGATCCCGCGCGCGGCTGGGTTAGCCCGTAGGACTGCGGCCAGCAGGACCCCGTGCGCGCCCCCGACATCCGCCACCGTCCGCACCGCGGAGAAGTCGTAGACCCGCACGAGCTCGCTCGCGGCCAGGGCCGACAGGTTGCCCATCGCCGCGCTGAAGAAGCCCGCTTCCTCGGGGTTCTGCGCGTACCAGTCGAACAGCTCCATCCCGAGCGCCTCGCGCGCCATGGGCCGGCCGGACCGGACGCTCTCGTGCAGCCGCCCCCAGGGCAGCCAGTGCCCGGGCGCGGTCTCCGTGATTGCAAAGTTGCGCACGGAGTCGGGCGCGTCCGAGCGCAACGTCTCGCCGAGCTGGGTCAGCGCGAAGGAGCCCGGGGCGGCCTCCGCGAAGACGCCGAGGCTGGCCAACAGCCGCAGCACCCGGTACAGGGCCTGCGGGTCTGCGCCGAC
>DATCNE010000036.1:0-9481 GCA_036565395.1 Dermatophilaceae bacterium
GACCCGGATCGAGAGCATCACGCCTCGCAAACAGGGCATCGTCGTCACCGAGCTGCCCTATCTCGTCGGACCAGAGAAGGTCATCGAGAAGATCAGGGATCTTGTCCAGAACAAGAAGCTCCAGGGCATCAGCGACGTCAAGGACCTGACCGACCGCAAGCACGGCCTGCAGCTGGTCATCGAGATCAAGGGCGGCTTCCATCCGCAGGCCGTCCTCGAACAGCTCTTCAAGCTGACGCCGATGGAGGACAACTTCGGCATCAACAACGTCGCCCTGGTCGACGGACAGCCACGCACTCTCGGTCTCAAGGATCTGCTGCGCGTCTACGTCGACTTCCGCATTGAGGTGGTGCGTCGCCGCAGCTCCTACCGGCTGCGCAAGCGCGAGGAGCGGCTGCACCTCGTGGAGGGTCTGCTCATCGCGATCGTTGACATCGACGAGGTGATCCAGGTGATCCGCGCCTCCGAGGACGCCGGCGTCGCCAAGGTCCGCCTTATGGATGTCTTCGATCTATCCGACGCTCAGGCCACGTACATCCTCGATCTGCAGCTGCGCCGACTGACGAAGTTCTCCCGGGTCGAGCTCGAGACCGAGAAGGCCGAGCTGGAGCGCCAGATCGAAGCACTCCGCGCGATCCTGGGTGACGAGAAGCTGCTCCTGAAGACGGTCTCGAACGAGCTCGCTGACGTTGCCAAGACGCATGGGACACCGCGACGTACGGTGCTGCTCGAGTCGGCCGGAACCCCCCTCGCTGCCACCCCCCTTGAGGTCACCGACGATCCTTGCTGGGTGCTCTTGTCCTCCACCGGGCTCCTCGCGCGCACGACGAACGCAGACCCGCTGCCAACGGAGAGCGGTCGCCACAAGCACGATGCGGTCATTGCCGCCGTGCAGACCACCATCCGGGGCCACGTCGCCCTGGTCACGTCCCGCGGGCGGATGATCCGGCTTTCGGCGCTCGACCTGCCCATACTCCCGCCAACCAACGGTTCGCCCTCGCTGTCAGGAGGCGCTCCCCTCGGGGCATTCGTGGACCTTCCCAGGGACGAGCAGCCCCTGACCCTGATGTCGCTGTCCGCGGACTCCCCCGGCCTCGCGGTCGGAACCGCGCAGGGGGTCGTCAAGCGGGTAGTAGCGGATTACCTTGGAAACAAAGGTGATTGGGAGATCATTGTTCTCAAGGATCACGACGAAGTGGTGGGCGCGGTAGAGCTGCGCACCGGCGACGAGGACCTTGTGTTCATCACTTCTGATGCTCAGCTGCTGCATTTCCCCTCATCGTCGGTGCGCCCACAAGGTCGCACTGCAGGCGGCATGACCGGCATCAGGTTGGCCGACGGCGCACGCGTCGTGTTCTTCGGCGCGCTCGATCCTTCGAGGACCAACCTTGTCGTCACCTCGAGCGGCTCGTCGGGAGCCTTGCCGGGCACCGAGCCAGGCTCGCTCAAGGTCACCCCGTATGCCGAGTACCCGGCCAAGGGCCGTGCTACCGGCGGTGTGCGTTGTCACCGCTTCCTGCGCGGCGAGGACACCTTGGTCCTGGCCTGGGCTGGCGGCAGCCCAGCACGCGCAGCCGCCGCCAACGGGGTTGCCCTGGAGCTGCCCGAGGCGTCAGGAAAGCGCGATGGGTCCGGTCTTCCGGCGACCACCGCGATCGCGGCCATCGCCGGACCACTGCCTGAGCCCCTGACCACGTCTCCGCTGTCCGCGTCCTCGGGAACCGCATCCTCAGAGCCAGCGATCGCGACCGTCCACGATGGCCCGGAGATGCTTCCGGAGTTCCCCGCAGGCCGCTCATGACCGGTGCTGCTGCCCGGAGCCACGCCAGCAGCAGGCCCGACGCATGCTCGGTCAACTGGGACAGGGCACAGGGCTCGGCCCTTGGCACCGCCACGCCCGCGAGGTTCTGGATCGCCCTTGAACAGGGCGGTCCATGGGGCCGCGAGGCCGCGACACAGTCCCACCTGGACCCTGATGTGGGCAGGGCACTGGACCGCAGGGGCCAGGAGCAGAGCGGACGCTTGATCCTGATCCGTCGCCCGGGCACCTCGTCGCCGGCGTACGAGGGGCAGCCACATCGGGTCTATCTCGCGGGCGGACTCGCCGAGCATCCTTGGCTGCTCCAGGCAGATATTGATGACCCGGCGCAGTTGCTCAGCCTGTCGTGGACAGCTCTGGGAGAGGGTGACATGGACACCGTCCGCGCCCGGACGCCCGTGTTCGAGGAGTCCCCCGGTCCGGTTCTGATGATCTGCTCAAACTCCAAACGGGACATCTGTTGCGCGGTGCGTGGCCGACCGGTGGCACTCGAGTCCTCGTCGCAGCGTCCCGGCCAGGTGTGGGAGTGCTCACACACAGGCGGACACCGCTTCGCCCCGACCGGTGTTCTTCTCCCCCACGGTCAGACTCTCGCCCGGCTTTCTTCGGCGACAGCGGTCGCGGTGGTCGATGCCGCAGCACGGGACGAGCTGCCTGTGGAACTGCTGGGCGCGGCGTACGACCGAGGACGCAGCCATCTCACACCACCGGAACAGGCGGCCGAATCGGTTGTGCGACAACAGATTCAGGAGCCGACCCTGCTCGCGCTCACGACGAAGGGTGTGCCACATGCCACCCGGGCGAACGCTTGGTGCTGCCGGGTCAGCCACATCGATGGCCGACGCTGGGATGTCGTTGCTGTACGCAGCTCAGGCGGAGATGACCGACCTGAGTCCTGCGGCGGGATGGCAGTTCCCACCTGGCAGTGGTCTGTCCTCAGCGGTGTCGGTCCATGAAGCCGAGCATCCTCACCCAGGCGTCTGAACACGCGGAGGTCCACTCGGTGAAGGTTCGATCGAAAAAAGAGTGCGGGGCGCCGTCGTACATGACGTACTCGTGCTCTTTGCCGGCCTCGGTCAGAGCAAGGTCGAACGCCTCGTTGTCCTGGGGTGAGGTCGCCTGGTCGGAGCCGGCTGCCAGCACGAGCAGCGGTGCGGACATCGCGGCGATGTCGTGGAGGACCCCGGCCGGAATGCCATAGAAGCCCACGCATCCCGCGGCACCGAGATCGGTAGCGGCCAACCGCCAGGACTCAGCACCGAACTTGCAGAAGCCGAGAGTGAACACCGGGTCCTTGCCACGTTCCCGCAACCGGGCTGCAGCCGCATGCGCGTCCTCCAGAACGTGTGCCGGCTCAAGGGCTTTCGCGTGCGGCATGTACTCGAAGCCGTCATCCCTGGGGCTGGTTCCCGCGGTGCGTCCATAGGGGTCGAGCGCCACGACGTCCACACCGGCGAGGGCGAAGCTGAGCGCAAGGTCGGTGTAGTACGGGTGCATCCCGCGGATGTCGGGAAGCAGCACCAGGCTGGCCCCGCGACGGGTCACCGGCACCGCGTCGTATGCCGCGAACCGGTTGCCGTCTGCGGCGGTCAGCTCACAACGTCCATGCTCACCCACCTCGCTGGATCTGGGAGGGTCGGGCGGACGCTGATCGTTGGTGAAACACATGCAGGCAGTCTCCGCCCGTCCCGGCGCGGCCACCAGACCTGAACCGACAGAAACTGATCGAGAACCTGCGCCGGCGCGGTCAGGCGTCGATGCGTTGGCGATCGAGCTCGGCTGCGGAGTCGATGATGAAGTCCTTGCGCGGGGCGACGTCGTTGCCCATCAGCAGGTCGAAGACCCGTTCGGCTACCTCGGCGTCCTTCAGAGTCACCCGGCGCAGCGTTCGGTGACGGGGGTCCATGGTCGTCTCGGCCAGCTGGTCGGCGTCCATCTCACCCAGTCCCTTGTAGCGCTGAAGCGGTTGCTTGACCTTGCGCCCCTTCTTCTCCAGGGAGGTCAACGTCTTGCGCATCTCAGCCTCGGTATAGGTGTAGACGAGCTCGTTCTTCTTCCCGCCCGGGTTGATCACCTCGATGCGGTGCAACGGCGGCACCGCAGCGAAGACCCTGCCGGCCTGGACCAACGGGCGCATGTATCGGAAGAACAGGGTCAACAGCAGCGTGCGGATGTGGGCGCCGTCGACATCCGCATCGGTCATGATGATGACCTTGCCGTAGCGGGCCGCCTCGAGATCGAAGGAACGGCCCGAGCCGGCACCGATGACCTGCAGGATCGCCGCGCACTCGTTGTTCTTCAACATGTCGCCGACGGAGGCCTTCTGGACGTTGAGAATCTTGCCGCGGATCGGCAGCAACGCCTGGTGGTCCGAGGACCGGGCCAGCTTGGCGGTGCCGAGCGCGCTGTCGCCCTCAACGATGAACAGCTCGGTCCGCTCGACGTCACTGCTGCGACAGTCGGCCAGCTTGGCCGGCAAGGACGACGTCTCCAATGCGTTCTTTCGCCGTTGGGTCTCCTTGTGCAGTCGCGCGCTGATCCGCGACTTCATCTCGGCGACGACCTTCTCCAGAAGGAGCGCCGACTGGGCCTTTTCGCCACGCTTGTTGGAGGTCAGCTTTGCGGTGAGCTCTTTCTCGATGATCCTGGACACGATGGCTCGGACTGCTGAGGTGCCCAGAACCTCCTTGGTCTGACCCTCGAACTGCGGCTCCGCCAGACGCACCGTCACCACAGCCGTGAGGCCGGCCAGGATGTCTTCCTTGTCGACCTTGTCCGACCCGACCTTGAGCCGGCGGGCGTTGATCTCCAGCTGCCTGCGGAACACCTTGAGCAGCGACTGCTCGAAACCCATCATGTGGGTCCCGCCCTTGGGCGTGGCGATGATGTTGACGAAGGACAGGGCCTTGGTCTCATAGCCGGTGCCCCACCGCAGCGCCACGTCGATGCCACACTCACGTTCGACCTCGGTGGGGGTCATGTGTCCGCGCTCGTCCAGCACTGGCACGGTCTCGCGGAACGTCCCGGACCCCTGCACGCGCCACACGTCGGTCAGGGCCGGGTCGACTGCCAGGAACTCGGCGAACTCGCTGATGCCGCCGTGGTGCAGGAACGTCTCCTCGTGGGGACCGTGCTCGCCCGGCGTGCCCGGCACGCCGCGCTCATCGCGGATCACCAAGCTCAGACCCGGGACCAGATACGACGTCTGACGGGCCCGCGAGGCCAGCTCGTCGTAGGTGACGGCAGCATCCTTGATGAAGATCTGGTGGTCAGGCCAGTAGCGGACCCTGCTGCCGGTCCGACCGCGGGCAGCCTTGCCGACGATGCGCAGCTCGCTGTTGTCCACGTATGCCGTGAAGGGTGCGTCGGGCGTCTTGACGCCGTTGGCATCGTGGAAGACGCCGGGCTCACCGCGGCGGAAGCTCATGGCGTAGGTCTTCATGCCACGGTCGACCTCCACATCGAGACGGGCGGACAGTGCGTTGACCACCGAGGCGCCCACACCGTGCAGACCACCGGAGGCAGTGTAGGAGCCGCCCCCGAACTTGCCACCGGCGTGCAGCTTGGTGAAGACCACCTCGACACCGGACAGACCCGTGCGTGGCTCCAGATCGACAGGAATGCCTCGCCCGTTGTCACGGACCTCCACCGAACCGTCGGCCATCAACGCCACATCGATGCGGTCACACACGCCGGCCAGCGCCTCGTCGACCGCATTGTCGATGATCTCCCACACACAGTGCATGAGCCCGCGCGAGTCGGTGGAGCCGATATACATGCCCGGACGCTTGCGGACCGCCTCAAGACCCTCGAGCACCTGCAGGTGGCGAGCCATGTAGTCGGAAGTGCCGGCGTCAGATGTGCCAGCGTCGGAAGTGCCGGCGTCAGATGTGCCGCCTGCCGTGACGGTCTTTGTGGTGCGGGTGGCGGTGGCCACGGACGTCCTTTCGGTGCAACGGAAGGGGCCGGCCGGGGCCGACCGCAGAACTCCCTCGCAGGTTATCTCTCACGCCTGACAAGGCGTCGGCAGGCACGCGGCATACGGGCGTCATGAGCATTGCGCGGAGAGCGAAACTCGACGCGACTTTGTCCAGATGATGTCGCAATGCACTTGGGGAAGCAATCCTCGTGTTTGACTGTTACAACCGGCGAATAGGTTCGCCGTCAACACAAACGACCAGAGACGAGGGTGCAGACGTACGAGGACAGATGCCTGTGAGACGCGTTGACTGTAGGAGACTGACAGAACGCCCACTACGACGAAATGGATGGCTGACGTGACAACTGCACTGGCACCGACCTTGACCGCAGCCGACCGCTGCGACCGCTGTGGCGCCCAGGCCTACGTGCTCGTCCGCCTCACTTCAGGGGGCGAACTGCTCTTCTGTGCGCACCACGGCCGCGAGCACCTGCCCAAGCTCCAGCACCTGGCCATCGAGATCCAGGATGAGACCGAACGGCTGCACGAGACTCCCGCCTCGGCCAGCGTCGAGGAACGCTAGCTCGACAGATTGACTGCTTGGCTGCTTGGCTGTCTGTGAACGGGCTGACCGCGGAGGTTGGCCTGTCGTCGATGCAGCGTTACTGCTGCCCGTGACGTCTGCGATCCCAGCGATCCTCGAGGCGGCGCATGAGCGTCTGCTTGTTCGACTTGGCACCCTTGCCCGCGTGACGCGACTTGCCTGTCCTCCCCGCAGGCTCGTGCTCACGCACCGATCCGTCCTGACCGACAGCACCCAGCTTGACCTTGGGCGTCTTGGCCGGCGTGATCGCATAGACGACGCCGCCCACCATCAGCGCAAAACCCAGAGCGCCCCACCAGACAACGTTCTGGACCACGGTCAGGAAGACAAGCCCGAGCCCGACAATCACAAAGACGGCGCCGACGATGACGCGGCGACGAAGGCGCGCACGCGCAGCTGATCCCTGCATCTGCGAGGCGAACTTCGGATCCTCGGCATACAGCGCTTGTTCCATCTGCTCAAGCAGGTGTTGCTCGTGCTCTGAAAGCGGCACTTTGGACCTCCCGTGTGCCCGGATCCGCCAACGACTAAGACATCCCGACGGCCCAACAGTGTTGTCTGAACCGGCGATGCGCGGCACTCGGTCTCACCCTTGTACCAACGACTCCCTCAGGATATGTCGCCGCGCATCGGAGTGGTAGCCGATCTCTCACCTTGGACCAAGCTGGCCGGGCCAACGGCGCCGGCACCGAACCGTGCGCTGGCTCGATCCACCGCCCGATCGGCGTCGCGCCAGCCATGCTCCGGTTCGTCGAGCAGACCCTGGATGGGTGCCTGATCGGAGTCCATGAGGCCAGTCATGCGTACTCCGACCAGGCGCAGCCGGGCGCGCTGTAGACCCAGCCCGTCAAATAGCGACAAGGCGGTGGCGAAGATGTCTCGGCTGACATCGGTCGGGTCACGCAATGTCCTGGACCGCGTGATCGTGGTGAAGTCGGAGAATCGCACCTTGACGGTGATCGTTCGTCCCACCATCCCGGCCGCGCGCACTCGGGCCGCGGTGCGGTCGCTGAGCTTGAGCAGCTCTCGGTGGATGTATGCGGGGTCGTCCACGTCGTAGGAGAACGTCTCGTCGACGCCGATGCTGCGTTCACGCCGGGTCGGCACCACCATGCGGGTGTCGCGTCCCCAGGCAAGCTCGTGCAGAGCAGGCCCGATGTTGTCGCCAAGAGCTCGCCGTAACGTGTCCACCGGTGTGTGGGCGATGTCGGCCACGGTGCGTAGTCCCAGACGTTGCAGCGCCTCCTCGGTGCGGTCACCGACGCCCCACAGCGCGCCGACCGGCAGCTGGTGAAGGAAGCCGACCACCTCGGTCTCGGGCACGACCAGCAGGCCGTCGGGTTTGGCCAGGCCCGATGCGAGCTTCGCGATGAACTTGGTCGAGGCAACGCCGACCGAGCAGGTGATGCCCTGCTCGTCAGCGATCGTGTCGCGGATCTGCTGGGCGATCTGGCGCGGTGTGCCCAACCGCCGGCGGGCGCCGGACACGTCAAGGAACGCCTCGTCGATCGACAGCGGCTCGACGATCGGAGTCACGCTGGCGAACACGGCCATCACAGCGTGGGAGATGCGCTCGTAGCGGGCGTAGTCAGGGGCGACAACGGCGGCCTGAGGGCACAGCCGACGGGCCCGGGCCATCGGCATCGCAGAAGCAACTCCGAACGCTCGGGCCTCGTAGGTCGCGGACAGCACGACCCCGCGGTTGCCTCCCCCGCCGATGATGACGGGTGTGCCCTTGAGCTCGGGACGGCTGAGCAGGGACGCCGATGCGTAGAACGCGTCCATGTCCACGTGCAGGATCGGACAACCGTCGTCATCAGGCTTGTGGTCGTCCGGCCGTTCGGGGACGGCGAACTGGCGCCGGCTCATCGTCCGGACCATCGCCGAGTGGCCGGCGACGAGCCATGAACCGGCGACGAGTCATGGAGCGACGCCACAGGGGCGTGAGCCGCCCCCACATGGGGCGGGCAGAGCCGCAGATCAGCTGCGTCGAGCCAGAACGTGCAGGGCTGCACCGATGTGTCCCAGGAACGCGTAGTCGGGATGACGCGAAGCGGTTTGCTCAAGCTCGAGCAGCGCGGCCCGGTCTGCGTCGGAGTCGACGTAGGACGGGGGCACCAGATCACTGAAGATGCGCACGCCATGCGAGTCGTGGACGGCCAGTCCGGCGCCCTCGACAAGGGCGGCGATGCCTGCCGCGTCAAAGCGCCGGGGCAAGGGATCCGCCGGCCCCCAGCGGCCGTCGTCGCTGGTGAGGGCATGCTGAGCCTGGGCGAACTGACCAGCCAGGGCTCGGGCCAACACGGCGGAGATACGGGTGGCGACCACGAGGCTGACGAAGCCACCCTCGGCGAGCACAGCAGCGATCGATCGTAGGGTCGCCGCCGGATCATCGACGAACTCCAGCGCGCCGTGACAGCACACGAGGTCAGCGTCGGCGTCGGGGTGGACGTCGAGCAGGTTGGCGGCGTCGCCCTGCACAGCCACGATCCGCTCGGCGACGCCTGAGTCGGCGGCCCGACGAGACAACGACGCCAGCGCGTCGAGGCTGGGGTCGATGACCGTGACGTGATGACCGAGCCGGGCCAGCGGAACGGCCAGACCGCCGGTACCACCGCCCAGATCGACGACTCGCAGGCTGCGACCGAGCTGATGCTCGCGCTCGGCCACGACGGCCCGCACGGACTCCCAGACGGCCGAGGTGCGTAACGAGGTCTCAACGCCGCCGCGACGACTACGCAGGCCTTCATCAACCACGGCAAGACTCCTCTGGTGCTGGTGGCCGCCGACGAGCAAAGGCCTGAGACTGGGCAGGAGGCCTGACGGGACGACTCGGGTGACGGTCGGATCGGTTCCACCCTAGTGGCCTGAACTTCCGGGACTGGCATGCCAGAGCTTGCGTGGCGGCGCACCTTGGTCGGGGACGGCGTGGCCTTCTTTGGGCAGCTTGCGGGAGTCCCGGGCATCCCCCCCAGCAGGCTTGATGTCCGCATAGGGCGACTGTTTGAACCCTGATGCATGCACCAGCACCCGGCGGCGCGATCCGCCCATCCCACCAGCCGCGTCGCCCCCTGCCGTGGGTGCCATGACCGGCCGGCTCGATCGGGACTGCGCTGCCTCGGCACCGGCCGTCTCGTCG
>DATCNE010000037.1:0-22580 GCA_036565395.1 Dermatophilaceae bacterium
GCCTCACCGGTCACCCGGTCCACCAACCGCCTGGCCAGCGGGCGCACACACACGCCCTGGTCCTGCGCCAACCCCGCAACCATGGCCTTGTCCCAGTCCAAAGGGCCTAGCACCGCCCGGCGATCAGGCGAATCCTGTGCAACCGCAACGTCGTTGGGAACCTCGACCATCGAAACCACCCTGCCTGAAATGTCGGGTAAGTGGTTTTCACGGTATGGGTCGGAAACCGGATCCGCTACTAGATCTGAGTGACCATTGACACACCGCAAATCTTGCGGTTCCGCCGTTACGCATCGGATGGCGCCGGAGACCTGTGGACAGTTGTCGTTAGTTGTGGAAACCGTGGGGCAAAATCGGCCCAAAATATTTCGGCCGGAAATTCTCCTGTTGGGCCAACAAGAATCTCTCAAGCCTGAGAACGTCCTCAACAAATAGCTTGAATTGAGGACGTCCGCTCGTCAGGGTGATACTCAGCTGGACCCCACCTTGCAACTGACCGATCGCGTTCGCTAACATCGTCAAATGGCGATGAAAGAGCAGGTGGCTGGCCCCGTGGCACGCGCAGACCTCGATGAGACGTCGGCGCTGACGGCGGCGGCGTGCATGTTCCGCAGCCTTGGTGATCCCACCCGTCTGGCGATCGTGCAGCACCTGGCCCTGGGCGAGCACCGGGTGGTGGACCTGACGGGACACCTGGGTCTGGCCCAGTCCACGGTCTCGGCGCATCTTGCGTGCCTCAAAGACTGCGGCCTCGTGACGTCCCGCCCGCAGGGTCGGGCCTCGATGTTCTCCCTGGTACACCCTGAGCTGCTCGCGCTGCTGTCCGCTGCCGAGAAACTGCTCGCCGCGACCGGTGACGCGGTCGTTCTATGTCCCACCTACGGCGCGGGAGCAGTCACGCGATGACCGCGAGCAGCGGGCTTGACACCCTGACCGGGGATCGGCGTCGGCTCCTGGGCAAGCGGGCACAACTGCTGGCCGGGGCAAGCGTCTCCTACAACCTCATCGAAGCCGCCGTGTCGATCGCCGCGGGCGCAGTGGCGGGCTCGGTCGCTCTGGTCGGCTTCGGGCTGGACTCCCTGGTCGAGGTCTCCAGCGGCGTGGTGATCCTGTGGCAGTTCCGCCACCGGATGCCCGAGACGCGTGAACGTCAGGCGCTGCGGCTGATCGCCCTCTCCTTCTTCGCCCTGGCCGCCTACGTGACGGTGGAGTCGGCTCGCAACCTGCTCGGCGCCGGAGAAGCGGCCCCGTCCCCACTCGGCATCGTGATCGCCGCCGCCTCGCTGATCGTCATGCCGTTCCTGTCCTGGGCGCAGCGCCGAACCGGACGCGAGCTTGGCTCCGGCAGCGTCGTGGCCGACTCCAAGCAGACCCTTCTGTGCACCTACCTCTCGGCGGTCCTGCTGGTGGGGCTCGTGCTGAACGCCACCTTGGGCTGGGGCTGGGCCGACCCTTTGGCAGGTCTGGTCATCGCCGGAGTCGCCGCCCGTGAGGGCCTGCAAGCCTGGCGTGGCGAGTCCTGCGGCTGTGGGCCAGTCGGCAGCGCGGACTCCGAGACCGAGCAGGCGTGTGGCTGCAAGCCGGGATGCACGGACTCCTGCTGCTCGCCCGTCGGCGACCACACCGCAACTGAGGCGAATCGCTGATGGGCGCCGGACACAGCCACGGACATTCTCACGGCACCGCCACCGGCACCCATCGCAATCGGCTCTTCGGAGTACTCGCGATCACCGTGAGCATCATGGTCGCCGAGGTCATCGGCGGGCTGATCTCAGGCTCCCTTGCGCTGCTGGCCGATGCCGGCCAGATGCTCACCGACGCAGCCGGGGTCAGCCTTGCCCTGTTTGCCGCTGCATTCGCCGACGCGCCCGGCCACGCCTGAGCGCACCTTCGGCTACATGCGCTTCGAGATCCTAGCCGCCTTCATCAACGCCCTGCTGCTGTTCGGAGTGGCCGGCTTCGTGCTGGTCGAGGCCGTTCGGCGTTTCATGGAGCCCCCGGAACTGTCCACGGGGGTGATGCTCACCGTTGCCGCCGTGGGCCTGGTCGCCAACGCCGGGTCGCTGCTGATGCTGCGTGGCGGGCAACACGCCTCGCTGAACGTGCGCGGCGCCTACCTGGAGGTCCTGGGCGACCTGCTGGGATCGGCGGCCGTCATCGTCGCCGCCATCGTCATCGCCCTCACTGGCTTCACCCAGGCCGACGCCATCGCGTCCGCCGCGATCGGGTTGATGATCCTGCCCCGCACGTGGGCGTTGCTGCGCGAAGCCGTGGGCGTGCTCCTGGAAGCCACCCCCAAGGGCGTCGACCTCGCCGAAGTCCGCCAGCACATCAACCAGACCCCTGGCGTCCTTGGCGTCCACGACCTGCACGCCTGGACGATTACCAGCGGACTTCCGATCCTTTCCGCGCACATCATCATCACCGAGGACGCCCTCGCCGATGGTGCCGGCGGCCGAGTCATGGACCAGCTGAGTCAATGCCTCGCGGGCCACTTCGACGTCGAACACTGCACCTTCCAGCTCGAGGCCCCCGGTCACCGCGCGCACGAACTGTCGCACCACGCTTGACGTCGGCCGAGCAGGAATCGGGATGGCTGGCGAGGACGGCGGGCAGCGTCTTGAACCAGTCGGGATGAGCAGAAGGGAACGTCCGCTTCTGACTTCTACCGGGATGACGTGAGCCAGCAGGCCATCTGCTGCTTCCTTTTGGCGAGGCTGGCCGCCGTAGTTTAGGAACCGATGCCGACTGCGTTACTGTCTGCGTATGCATGCAGATAGTGGAGTGTCAGGTGGATTGCCGATCGAGCAGGCCGAGCTTGCTGTTGAGGTGTTCCGGATGCTGTCGGACACGACCAGGGTGCGTTTGTTGTGGGCGTTGATCGATCAGGAGCTGCCGGTCAATGAGCTGGCTGCCCGGGTCGACAAGCCGGCACCGTCGGTGTCCCAGCACCTGGCCAAGCTGCGGATGGCCAGGTTGGTGCGGACCCGGCGGGAGGGGACGCAGGTGTTCTATCGGCTTGAGAACGAGCACGTTGCTCGGCTGGTCCGCGACGCCGTGTACAACGCCGAGCACGCCGGCCCCGAAGTTCCTCGCCATCACGTGGACGATGGCGCCCCGCCGCTGGCTTCCGTGCCCCGGTCGAGATCCCCCGTTCAAGGCTCACCGAGGTCGCGGACCTCGTAGCGGGCCGAGCAAGGCCAGCCAGTCCGGGTATTCGCCCTAACGCGGAAACCACCGCATTGGGTCACCACCAAGACCACCCAGCTTTTGAAAGTAGACGCAATGACTGACGCCCATCCCGACAGTGGTCACTCCGGTCACGCGCACCCGCCGGTCGACCACGATCACGGGGACGCACACGATGCGGCGTCGGAACATGGTCACGATCATGTTCCTGGTGGTGGCCACGGCCATCAGCACCCGAGCGGCCTGAAGGGTTTCCTGCTCTCGAGCTTCAGCCCGCACAGCCACGACACAGCGGACTCGGTCGACTCGGCGCTGGAGGCCAGCACCGAGGGGGTCCGGGCGGTCAAGATCAGCCTGGTCGCCCTGGGCGCCACCGCAGTCGCGCAGCTGATCGTGGTGCTCATCACCGGGTCGGTCGCCCTGCTGGCGGACACCATCCACAACTTCTCCGACGCGCTGACCGCGATACCACTGTGGGTCGCGTTCGTCCTGAGCCGGCGCGCGGCGAACCGCCGCTACACCTACGGGTACGGGCGGGCCGAGGACCTGGCCGGCGTCTTCATCGTCGCCATGATCGCTTTGTCCTCGATCGTTGCGGCCTACGAGTCGATCCGCCGGTTGGTCGACCCCCAACCCATCTCCCACGCGTGGGTTGTGGTCGCAGCGGGTCTGATCGGCTTCGCCGGCAACGAGCTCGTGGCCGTCTACCGGATCCGGGTCGGGAACAAGATCGGCTCCGCCGCACTGGTCGCCGACGGGCTGCACGCCCGCACCGACGGGTTCACCTCCCTGGCCGTGGTCCTTGGCGCGATCGGGGTCATGGCCGGCTTCCCGCTGGCCGACCCCATCGTCGGCCTGCTCATCACGGTGGCGATCCTGGCCGTCCTGCGCGGCGCGGCCCGGGACATCTACCGCCGACTGATGGACGCGGTCGACCCCGCCCTGGTCGACGCCGCCGAGGCGGCGCTACGCGACGTCCCCGGAGTCCGCAGCGTCGACAGTGTCCAGCTGCGATGGATCGGGCACCGGATGCGCGCCGAGACGACCCTGACGGTGGACAACACCCTGGGCGTGGTCCAGGCCCACGCCATCGCCGACGAGGCCCACCACCAGCTGATCCACCGCGTACCCCGCCTCGACGACGCCACCGTCCACGTCAACCCCAGCAATCAGTCCGGCGTTGACCACCACACCGCCACGGGACATCACCGGGCGCAGCCGCCCCCGAACACCCAGTAAACAGGCAGAACTACCCACTGGACGGGGGGATCATCGGTTGCCGGATCATGTCCGCCGGAACGGCAAGGCTTTCAGCCGCAGTCGATCTTCACTGCACCGGGTCCGGGCTGGTGGTGCAGTCACCGAACCCACGGGTGAGTACGCGGACGGCGCTGTCGATGTCGGCGGCCGTAGTCCCGTGGCCCAGCGAGAGCCGGACTGCGCCGAGCGCCACTTCCGGTGTGGATCCCATCGCGAGCAGGGTCGAGGCGGGGGTGTCCTGGCCCGCATGGCACGCCGACCCGGTGGAGGCGGCCAGCCCCGGTGATGCGGCAAGCACGGCTCGGCCGAGGACGTAGGGGAAGGAGACCATCAAGGTGTTGGGTAGGGAGTCCGCCGGGGTGTGCCGCACCATGCCGGGGATCGCGGCGTTCAACAGTTGCCACAGGGTGTGTCGTAGGCAGGCGAGTCGCTCGGTCTCCGCGGCCAGGCGACCACCGGCCAGCTCGCACGCCGCACCCAAGCCGACGATGCTTGGCACGTTCTCCGTCCCGGGCCGGACACCGCGCTCTTGTCCGGCTCCGAGCAGCACGGGGCCGAGCGGGGTGCCGGTGCGGCGGTAGAGGGCGCCAATTCCCTTGGGGGCGTAGCACTTGTGCCCGGCGATGGAGAGCAGGTCCACTCCGAGGGCATCGACGTTCACCTCGATCTTGCCGATGGCCTGGGCGGCGTCGGTGTGCATCAGCGCCCCGACCGCGCGGGCTGCGGCGGCGACCGTAGGGATGGGCAGGATGGCGCCGGTCTCGTTCTGGGCGAGCATCATCGTCACCAGTGCGACATCCGGGCCCAGCTCGGTGGCTGCCAGGGCGGTGTCGACGGTGCCGGCGCTGGTGACCGGCAGGGCGGTGATGGTCCAGCCGGCGGTGTGCAGGTGAGCCAACGGCGCGGTCGTGGCCGGGTGTTCGACCACGGTGGTCACGATGCGCTGCCGGGTGGGGTTGGCGACGCTGGCGGTGCCGCGGATGGCCAGGTTGTTGGACTCGGTGCCGCCGGAGGTGAAGATGATCTCGTCTGGGTCGGCGCCGATGAGTGCGGCGACCTGGGCGCGTGCGACGGCGACGGCGCGGGCCGCGGCCCGGCCTGCGGGGTGGTCGCTGGAGGGGTTGCCGTACCTATCGCGCAGGTAGGGCAGCATCGCGTCGAGGACCTCGGGGGCGACCGGGGTGGTGGCGTTGTGGTCCAGGTAGATCAGGTCGGCGCTCACAGCCACCTCCGTATCACGCGCTGCTCGAAGGTGACCTTGCCCCAGTGCCAGCGACGCGCCGGGGAGTGCAGGGCGACCGTGGGTGCGGGGTCGCCGTAGAAGTTGCCGGAGCCGTAGGCGGCGCGGCCGGCGCCGGTCTCGATGAAGCAGCCACCGTGCCCGTCGAAGCCGCCCGGAGCCGGCTTGCCGGTGATGTCGGCGGTGATCGTGTCGGCCACGGCGTGGGCCTGGGCGTGGGCGAACACCCCGGCACGCGGGAGCGGCTTGCCGATGCCGAGCACGATGTGGGTGTTGTCGCCGATGGCGTACACGCCCTCGAAGCCGGTGGCCAGGGTGGCCGGGTCGGCGTGGATCCAGCCGTCGTCGGCGGCCAGCGCGGAGTTCGCGATGACCGGCGGGGCGCAGATCGGGGGCATGTACACCAGCAGGTCAGCGGCCTCGGTGGTGTCGCCGAAGTGGACGGTGCCGGGTTCGGCGGCGGTGATCTGCCGACCTGGCTGGTAGTCGATGCCCCGGTCGGCGAGTAGCTGCTGCACCGCGGCGGAGACGTTTGCCCCGGCGACGGGCATCGGTGCAGGTTCGGCGCTGCGGACCACGACCTGCACCCGGTCGCGCACTCCGCGGGCGCGCAGCCCGGCGTCGATGAGCAGTGCCGCCTCGTACGGTGCAGCGGGGCATTTGTACAGCGGTGCCGCGGTGAACACGACGATCCGGCCGGACTCGATACGGGCGAGCTCGCCGGCCAACCGTTGCGCGCCGGGCAGGGTGGTGTAGGTGTGGCCGTGGTCGGCGAGCCCCGGCACCCGGTCGGTGGCCCAGTCCGCCCCCAGGGACACCACCAGGTGGTCACCGCTCAGGGTCCGCTCGCCTACGGTCAGGGTCCGGCTCGTGGGGTCGATGTCGCTCACGTCACCGATCACCACCTCGATGCCTCGTCGTTCCAAGCCCTTCAGGGGGCGGGTGATCTGCTCCGGTCGGCGGGACCCGGTCATCACCCACAGGTAGGACGCGGGGAAGGTGAAGTCCGGGTCGCGGTTGACCAGGACCACCCGGTGGCGGCGGTCCAGGCGCCGACGCAGCCGGTTGGCGGCGGCCACCCCGCCGATGCCGCCACCGGCCACCACAACCGTCTGCGCGGCGATCGGGGTCATCAGAACACCAGTACCTTCTCGGCGGCCAGCGTCCAGTCGGTGAGCTCGTCCATCGTGGACCGCGTGGCACCCTCGACGAGCATGGTCGCCGTGACGCCCCGTGCGTCCATGCAGGTGCCGCAGCACCCGATCTGCCCGCCGTGACGGGAGATCACGGACAGCATCTTGTCGAGGTTGTAGTAACCGTCGGGGGTCTTCTGCCCGGCCATGGCCACCGTGACGCCGTCACCCATGAGGAAGACCCGAAGGCTCACCTCGTCGCGCTTGGCCATCGACGCGGCGAGGCGTACCGCGTTGTAGGTCGAGTCCTGACCGTAGGCAGCACCGTTGATGATCATGAGGATGTTCACGAGCTCATACCGTCCTTCTGGGGGTGGGGGTGGGGTCGTCGTAGCCAGCGCAGATACTCACGGTCGCCGAGCAGGTCCAGCCGCCGCCACAGCAGGCTCTCTGGCACGGCCTGGCTGGGGTGGCAGGCGACGGCGGCCAGCTGACGGGTGCGGTCCAGGGTCATGACCAGGTCGATGTCCTGCGGATCGTGGCCGGTGAACGCGGCGCCGTACTGCTGGTTGAGCGCGGCGGCGACAGTTCGTGGCACGGTCCAGCCCAGGACCGCGAGCCCCGAGCGGTCGGCTGCGGCCAGGGCCGCGATGGTGGCGCTGGCGTGGTCGAGATGACCGGTGACCCCGTCGGTGTCGAAGACGAGAAGCCCCTCGGCCCCGACCTCACCAGCGAGGTCGAACACGTGGGCGGACAGGTCGTCCACGTCGACCTCGGTCAGTGCGCCGTCGGGGTAGCCCAGAAGTCGCACCGGGTCGACGCCCAGTACCCGGGCGGCGCCGGCCAGCTCAGCTGCACGGACGCTGTCGAGGTCACCCTCGATGCCGTGCAGGGTTGAGGACTCTCCATGGGTGTAACAGAGCCCCGCCACGGCTGCCCCGGCGTCGGCGAAGCCGGCCAGGACCGCGCCGAGGCCGAAGGACTCGTCGTCGGGGTGGGCCACGACGGCCAGGACCGAGCGCCATCGCGGCAGGTCGTGCCCGGGACCGGGGTCGCTCATGCCGGGGCTCACGCGACGTCGGACTGGATCGGCATGCCGGCCAGTCGCCACTCGAGCATCCCCTCACGCAGACGTTGCGCCGACCGGCCGTGCCGGGCCAGCAACCGGACCGCGTCATAGGCAAGCACGCAGTACGCGCCGCGGCAGTATGCAACAACCTGGACGCCGGCGGGCAGCTCGGCCAGGCGCTGTTCGAGCTCCTCGACCGGTATCGACACCGCGCCGGGAATGTGGCCGGCGGCGTACTCGTGCCCCGGTCGGACGTCGAGCACGACGGTCTGGCCGCTGCGCGCGCGGCGCAGCAGCTCCTCACGGGGAACGTCCTCGGCCTCGCCGACATCGTCCCCGCCGAGGTAGGCGACCAAGGCCCGGTCGGCGTCGGCCAGGTGAGCCAGGGCCACGTCCCGCAGGTCGGCGTACAAGCCCGCCACGTCATCGCCGGCGAGCCGGTAGTGCACGCTCGTGCCCTCCTTGCGGGTGCGCACCAGCCCGGCCTGACGCAGCGACTGCAGATGCATCGACGCCGTGGACACCCCGAGTCCGGCCGTCCGGGCGAGCGCGTCAACGGTGCGCTCGCCCTGGGCCAGCAGGTCGAGCAGCTCCAGCCGTTTGGGGGCCGACAGCGCCTTGCCGACCCGGGCGTACTGCTCGAACAGCTCGGTCTTGGCTGCGCGATCAGCCACAGTATGTTCCAGTGATCATTGGATCAATGTAGCATTGTCGATCTTGCGACACCCAACCAACGGAAACTGGTGCAAAACCCGATGAGCGACGTACCGGTCAGTTAGCTGGCCAGGCCAACGACCAGCCAGATGAAGGCGACACCGACGATGGTGGACAGCACAGTCAGCCGGGTCGGGTGGCTCGCGTGGGCCTCGGGAAGGATGTCGGAGGTGGCCAGGTACATGAGGAATCCGGCGAAGAATCCCAGGTACAGGCCGAGCACCCCATGCGGGATCAGGAACAAGAGCGTGATCGAGGCACCGACCACCGGGGCCATGGCGTCCGCTGCGAGAAGCGTGATGGCGCGGCGACGGTTGTTCCCGTAGAGGGTGGCGATCGTGTAGGTGTTGAAGCCGTCGGCGAAGTCGTGGGCGATGACCGCGACAGCGACCACGATGCCGACGCTGCTGCCGGCCTGGAACGCGGCGCCGATTGCGAATCCATCCATCACGCTGTGCCCCACCAGACCGGAGGCCGCGAGGAGCCCGACGGCCGGTGCGTGGGAATGGTCGGCGTACTCGGACTCGTGACCGCGGTGGATGCCCAGAGTGCGTTCAATGACGTGCAGCACCAGGAAGCCCAGCACAAAGGTCAGCAGAGGTGAGGGAACGCCGAACACCCAGCCCGGTTGTTGGGAGAGTGCCTCGGGGATCAGGTCGAGGGCAACTACCCCGAGCATCAGCCCAGCGGCCAACCCCAGCACCAGATGCCGGTAGTCACGTACTCGCAACGCTGTGAGACCTCCCAGCAGGGTGGTCACGAACGATCCGAAGGCGAAGAGAACCACCACGACGGACATCTCCTCTGTGTTTGATCCCCTCCGCTCCGGTCACCAGCGGGGGTCGTACCTCCACCCGTTTGCGGCACTGCGGTAAGGTCGAGTATACCCCAGGGGGTATCGTTCTTCCTTACCTGAAAGGCACACTGCCAGAATGGGAACCACAGCCCGAAGGCGGCTGAGTTGATGCACACTCTCGGGTTCAAGCATGTCTACGACATCGAGGGCGGGATGACCGCTTGGTAGGACACCGGCCCGCCCAGCACCCACTGACCGACAACACGCTTTCACGTAGGGCGGTCATACGAGTGTGGCGCGAGGAGTGACGGCAGCTAGCCTTCTGGATATGGACCAGTCGACGGACACGAACGCAGCCATCTGGAAATCCGAGGAGGGCGTCCAGTCCTGGACGGCGAACACTGCCGAGCGTGAACAAAAGCGCGCGTCACAGTGGCGGTTCATGGGTGAGCTCCTCCCCTTCGGCGAGCAGGACGCCTTCACCTTCCTGGATCTGGGGGCAGGGACTGGGGCGGCGGCTAGAGGGCTCCTCGATCTGTATCCACGCAGTAGTGCCATTCTCACCGACTTCTCACCGCAGATGATGGGTGAAGGCGAGCGCGAGATGCAGCAGTTCGCGGGGCGCTTCCAGTACGTCGAGTTCGACATGTCGACCAGCAGTTGGCCCGCCGCGATTCCGGCCAAGCTCGACGCGATCGTGACCTCGATGTGCATCCACCACCTGCCCGACCACCGGAAGCAGGGTTTGTTCGCCGAGATCCTTGAGCGCCTCGCCCCTGGCGGTTGGTACGTCAACTATGACCCGGTGAGCTCGCCGGATCCCGCTGTCGAGGCCACCTGGGAGCGAGTGAACGATCGCGACGACCCAGAGGCGGCAGGCAAGCGCCTCCACCGCACGCCGCAAGAGCAGTCTCGCTACGAGAACCACGTGCGCTACGTCGTCCCCCTTGACCAACAGCTGGACTATCTGCGATCGGCAGGCTTCCAGGGGGTCGACGTCTACTGGAAGCATCTGGAGAACGTGATCTACGGAGGTTGCCGACCAACCTGAGTTCCGCCTCCATACCTTCTCCATCTGCCATCCATCGGTCCTCCTGACTCGCCGACCATCCTGACGCGGTGATGCAGAGTCCGGGCGAAGTTTGGCGCCCGGCCGACCAGGAGGAGACGTCGATGACTATGCAAGAAGAACGAACGGACCTGAGCTCCAACGCCACCGATGTCCGGGTCCGTGTGCCACGCCGAGCGGCAGCCTGGGGGGCAAAAACCCGCTGAGCCGGCACGTTATTCAGGCCGTGGTGATCGGCGTGGTGGGTTGGCAGGCGGTGGGCCACGTGACGTCGGGCGGTGAGTCCGTCGAGGCGTGGTGCCCATTGGGTGGGATTGAGGGCGCATGGACGGTATTGACCACCGGGCGGACGGTGGCCCACGTGCACACCTCGAGCCTGGTGTTGGCCAGCACGGTGCTGGTGCTGGCCCTCGTCGGGCGGGGGTTCTTCTGCGGCTGGCTCTGCCCGCTCGGCACGCTGCAGGAAATGGTGCACAAAGCCGGGCGCGCTGTCACCGACCGGATGCCGCCGCTGCGCCGACTGCGCCACAGGCTGGATCGTCAGACGAGCTGGGGGAAGCTGCGGGCTGCGGTGTACAGCGCCAACACCACCAGAAGCATGGTGAAAGCGGCGGTGAGCCGGTCGGGACGCACCCGGGTGGCGAGGCGATCTCCGAACAGGCTGCCGACAATCGCGGCGAGGGTGAACACACCGATGAGGGTCCAGTCCAGGTGGACGCCATGCCCCATCCGCGACAGCAGTGCCGAGGTGCTGTTGATCGCGATCACCAGCAGTGAGGTGCCCACGGCCACCGGCATCGTGAACCCCAGCGCGAGGACGAGTGCCGGGACGACGACAAAACCGCCGCCCACCCCGAAGAACCCGGTCAACAGCCCCACAGCCGAGGCCGTCACGACCACTTTAAGGACCCGGGGGCAGTTGCACGCAAGCGGCGGCCGCAACTGCAGGACCGGAGCATCCAATGAGTCAGCCTCAACCTCGCCGCCGGCCCCGGCGCGGCGCTGAGCCCGACGGCGGATGACCATCATCGCGGCCACCACGAGCATGAGGACCG
This sequence comes from Dermatophilaceae bacterium, assembly GCA_036565395.1. Classification (GTDB taxonomy): domain Bacteria; phylum Actinomycetota; class Actinomycetes; order Actinomycetales; family Dermatophilaceae; genus UBA4719. The sequence goes on from DATCNE010000037.1 coordinate 11,526, forward strand.
AGAACGCAGCCATCAGGGCAGCTGGCGCGATCGTTGCGGACAGCCGTGACCCGACGTAGGCCCCGGCGATGCCAAGCACACCGAACACGAGACCCTGGACGATGCGCACCCGGCCGGCGCGATGGTGGGCCGCCATTCCCGCCAGGGCGGTGACACCCACGATGAGCAGGGACCCGGTCGTGGCCGCGTGGGTGTCCTGACCGAGCAGGTAGACCAGTGCGGGCACGGTCAGGATCGAGCCGCCGCCGCCGAGTGCGCCGAGGCTGAGACCGATGAGCAAACCGATCGGCACGGCTAGGGCAAGGATCTGTTTCTCTTTTCGTGTCGGTCAGGTGAAAAGCTCGGGTGGTAGCGGCCCCTGGTCGCGGCCCAGCACGGTGCAGTGGGTGGCAACGGCCAGCAGCGCGTCCAAGCGGTCGGCCGGCACGCCGTCGGGGACGATGAGTCCTAGTTGAGGACCTTGGGCCGGCTTCCGGCGACAAAGGCTCCAAGAATGGGCGTTTGTAAGGCGATCGCTGGTTTGACCTGCCCCCGTGCCTGCGCGGCTGACGCCGCTCAGTGGCACGCCCGCCGGTGTCCAAGGGCTCAGGCGTGGTAGCCGCCTGCCATCAGGCGGCGTTGCGCCGGCTGCCCATCACGACGGGGTGCCCTGCCCGGGTCCAGGCACCGGTGCCACCGATGACCGAGTACGCGTCGTAGCCGGCGCGCACCAGGACGTTGGTCATCGCCTGGCTCCGGTTGCCGCTGGCGCAGATGAGATAGACCGGCATGTCCTTGGGGAGCTCGTGAACGCGCGACGGTAGCTGTCCCATCGGGACGAGGGTGGCGCCTGGGACGTGGCCACCCACGTACTCGCCGGGCTCGCGGACGTCGACGACGATGGCGCCGTCGGAGTGGGCTGCGGCGAATGCCACCAGGGGGACTTCACGCATGCTGACTCCTTGTGTCATGACGGATGTCAAGAGAAATGGATACCCATGGGGGTATCCGTTGGGAGCTAATCTAGCCCATGTCCGACCAGCTGGGAAGCGCGGCAGCTCCGGCCTGATCGACTCGGTCGAGTGCCCGACCGCTGCTGTTGGCCTCGTCAGGAATGCCTGTCGCCCATTGTGGGTTAATACCCCCGGAGGTATTATCCGAACAGCCGAGAAGGAGCCCGCATGACCACGCAAGCACTGACCGCCGCATCCTTCGAGCAGACCTTGCTCGACAACGACATCGTCCTGGTCGACTGGTGGGCGGCCTGGTGTGGACCGTGCCGTGCCTTCGGCCCGACGTTCGAGAAGGCCAGCGCCGCCCACCCCGACATCGTGTTCGGCAAGGTCGACACCGAAGCCGAACAGTCGTTGGCCGGCTCCGCAGGGATCACATCCATCCCGACCCTGATGATCTTCCGCGCCGGCATCCTCGTCTACAGCCAGCCAGGAGCGCTCCCCGCCTCAGCCCTGGAACAGGTCATCGCCAGCGCCCGCGCGCTGGACATGGATGAAATCCGGGCCGAGATCGCCGAGTCCAGGACCGCCGCCGCTGCGTCCTAGACACCAGCAACCGGAATCGAGTCACCCTGATGGAGCTGAAGCCAGAAGAACTGGGCGCAGTGGCCAACCGGCTGCGCAAGGCGCAAGGCCAGATTGGCGGCGTCCTACGGATGATCGAGCAGGGCCGTGACTGCACGGACATTGTTACCCAGCTGGCCGCGGTCAATCACGCCTTGGACCGGGCCGGTTTCGCCATGATCGCCGCGAGCCTCAAACAGTGTCTTGCCGAGCCTGGCGGCGCCGACTCCGAAGACGCTCAAAATCTCGAGAAGCTCTTCCTCTCCCTGGCCTGAGCCCATCAAGGCCGACTCCCACGAACGTGCATTGGCACCCGCCGGCCACCGGCCCAACTCCACAGCCACCCTGTCCGGAATAGTCCGACACACCGCCCTTGCTGATACCCCCAGGGGTATCATTCTCCAACTCCCCCACAACCGCGCCGAACGAGATAACCCGCCAGGAGGATTCGCCTGGATGCCGACTTCCCGCTCACCCAAACCCGCTGCTACCAGCAAGCCGCAAGGCTGATGGCCAAGGGCGCGAGCCTGTCCGTCGCTCTTCGGGGCTGCATGGGCACCCGTGGCTCTCTTACCTCAACCGCGACCAGACCAGCAGGAAACCAATCTTCAGCAGAAGGCACCACCGACACGACGTAGGTCGGGTGCTGGCCGGAAGTGCCCGCGTCCAAGTACCTGAGCAATACCCACCTCAGCCTAATCAGTTCACAGTCAACCAGTAGCTCAGAGCCAACCAGAGGAGCACCACATGTGTAGTCCCGCCCGTTGCGGCCGCTGCGGCAAGACCACCTGGAGCGGATGCGGCACGCACGTCGACTCCGTCATGTCCAGGGTCGCCCCGCAGCAGCGATGCACCTGCAACCCAACGGACGAGCGGCCCGTGCGGCGGTTTCCGTGGAGCCAAAGCTGAAGTACGTGAGACGAGTCCGCAGACTCCTGCGCCGCGAACAGCCGCAGCGCTGTGGAAACTTCCATGAGGAGTCGGCAACTGCCCGTGTCACCCGTGGGCGAGTAGTTCCTTGATACGGTCGGCCAGCGATGGCGGGACGACGGTGTCGGCGTCACGTAAGGTCCCCAGGGCAGCCCGCGTCCCCACCAGCCCGGCATACAGCGGCGGGCAGGTCGGGCAGGCCTCGAGGTGGCGCTCCACCAGCACCCGATCGGAGGCCGGGAGTCCATCGTCGAGGTAGTCCGAGACCTTGCTGCGGGCGTCCCAACAACGCAGTGGCACACCACTGAGGGCATCCCGCCGCGCCCGCCCTTGGGCCAGCGCGTCCACCAGCATCATCCGACCCCGACGCAGCCGCTGCTTGGCGGCGGGCAGCCCCACGCCCTGGACATCTGCGATCTCAGCCACGGTCATCCCCTCTGCATCGTGCAGGACAACGACGGTCCGATAGATGACGGGCAGCCGCACCAGCGCGTCCTCCAGCTCCTCGCGGGTCTCGGCCCGCTCGACCACGGTGGCCGCGTCCACGGTGTAGGACTCGTCACGCCAACGCTGCTCGACCTCACGCTCGACGTCTTCGGTGGCGTCCTCACGGTCTCGACGGAACCGGTCGATGGCAAGGTTGTGAAGGATCTTGTGCAGCCAGGAGGCCAGCGAAGCGTCACCGTGAAACAACTCGGCTCGTTGGAGGGCGCGCAGCAGGGTGTCTTGCACGAGGTCCTCGGCCTGATAGCTGTCCGGCGCGATCGTGCGGGCATACCTGAGCAGGCCGGGAACCTCGTCAGCGATTCGGCTACGAACGTCCTGGTCGCTCACACCGCGACGCTACTGCGAAACGCTGCGCTCCGGCGCGGGCGTGGCCGTCTGTTCTGGCACGGTACGCAGCCCTAGCAACGCATACAGGGGGCAGAAGCTGACAGCGGAAGTCGCCAGCATCACGCCCGCCAGAACGTAGAGCACGATCGCGAGCCATCCTGCAGGGCCGACCAGGAGGCTGGCGACAATGAGCACAGGGGCTACAACGAACGCACGAAGCTTACGGTCAGCTGGACCGATGTTGATCTTCATGATGTTCTCCTTCGGGTGGAATTTCGTTACATCTCATAGACGCAGCAGACCCCAATAGGGATACCACCCGGGGTATGTGACAACGGTTACGCCCGTTAGTCGGCAGGCGGCTAAGCCCCACTGAGTAGGCGGAGCTCCACCTGGGCGGTCCGGATCCGCTTCGCCGGATCCGGATGTCCTGGCGAGCGCTCCTTTACACGTGCGAGCCAGTTCTGGCGGGGGCAGATTCTTTGCTCAGGGGCAGTCGGATCGTGATCGTGGTCCCGGCACCCTCGGACGAGACCGCCTCGATGGTGCCCCCGTGGGCCATGACGATCTCGCGTGCGACGGCGAGGCCAATTCCTGAGCCGGTGACCTGTTTTGCTGCGCTGCCGCGCCAGAGCCGGTCGAAAACGTGGGGTAGCTCATCTGCGGGGATCCCGGGTCCGGAGTCGGTGACGTCGAGCACTGCTTGGTCGGCCTCGATGCGCACCACGACGGTGACCTCATCGCCGGCGCGGCAGTAGCGGGCCGCGTTGGCCAGCAGGTTGCCGACCGCCTGGTGCAACCGGTCGGAGTCCGCCCGGACCAGGACCGGGCCGTCCAGAAGGCTGCCCACTGCCAATCCCGCAGCCCGCAACTGGGAGTCGTGGACCGCCAGCTCGTCATGGGCGACCTGGGTCAGGTCCACCTCGGCCCGTCGCACTGGTACGTCGCTGGCCTCCACGGCAGAGAGCTCGGCTAGGTCGCTGACCACTCGCCCGAGCCGCAACGACTGGTCGTGCAGACCGGCCAGGCCTTGAGGCGTGGGCTCAACCAGGCCGTCGCGCAGCTCTTCGAGTCCGGCTTGCAGGGCGGCCAGCGGGGTGCGCAGTTCGTGTGCGACGTCCGCGGTGAGGTTGCGGCGGTCCCGCTCCGTGCGCGCGACCGTGTCGGCCATCAGGTCGAACGCGCGGGCCAGCTCACCGAGCTCGCCCGGACCGTGCACCTCGGCGCGGGCCTGCCGATCCCCTGCGGCGAAAGCCCGGGTGGCGGACGTCATGGCCTGGATAGGGCGGGTGATCAGCCTGGTGACCACCCAGCTGGCGAGCAGGGCGACCAGCAGGGCCACTACGGCGGCCACCGCGATCCACCACCAGGCCACGTCGCGCGCCTGGTTGCCTCCCCCCGTTTCGAAGACCAGTTTCACGTTCCCGACGCTGACCCGGTCGACGACCACTGGAGCCTGAACGACCCCCTGGCCGCCGACTGGGCCGGTGCCCTTGCCCTGGCCAGATCCGATGTGGCCAGCACCGGAGCTGGTGCCGCCGACCGGGGCGCCGGAGGCGTCCAGGACGAACAGCTTGGCTCCGGCCGCCTCGGCTATCGCGGTGGTGCGACTCAGGTCTGCGCCGTCCCAGCCGGCGGCCTTCTGGTAGGCGTCCCCCGCCGCGGTCGCGGCGCTGGCTGCGGCCTTGTCATGGTTGACCTGTGTAGCAACCTGGAGACCCTGGCCGACGCCGATGAGAGCCGCGACTGTCAGCACGAGGACCGAGGACGCTGCGACCAGGACGAAGGCGAACAGGAGCCGACGCCCCAGCGGGCCCAGTCCGACACGGAGCGCGCTCACACTGGATCATCTCGCCGCAGACGCAACCGGTAGCCAACGCCCAGGACAGTCTCCAGAACGTCGGCCCCGGACGCGCCGAGCTTGTGGCGCAGGTTCTTCACGTGCGAGTCGATGGTCCGCTCATAACCGGCGTACTCATACCCCCGGATCCTGTTGACCAGCTCATACCGGGAGAACACGCGTTCGGGGGCCGCCGCGACGGCTGCCAGCAGGTCCCACTCGGTAGGGGTCAGGTCGAGCGAGCGACCATCCAGCGACGCCGCGTGCCGAGGCTCGTCGATACGCAACCGCCCCTTGCCGTAGGTGACCGGGCCGCCCGGGCCCGGTTGCCCGCCGCTGCGGTGCAGTACCGCCTGGACGCGCAGGACGACCTCGGCGGGGCTGAACGGTTTGGTGACGTAGTCGTCCGCGCCGAGCTGCATACCGTGAATGCGGTCATCGACGGTGCTGCGAGCTGTCAGGACGAGAACCGGGGGGCGTCCTGCGGCATGGATTTCCCGGAGCACGTCGGTGCCGTCGACGTCGGGCAGGCCGAGGTCGAGCAACACCAGGTCGGGCGGTGCGGACGTGAGCAATCGGATCGCCTCGGCCCCGGTTCCGGTGGTCAGCACCGACAGGCCGGCACGCTCCAGATACCGGCGCAGCACCTCCCGGATATCTCGTTCATCCTCAACGACCAGCACGGTGGGCATGCCTCATCCTCTCTGATCCGACGCTGTTGAGGGCGCCGATAACGACCGTTTCCGCCCCGCCGAGCCCAATCTCCACACCGCCTCCACATCCATCCCGCAGACCCTGCAGATACCGGTCGCAGATTGGACTCGTACCCGATACCAACCAACCAAGGGAGCAACCCATGAACACCCGAACCCGCATCGCTGCAACGATCACCGGCGGCGCCGCCGTCGTCGCCCTGCTTGCGGCCACCCCCAGCATCGCCGCCACCGGCCCGACCGGAGCCAGTCAGCCCACGCAGGCCACCAGTGCCAACCAGCAGAACGCCCAGCAGATGGGCAACTGCGACGGGACGGGCGCCGGCCGGGGCAACGGTCAGGGCAGGAACGGTCAAGGCACCGGCATGCAGGGTCGCGGCGCTGGCACGGGCGCGGGGATGGGCGCCGACCTTACCGGCGTGGCCAGCGGCACCGTGACTGCCGCGCAGAAGACCAAGCTGGCCGCGATGGCCGAAGAGGAGAAGCTCGCGCACGACCTGTACGTGGCCTTCGGCGACAAGTACGGCATACCGTTCAGCCGGATCAGCAACGCCGAGACGCGACACCTCACGGAGGTGCGCATCGTGCTGAAGCGCTATGCCATCGCCGATCCGACGGCCGGAAAAGCTGCTGGATCCTTCGAGACCGCGAGCACCCAGCAGCTGTACAACAAGCTGCTGGCCCAGGGCACGGCCAGCGTGGACGGCGCCAGAACAGCCGCCCGCATGGTCGAGTCGACCGACATCACCGACCTGAAAGCGGCGGCGACCGGCGTGACGGCGCCCGACGTGACGCAGGTCTACAAGAACCTTCTCGCAGCCTCCGAGCGCCACCTCGTGGCATTCGGCGGCTGACCGCCGCTGACAGGTCGGAGCCGAAGAACCGGCTCCGGGTTGTCGGTGGGCACTCGTTGGGGTGCGATCTGGCTGGCGCAGGATGCGTCTAGTTGCTGTCAGAGATGAGACCAATCGCCGCCGGTGTCGAGGCGGTTCGTTGGCACCGCGGGGCGCGGCTCACGTGCGTGCCGTCACTGATGGCGTCGGCGAGCACATGATCTGCCCTCGCAGACGCATCAGTAGCGCTCCCGCAGTCGTTACCAGGGCCGCCGCCGCAAGAAAGGGTTGCACCGGGGCGAACCAGGTGATTGCGCCGGAGTACCCGAGCGCGAGCAGGGCAATCTTGTTGCACACCGGACAGCCGACGGCGAACCAGGCCAGGACGCCACCGACCATCCCGAACCGGCTCGGGGCATCGCCGGTGTCGTCTGTTGCCGCCGTCTCGGCGATGCCGCGGGTCCTCCGGACATAGGTCGCCGCCAGCATCCCGGCGAGGACCGACGACGCGATCCAGACCGGGTAGTTCCAGGCGTGGACCGGGACCTGGCGACCAAAGACCGGGTTGGGGATCAGCACCGTTGGAATCCCGATCAGTAGGGCGAAGGTGACACTGAAGCCAACCGCCGCAAGGCGTTGTCACGCCGTCGAGCTGCGCAGGGCGAGGACGCTTGCCTGCAGGGTCCTCATAGGCTCGGTTGACGTCGATCTGGCCGTGCGCATGTTCCTCCTGTCGCGTAGCTGAACGTGGTCGGCCACGCTCTGCCCACCACGAGACGCAGGCCTCCAGACGACCGAGACGAATGCCCTCACGATAGGGCTGCAATATACCCCAAGGGGTATCTCCTTGGGGTTGCGGAGACCCGCTGGATCGTGCCAACGGCTAGGCCGCGCACGCCCAGGTGTCCCGGGATACTCTCGACGTACAAACACGATACGAGCACGACAAGACTGGAGCGAAACCATGGCTTCCCTGCACCTGGGTGACACAGCACCCGACTTCACCGCACCCACCACCGAGGGTGAGATCTCCTTCCTGAACTGGAAGGGCGACAAATGGGCGGTCTTCTTCAGCCACCCGGCCGACTACACCCCCGTGTGCACCACCGAACTCGGCCGGGTCGGCCAGCTCAGCGACGAGTGGGACAAACGCAACACGAAGGTGATCGCCCTTTCGGTGGACTCGGTGCAGGACCACAACTCGTGGAAGCCGGATGTCGAAGAGGTCTCCCAGACCACCATCGGGTACCCGATCATCGCCGACCCGGACAAGAAGGTCGCCGAGCTCTACGACATGATCCACCCCGGCGAGGGTGACACCAGCTCGGTGCGCTCGGTGTTCATCATCGGCCCCGACAACCTGATCAAGCTGATGCTCACCTACCCCAAGAGCGTCGGCCGCAACTTCGACGAGATCCTGCGTGTCCTTGACGCACTGCAGCTCAACGACTCCGGCCCCTTCGCCACGCCGGCCGACTGGCGCCCCGGCGACCGCGCGATCGTCAGCCTCGACATCCCGACCGATGCGGCCAGGGAGCTCTTCCCGGACCTCGACGTCGTCAAGCCGTACCTGCGTTACACCAGCTCCACCTCAGTCTGAAACCCGAGCAGGGGACCGGCCCGGAGCCCAGCGCTCCTGGCCGGTTTCGTCGTTGGCCTTCAGGCTGGCGTCGGCCTCAACGAGGCTTCTCCCAACCCCTGCAGGGTCAGGATCTGAGCCACCACCATGTCCTCGATCTCGCGAGGGTCGACGCTCTCGTTGGAGGCGTGGATCCGGCTGAGGGCCAGGTCTTGCGCGCCCCACAGCAGGACGTCGGCGGCCGGGGCCACCTTTTTCAGTGTTGCCACGAGAGGGATGGAACCCCCTGACCCGATCTGCTCGACAGGCCGCCCGAAGGTGGCCTCGAGGGCCTTGCTCGCCGTGCGCAATGCCGGTCCGGACATGTCGACGGCGGACGGCCAGCCGACCTTGACCTTCTCGACCTCCACGATCACGTTCCAGGGCGCCACTGAGCGCAGATGCTCCATCAGCGCCTCGAGATCGCGATCCGCGTCCGCTCCTGGCACAACCCGCATCGAGATCTTCGCGGTAGCTTCAGGGAGCAGGACGTTAGACGCTTCCTGGACTGATGGGGCATCGATTCCGATCACCGTCACCGAAGGCTTCGACCACAGGCGTGAGGCCAGCGAACCGGTGCCGATGAGGTCGACGCCGGCTAGCAGCCCTGAGCTGTCGCGGTAGCGCGCTTCGTCGAAATCGGCTCCCGGCCAGTCGCCGGTGGTGACTCCGGGGACTATGGTGTTGCCCAGGTTGTCGTGCAGCGTGCCCAGGATGCGGATCAAGGCGACCAGTGCATCCGGTGCGGCGCCGCCGAACAGTCCCGAGTGCACGGCGTGGTCCAGGGTGCGCACTCGCACTGTGCAGGACACTTCGCCGCGCAGAGCCGTCGTGAGCGCTGGCCGGCCGACCTCCTGGTTCCCCATGTCCGCGATCACGAACGCGTCGCAGGCGAACAGCTCTGGATTCGCCTCGACGAAGTCCTCAAGGTGGCTGATCGTCTCCTCCTCGCCCTCCACCAACAGCCGCACGCCGACCGGAAGCCGCCCGGCAAGCGCCTGCATCGTGCCCGCGTGGATGACCAGCCCGCTCTTGTCGTCGGCCACCCCGCGGCCGTAGATACGGCCGTCGTCCTTGCGCGTCGCTGTCCAGGGGTCGCTGTCCCATCCCTGCTCGAGGGCTGCGGGCTGGACGTCGTAGTGCGCGTACAGCAGGACTGTCGGGCTGCCTGCTGGACCAGGCACGTCAGCGTAGACGGCTGGGTAGCCGCCCGGAATCTCCAGAAGCCGGACGTCATCGACACCCGACCGTCGGAATAGGTCGAGGACCGCCTCCGACATGTGGTGCACCGGCTCCGTCGGAAAGCCCGGGAATGCTATCGACGGGATAGAGACCAGGGATTCCAGGTCGGCCAGCAGGTCTGGCATCAGCCCCTTGACCGTGGAGCGCACGGAGTCGGCGTCGGGTCGCGCGCCGGAGTTCTCGGTCATCACTGGGGCTCCTTGGTCGAAGGGGATGGTTCTGGCCTATCACACGACTCGATGAGACGAGCAGACCGGTCCCGACGGGGCTGCCCAGCGACCACCGTGCCACAGGGCCTGACGAAGAAGCAGTGGAACACCACCGACAGCGAGGTTGGAGAGTCAGTTACCCCCGGTCACACGATCAACCGCTCAGGCCAGACGCGCTAGTGTCACCCAGTTCATCGGAGGATCGAGCTCTCAGCTCCATATGATTTGTCTGCACGCCATACGGGTGTTGGAGGAGTTCTCTGCGGGCGTTTGTCCGACCCGGTGATAGGTGCCGGGTCCTCCCCTGCCACCAGGAGGTCAACTTGAGCGAAACGGAAGCCTCGTGGCCCACCCATGACGATGTCAGCGGGTGGAGTGCGCAGCAGCGGGCTGGCGTCGCGCGGCTGCTGGCGGAGTGCATCGATCAGCCTCCGACGGCGATGCGGTCTCCTGGCCGTCGAAGACTCGTCCTGACAGTCGGTGGGGCTGGTTCTCTTTTCCTGCTGCCGTGGTTGGTCTTTCTATCGGCCACCCTGCCCGCAACCACCTCTGGTGGCGCCTGGCGAACCGTCTGGATTGGTTTCGACATTGCCCTCGTGGTTGCGTTTGTGGTCACCGTGTTGACTGTCTGGCTTCGTCGGCAAGTTGCCGTTATCGCCTTGGTCATCACCTCAACCCTGTTGACCTGCGACGCATGGTTCGACGTCTGCCTGTCCTGGGGCACCGCCGAACACTGGGCCTCGGTCGCTGCTGCGCTCGTGGAGCTGCCTGTGGCGATCTTGCTGGCCACCAGCGCCGCACTGTTGATGCGACGCAGCTTCACTATCATCGCCCAGCTCCGTGGGCAGGACCCGACACCGGTCCCCCTCTGGAGACAGCCAATGATTCACTTCACCCCGACCCGGTCGGAGCAAGGGAATGAATCCGCCGGAGGAGCTAGGTAGGCAGGCGCTTCTTGGGGCGGTGTTGCATCAGTGTCCATCTCGGACCCGGGGAGTCGAGCACGGAGGACCAAGTCAGCGTCATGATGAGGTTTCTGTCTGTGACAGAATCAAATCGTGTTCATCAGCAACTTCGACCTCGGATCGTTAACGCGAGAGTCCCGGCGCCCGCCGTGGGTTCGGGAACACCCACGCGCGCCGTGGGCTGCGGTCGGCGCTGTGTGCCTAGGTGCGTTCATGGGGCAGCTGGACGCCAGCATCGTGACGCTGACCTACCCCCAGCTGCAAGCAGAGTTCAACACGGGGCTGGGCAGCGTGCAGTGGGTCTCACTCTCCTAT
>DATCNE010000038.1:0-2398 GCA_036565395.1 Dermatophilaceae bacterium
GGCTCGACAACCCAGAGCGACCTGCCTGCTCGCCGCGCCGTCCGTTCCCACGTTTCACGTTGTCGGCTCATCAGTCAAACGAGACGCGTCGCGGCAGATCGCGAGAAGACTTTGGTGATTGTGTAAACCCTTATTGGATAAGGCATTCCGTAGCGCGGAGACCGACACGCCCGGCCTCGCCGCGAGTCTCGATGCTCATCACGCCGCCTGGCTGAGCGCGGTCTTCCTAGCCGGCATTTGACCGACGCGATTCCGTCTGGCTCGGGGGAGTAGCTCAGCGCGACCGGATGGGTTCGTTGCCTCCCGGGGGAGGGTTCCGTCCTGCTCTGCTGTGGTTGCGCGGGGTCGAGCGCGGCGAGGGCCCGCTCGTCGGTCACGTCGTCCCCGAGGTGGAGCGTCGCGTCCGAGCTGGTCTGTCGCGCCAGGTCGACCAAGGCGCTGCCCTTGTTCGCCTCAGCACGGTCAGCTCCACGACGTCCTTGCCGGGCAGAACGTGCACGCCCGTATACCGTCCACCCACCTCGTACGCGGCGGCCGCGGCTACCGAGGGCTCGACGCCCGGGGTGTGGAGGACGACGGCGGACGGCTTGTGCTCCAGTCGCACTGCGGGGTAACGGGATCCGATCGCCTCGAGCTCGCCACACAGTGCGGTCAGCCCAGCGCCGCCAGCGTCGCGAGATCGCGCCCCGACACGACCGCCGCGGTGACCCCGCCAAGTGCAGCCGCACCCCGCAAGGCCTCGAGACCACCGGGCAACGCCCTGCCCTGAAGTGGGCCGGTGACGAAGGGCCCGAGCGTGCTGTCAAAGCCGACCGCGACCAACACCCGCGGCCGTGCAGCGAAGGTGGCGACCGCGATACGAAGGTTCTCGCCCACTTCAGTCACCGGCCCATCCGCTCCGACGCCTTGTCAGACGCCCTCTGGTTGGCCCTGCAGCCCGCTCGCAGCCTCGCCGCTCCTGGTCGCTGACGCGGGTCGGCCGGTGCGGCCTCACCGGCGCCGAAGCGAGCGCCTCGAGATAGCGGGAGGCCCACCGATGTACGTCGTGGTCGGCGACGCGCTTGCGCAGCGCCTTCATCCGGCGCCGTCGCTCGTCCTCGGGGGCGTTGATCGCGCGAATGATCGTCTGCTTGACGCCCTCGATGTCGTGCGGGTTGCAGATGAGGGCCTCGTGCAGCTCGTCCCACGCCCCGGTGAACTCGCTGAGGACGAGCGCGCCGCCCAGGTCGTGCCGGCAGCTGACGTACTCCTTGGCGATGAGGTTCATGCCGTCCCGCAAGGGGGTCACGAGCATGACGTCGGCGGCCAGGAACAGCGCGGCCATCTCGGTCCGGGGATAGGCGTGGTGCAGGTAGTGCATGGCGGGCTGGCCGAGCGCAGAGAACTCTCCGTTGATCCGCCCGACGGTGCCCTCGACCTCCTCGCGCAGATGGCGGTAGGCGTCCACGAACTCGCGGCTCGGTGTGGCCACCTGCATGAGCATCACCTCGGGTGGGGCGATCGCCTTGTCCTGCAACAGCTCCTCGTAGGCCTTCAGTCGGTGCCGGATCCCCTTGGTGTAGTCGAGCCGGTCAACGCCGAGCACGAGGATCTTCGGGTCGCCGAGCGAGGCACGGATCTCCGCCGCGCGGGCGACCACCTCGGGTGTGCGGGCCAGCTCGTCGAGCCCGCGGAAGTCCACCGAGATCGGTATCGCGGCGGCCCGTACCGTCCGCTGCGCGGAGGGGTCGTAGCCGGGCGGCGTGAAGGTGACCGTGTCGGCTTTGGTCGCCATCCCCAGCAGCCGCCGACAGCAGCGCAGGAAGTTCTCGGCGTCGGCGGTGCGTTGGAAGCCAAGCAGGTCCGCGCCCAACAGACCCTCTACCAGGTGCCGGCGCCACGGCAGCTGCGCAAAGAGCTCGACGGGCGGGAACGGTACGTGGTTGAACCAGCCGATGCGCACATCGGGTCGGATCGCCCGGATCATCGCGGGAACCAGCTGCAGCTGGTAGTCGTGCATCCAGACGGTGGCGCCCGGGGCAGCCACCTCGGCGACGGCCTTCGCGAAGCGCTGGTTGACCGTCCGGTAGGTGTTCCACCAGGCGCGGTGGAAGGTCGCCGGGACGATCACGTCGTGGTAGATCGGCCAGAGTGTCTCGTTGCTGAAACCCTCGTAGTACTCCTGGATCTCGGTGGGCGACAGACCCACCGGATGTAGGTGGATTCCGTCCTCGCGGAACGGCTCGGGCGCCGGGCCGGGCTCGCCCGCCCACCCCACCCAGGCGGCGTCGCGGCCGCGCATGACCGACTCCATGGCTGTCACCAGACCACCCGGACTGCGTTGCCAGGTGTTGTTGCCGCTGGCATCGACCACACGGTCGACGGGGAGGCGGTTGGCGACAACCACGAGGTCGAACGT
>DATCNE010000039.1:0-3828 GCA_036565395.1 Dermatophilaceae bacterium
CGATGAAGGCCGCCCCGGCGCCACCGGCACCACCTACCGGCTGCTGACCACGATCCTTGACCCCGCGGCGGCCCCCGCCGATGAACTCGCCGCGCTCTACGCCCAACGCTGGGAGATCGAGTCGATCTTCGACGAGCTCAAGACCCACCAACGCGGCCCACGGGTCATCCTGCGCTCACGAACCCCCGAAGGCGTCTACCAGGAAGCCTGGGGCTACCTGTGCGTGCACTACGCACTACGCGCCCTCATCCACGACGCCGCCGACCAGGGCGACCTGGACCCCGACCGGATCAGCTTCACCAAAACCCTGCACGCCGCCCGGCGCAGCGTCCGGACCGGACTGAGCGGCACCGTCAACCTCGCCGCCGCAATGCACCGCGCCATCAGCGAGATCCTGCACCCACTGCTGCCCAAACGCCGCCTACGCGCCAACGCCCGCGTCGTACGCCGCAAGATGAGCAACTACAACCTCAAACGCGCCACCCACCGCGCCTGGCCCACCCCCACCCTGCCCATCCGCAGCGCCATCCGGGTCCTCAGTCCACCCTAAGTTATCGGTATTGGGGCTAGACCGACGTGTAGCGGGGAACTGGAGTTCGTGAATTGCCAACTGTGGCAACACTTTTCGCGTGTGGAGCGGGTGACGTGAATCGAACCCGCACTATCAGCTTGGGAAACCTGCCTCCGCCCGTGGCCCGTGCTCCTGGGACCTTCTGCCACGTGGTAGCCATTGACCTGTGTTGACCCTGGCTAGTTGCACGGGGACTGCACGCCGAGCGCGCGGCGCACCTTGAACGCGCAAGTCTCGCGGCTGGTCGTAGCCCAGTATCTCTAGAGGCGAGCGGGCACACTCCAGATACCCACACTCCGTCGTGGACCCTGCGCGGGTTCTAGCCATGCACCAGCTCAGAGTTGGGGGCCTGGGGGCCGTGCGCAAGGTGGCTGCGCGGACCCCTCCCCCTCGTCTCCAGCGCTTGTAAGCCGGCCGGCGATCGCGTGTCAGCGCGGATGAATCGCCACTTTCCGTTCCCCACCTCCAGACAAGAATCGAACCCGAGAAGCTCCTGCTTGCAGACTCGCGGCTGAATCGGTGTTTGGCATCGCCGGGGATCTGCCCGACGCGGCTGGTGGGATGCACGCTCAGCTGGTGTTGGGGTCGTTGCCGTACTTTTGTGGAGTACGAGCCATACAGCCCGCTTCTCTCAGTGGGGATGGCCCGGTGCTCTCAATCCGTGCCCGGCTGAGAGCACTGCAAGCACCGCCCGCAACGAAGACCCGGCCGCACGTGCGACCGGGTCTTCGTTCGTGTCAGCGCGAGGTCAGAATGCGCCCAAGCCGTTGGGTGTTCCCAGGCCGGACGGTCCATCCCAGCCGACTCGGGCGGTGCACCACTGGGGCGTGGGGCAGGTGCCGTCAGATCCCGAGATGACGTCAAAGAGGGACGAGGTGTGGCTGTACGGCAGGGCGTTCGGGTACCCGGTCGTGTTGCCGGAGAGTGCGTATACCGAGCCGATGATCGGAGCTGACGCGCTGGTGCCACCGAAGACCATCCACCCGGACGAGCCCTGGTTGGGGGTCGAGTCGTACACGGCCACGCCGGTGTTCGGGTCGGCCACAGCTGAGACGTCGGCCTCCGCGCGCTTGGCGCAACCGGTGTCGAAGGTCGCGGCGGCAGCCAGAGCCGTGTTGTAGAGAGAGCACCCGGCGCCGGCGCCGGACCAGACCGTCTCGGTCCAACCGCGGGTGTTCGCTGCGGTCACGAGGTGGGTGCCACCGACCGCGGTGACGTAGGACGACGACGCGGGGTAGGACGCGCCATACCCGCTGTCACCGCTGGAGGCGGTCACGGCGATTCCGGGGTGGTTGTAGTACGTGCCGTAGGTGGTGTCGGCCGCGTCTCCACCGCCGTAGCTGTTGGAGATGGCGCTGACTCCCGCGATCCCTGCTGCGGTGATGACAGCGGCGCCGAGGTTCGCGAAGGAGTTGCTGTTGGCTTCGACCAGCAGGATGCGGCAGTCAGGGCACGTCGCTGAGACCATGTCGAGGTCCAGGGAGATCTCCTGTGCCCAGCCTGAGTTCGTGCGCGGGTACTTCGTGCCACCCGTCTGGTCTATCTTGCGGAAGCAACCGTTGGCCGTCGTGCACGCAGACAGCCCGAACTGAGCACGGTAGACCCCAAGGTCCGCCTCGGCAGTCGGGTCGTCATACGCATCGACGATGGCCACGGTGCGGCCGGCGGACGACAACCCGGAGAGCTTGTAGGCCGACTGGATGGCCGCCGGGCCGAAACCGCCGGGGGTCAATGTCGCGATGGGCTTGCCACTTGCATCCGTACGCACCATAGACATGCACGCGGCGGTACCTGCGGTCGGTCCAGCGCACACCTTGGCAGAGTGCAGTTGTCCTGCAGGGGAGGGGGCGGCGGCGCCCGCTGTAGTGGCGCCGGCCATTGTTGCGAGGCCGGTGAGAGTTGCGGCAGTGGCCGCGAGAATTGCGCGATAGCGCATGGAAGAACCTGCTCTCTTGTGGAGATGAACGGTTTCTGAGTGGGATCACGTTCCCGAGGTAACTTCGCCGAAGGTACTGGACAAATCGTGACATCTACCACACGCGAGGTTATGGATTTGGCAAAGTTTCGTCCCTCCCGAAGACCCCTTCATCGGTGCTGGCAGACAAGGACTCAACGGCTGGCCGAGGACTCTCAAGCTTTGACAAGATGTTTGAAGGCGCAAGCCCGACTGCGGCACCTTCGTCGGTGAAGACCGGTTTCGTTCTTTGCGACAGGGATGGAGGAGGGCGGGACCGGCCGGAGGCCCAGGCCATCCGCGGGCGGCACCACTGGAGGGCTGGAGCCATGGATCCGCCTCTGTCGCAACGTTTTTCGCGTGTGGAGCGGGTGACGGGAATCGAACCCGCACTGTCAGCTTGGGAAACCTGCCCCCGCCCGTGGTCCGTGCTTCTGGGACCTGCTGACGCGTGGTGCCCATTGACCTGTGTTGACCCCGGCTAGTTGCACGTGGACTGCACGCCGAGCTCGCGGGGCACCGTGAACGAGGAAGTCTCGCGGCTGGTCGTAGCCCAGCATCTCTAGAGGCGAGCGGGCGCACTCCCGATACCCACTCCGCTCTGGACCTGCGCGGGTTCTAGCCCCGCACCTTCTCAGAGCTGGGGGCGCGGGGGCCGTGCGCAAGTCGGCTGCGCGGACCTCCTCCCCCTCGTCCCCAGCGCTGGTAAGCCGGCGGCCGGGCTGGTTCGAGTCCCCGTTCCTCGCACGAAGAAGCTCGCCATCTGGAGCGTCCCCCAGGCTCGACAGTTCCTCGAGTCCGCGCGACGCGACGACGACCCGCTATATGCCGGCTACGTCCTCATGCTCATCCTCGGGCTGCGGCGCGGCGAGCTGCTCGGTCTTGGGTGGGACGACATCGACCTCGCGTCCGGGGAGGCTCACATCGCGTGGCAGCTACAGAGGATCCAGGGCGAGCTCCGGCGACGGCCGACGAAGACCGTGTCGTCAGAGGCCCCGCTGCCGCTACCCGACATCTGCACCCGGGCTCTCGCTCGCCGCAAGATGACCGAAGCGCGCTCACGGTTGGCGGCGGGCGACGCTTGGATGGGGTCGGGCCTGGTCCTCACGACCCGGTACGGCACGCCGATCGACCCTCGGAACTTCCAACGCTTCTTCCAGGCTCGGGCGTCGAAGGCTGACGTCCCCGTCATACCCGTGCATGCAACTCGGCGGACGTGCGCATCGCTGCTCGTTGCCCTGGACGTCCACCCGCGCGTGGCGATGACAATCCTGAGGCACAGCAAGATCGCTGTGACGATGGA